>JAJYTR010000075.1 GCA_021792975.1 Pseudomonadota bacterium | reverse complement strand
GTGCGAACGCGAGTTACCGCTGCTGGTGAACGCGGCACGCAGCGAACGCGGCGTGCGCATCGTGCTGGTCGATCAGGGCCAGGATACCGTCACGGTGCGCGACTATCTGCGCGCGCACCGGCTCGATCCGCCGATGGTGCTGCTCGATGGCGACGAGGTACTGCTGCGCGCCTATCACTCGCCGGGATTGCCGACGACGCTGTTCATCGCCGCCGATGGCCGGCTCGTTTCCGCGCACGTGGGCGAACTGTCGCGGGCCACGTTGGCGCAAGCACTCACGCAGTTGCGCGCGGCTTCGATGCGGGCGGCGAGTGCCCACATTCCGGGCAGCGCCTTCTGAGATTGTTCGCTTTGTGTGTGCGTGAATGAGCGCACGCTTTTTCCCTCGCCCTCCGGGAGGGTGGCGCGCAGCGCCGGGTGAGGGTTCGCCTTGCGCAGTCGTGTTTTGTGCTTGAACGATCGCTCTTGCGTGGTGCTCGACGAGGTTCCCCGGTTCCGCGCGCGCCCACCGCTGCCGAATGGGACTGAAGATCATAGGCGAGTTCGCGCCGGGCGAGGCGCCGCGCCGGCGACCTGCCACGGGCAAGTCGTGCGGCGGCAGCCGGGCGGAGCCGGGGAATCTTGCGAAGACCACAGCAGAGGCGACGTTCACACCCGCACAAAGTCAAGCGCCCGGGCAACAACCGCCACCGCGTCACTTCACTCCATGCATCAGCCGATTGATCAGCGGCGCGATCAGCAGCAACAGCACGCCGGCGCCCAGCAGCAGCCAGAAACTGAAGGTGAAACCCTCCAGCGCCGAGGCCACCGTCATGCCACTCGCACCGCTGACGTGGCCGGCGAAGATGCCGGAGAGGTTGTTGCCGATCGCCGTGGACAAAAACCAGCCGCCCATGGCCAGGCCCACGTAACGCAGCGGCGCCAGCTTGGTGACCATCGACAAGCCGATCGGCGACAGGCTCAACTCGCCCACGGTCTGCAGCACGTACACCAGCACCAGTGGCCAGAACGGAATCTGCCCGTTGCTGCCCACCAGCGCACTCAGCGCAACCATCAGCAGCAGAAACGCCAGTGCGTTGAACAGCAGGCCGAGCCCGAACTTGCGTGGAATCGACGGTTCGCGTCCGCGCGCGCCCAGCCAGCCCCAGGTCAGCGCCACCAGTGGCGCCAGAATCACGATCGCCGCCGGATTGACCGACTGGAACCAGCCGGTGGGGAACACCCAGCCACCCAACATCCGCCGATCGACCAGGTTCTGCGCCAGGAAATTGAACGAGCTGCCGGCCTGCTCGAAGAACATCCAGAACAGCACGTTGAACGCGAACAACACCAGCATGGCGACGACCTTGTCGCGCGCCACGCCGCCCTCGCGCAGCGCCTCGAGCAGCAGCATCAGCGCCAGCGCCACGAACAGCGCGCCGAGTATCCACGCCAGCACGCCGGCGCCGACCTCGGCCATCAGCAGGTACACGATCGGCACGGCCACGGCCGCGCCCAGCAGCACCCAGGCCAGCATCGCGCCACCGTGGCGCGCGGCGGGCGGCGGCGTGCCGATGCCCTGCAATTGTCGGCGCCCCACCCAGAACCACAACAGGCTGATCAGCATGCCCACGCCGGTGGCCGCGAACACGGCCTTGTAATTTTGCACCAGCGGCGTGCCGCTGATGACGCTGGCCAGCCAGCCAGTGATCAGCGGCGACACCAGCGCACCCAGGTTGATACCCATGTAGAAGATGGTGAAACCGCGATCGCGGCGCGCGTCGCCCGGCGCATACAGCTTGCCGACCATGGTCGAGATGTTGGGCTTGAACAAGCCGTTGCCGACGATGATCGTGGCCAGCCCGAGCAGGAAGATCTGCTGCTGCGGCACGACGATCATGAAATAACCCAGCGCCGAGATCGCCGCGCCGAGCAGGATCGAACGCTGATAACCGATCACGCGATCGGCCACGTAGCCACCGAAGATCGCCGTGGCGTACACCAGCGCCAGAAACGCGCCGTAGGCACGGCTGGCATAGCCCTGCCCGCTGGCCGCGCCATCGAAAAACTGCGCCACGATGTACAGCGTCAGCGCCCAGCGCATGCCGTAGAAGGCGAAGCGCTCCCAGAACTCGGTCATGAACAGCATCCACAACGGACGCGGATGCCCGAGCAGGTCGTCAAACCGCGGCGCCGCCGCGGCGGTATCGGTGGTGGCCATGATGTCCCCGTGATGTCACGGCGGCAGGCGCCGTGATGCATGCCGGGCCAGCATCGTGGCTGGATGCGCGACGGTCAAAGCCCGGAAGTCATGCTCCGGGCGCGAATCACGGCAACGCGGTTACACAACACGCGCGTCGAACGTGGCTCGCCATTCGCGCCGCACGAGAGCGGGGCACTCAACGCCCCGCCGCCGTGCATGCCGTGATCAGCGTCTACCACACGTACTGCAGCAGCGCGGTGCCGCCATTGCTGTGGTAGCGGCTGGCGTAGTCGCCGAACCACGCCAGCTTGAAGCGCCATGGACCATGACCCTGCCAGTCGAGGCCAGCCGCGGCGGTCAGCGCACTGCTTGGTAGCGCCGTGCCGGTGACGGCAAAGCTCTGGCCGCCGATGCTCTGCATCTCGATCGGGTTGCGATCGCCGCTGTAGCCCACGCCACCTACCTGTATCCATGGAATCAGCGTGCTGTTGCTTTCATCCACGATGGTGCCCAGGCGCAGCCCGGCACCGTAGCGGGTCAGGTTCTGGCTCAGCGCACCGTAGCTGATGTCAAGCAGATTGGCGCCGCTCTCCTGGGCACTGCCGTAGCGGCTGTGCAAGTAGCTGACATCGGCATACGGGCTCACGAAGACATGGTTGCCCCAATTCCAGCGGTAGTCGGCGCGCGCCGCCGCGCCGGCAAAATTGCCGGTGCTGAGCGCCTGGCCAGCCAAGCCCAGGCTGGTCAGGTCGCGCGTGGTGGTCTGACGCAAACTGCCGCCGCCCACACTCGCCGCCAGACGCCAACCCCCGGTGCGGTAGATGCCATACAGGAACGCTCCCAGCGGGGTGCCGACCACGCGTGAGGGGGCAAGGGATGTCGCCGTGTTGGCACTGGCGATCGCCGCGCCCAGCACCAGGTGGGCGTTGATCGCCGTGCCGGCACCCGCCGCGCCGCCCTGCATGCTCTGGCGCGTGCCACCGAGATCACCACCGCTGCCGGTGTATTGCGCCCAAGCGCCCGAGCGCGCATCGCCGGTGATCCCGCCCATCCCCGGTGCGCTGCCGAAACCGCCGAGCACGGTCTGGAAGGTCGAACCCAGCGCCATGCTCACGGTGGTCGCGTAATTCGGATAGCTGTTGCTGAAGGCAGCCGGGTTGGCGTTGAGTTTCAGGAACACGTCATTGCTGGCGTAGCTCACCACCGGCGTCAGGTAGGCCGCGAACGCCGGATTGTCGAAGGTGCTGGCGAAGGTGCCCGAGACGCCGCCCGCGGCATGCAGCAAGTCGTAGGTGCTGCCGACGTTGTAGTTGCCGACCAGCGGTTCGATCAGCAGTCCGCCCGCCAGGCTGGCCGTGCCGCCCACCTGCATCTGGCTGTAGCCGGTGCCGGCCACCACCTGCGGGCTGACCTCGAGTGTCAGTGTGCCGCTGGCGGATTGGGTGTAATTGCCCGTCACCGTCAGGATGCCGGCGCTGCCGCCGGGCATCACCGTGCCGGCGTTGCTCACGTTGCCGCCGATCGTGCCGTGGCCGCGCAAGGTGCCCGCTGCCTGCACCGCCACGTTGCCGTTGAACAGGGCACTCGGGGAACTCGCATCGCCGACCTCGAAGGTGCCGCCGCTGATCGTGGCGCCGCCGCTGGCGCCCACGCTGCCATCCAGGATCAAGGTGCCGGCCGCGACCGTCCACACCTGGCTCTGGCTGTCGGTGCCGGTCAGAGTCCACGTGCTGGCGCCGATCTTGCCGAGGTTCGCAAAGCCCTGGTACTGACCCGTGCCGCCTACGGCATCGAGCTGACCCAGGGCAAAACTGTTGCCGCTGCTGGCATTGATGTCGCCACCCCATGCCAGGGTGTCGCCACCGTTGGTGGTGCCGCTCGCGCTGACCACGTTGCCGGTGATCATCGAGCCGGCTTCCAGCTCCAGCGTGTTGCCGCCGTTGGAAAAGTAGATCGCGTCGGCGCGGGTGACGCCATCGGCACCCAGGCCGCCGCTGATCGCACCGGCGTTGATCACGGTGCCGCCACCGGCAGATACGATGCCGACGCCACCATAGCCGCCGCTGCCCAGGCTGCTCGGTACCGGCTTGCTCGGCGGCAGTCCGCCGCCACCGGAACCATAGGCCCCGTTGGCTCCGCCGCCGCCGCCGCTGATGCTGCCGGTATTGGTCAGCGTGAAACCCGATCCCGTCACGCCGGCGCCACCCGCACCACCCGCACCACCAGCGCCACCAGGCAATGCGTAGCCGCCACCCGTACCGCCGGCACCGCCGGTGATGCTGCCGGTGTTGGTCAACTGGGCGCCATAGGCAGTGACGCCCGCGCCGCCCGTACCACCATTGCCGCCAGATGCAAACCCGAAACCTCCGATTCCACCCGCGCCACCGACAACGCTGCCGCCGTTGGTCAGCGTGAAATCAGATCCGGCCGCGCCCGAGCCACCATGGCCTCCGTAGCCGCCGAGATAACCCGCGGGGTTCACCCCCCCACCTGCACCGCCCGTGATCGTGCCGGTGTTGGTAGCCGTGAAGGCGGAACCAGAAACGCCGTCCCCACCTGTGCCGCCGTTGCCGTCGTGACCAGAGTAACCGCCTGTGCCTCCTGCGCCACCCGTGATGCTGCCGGCGGTGGTCAGAGTAAATGCAGTACCGGTGACCCCGGCACCGCCAGCACCGCCACTACCCGCATAATTCCCGATGACGTGGCCGGCATTGCCGCCGGCGCCACCGATGCCGCCGCTGATGCTGCCTGAGTTGGTCAGGGTGAAGGCGCTGCCCGTGACACCGGCGCCACCGACACCCCCGGTGCCACCGTAATAATAGCCGCCAGCACCGCCGCTGATGCCGCCCGAGTTGGTCAGGGTGAAACCCTTGCCTGTGACGCCGGCGCCGCCGGTGCCGCTGTAGTAGCCGCCCGCACCGCCGGTTATGGTGCCGGCATTGCTCAGCGTCGAGCTCGGGGCGGCATAGACGCCCGCACCGCCCGTGTAGCCATAGCCTGCGGCGCCGCCCGTGACGAAGCTACCCGCCGCGACGCCGAGCGTCGAGCCGGCAGCGGCATAAACGCCACTGCCGCCCGTGCCGTAGGATCCGTAGCTGCCGGTGATGCTGGCCGTGAGGGCGCTCGATCCCACTTGCAGGGTTCCGCCCAGCAGGTTCCAGCCCTGCTGCACGGCGCTGCTGCCGGTGACGGTCCAGGTGCTGGCGCCTTCCTTGACGAAGTTGGCGAAGCCGACGTACTGGGTGCCGGTGTAGCTGCCCGGCAGCGTCGCGTCGATCGCGCCGAGGTTG
>JAJYTR010000025.1 GCA_021792975.1 Pseudomonadota bacterium | reverse complement strand
GTTGTAGATCTGCCAGTGGCCGCGCGCCATCGCGTACTGGCAGGCATACAGCGGCTCGTGGTTGAGCACGCCGATGCGCCAGTCGAACTCGGTGAACAGGAACTCCTGCGCGATCACCAGGGCGGTATGCTGGAACAGCTCGCCGGCGGCCTGGTCCAGCGCGGTGCCGTCATCGACCTTGACCACGCCGCGCGAGAACGAGCCGTCGGGGATCTTCAGCACCATCGGGAAGCCCAGCCGCTCGGGCAGCTCGCGCAACTGTTTGGGATCGTCGCGGTAGAGGATCTCGGTGCGCGGCGTGGCCAGCTTTTTCGAGCGCAGGAGATCGTGCAGATAGATCTTGTTGGTGCAGCGCAGGATCGAGGTGGGGTCGTCGATCACCACCATGCCCTCGCGCTCGGCCTTGTGTGCGAAGCGGTAGGTATGGTGGTCCAGTGCGGTGGTTTCACGGATGAACAGACCATCGTATTCGGCCAGGCGCGTGTAATCGCCCTTGCCGATCGGATCGACCTCGATGCCCAGTTCCTTGCCGGCGGC
This sequence comes from Pseudomonadota bacterium, assembly GCA_021792975.1. Taxonomy (GTDB): domain Bacteria; phylum Pseudomonadota; class Gammaproteobacteria; order Xanthomonadales; family Rhodanobacteraceae; genus Metallibacterium. Next base: position 31,137 of record JAJYTR010000025.1, on the reverse strand, counting down.
GACGAACTGCTTCAATGCCTTCTTGTTAGACGGCGGCATCACCTCGTTCGGATCGACCAGCATGGCGATTTCATAGCGGTACAGGCGGCGCGCGCGCGGTTTGCGCCACAACTTGCGCGCGAAGCTGTCGAGCGTTTGCGCAAAGGCGTCTTCCTGCGCGTCATCCAGGGTGTGCAGGCCAATCGGCTTGATGGCGCTGATGCGCCACATGCGCTCGCGCTCGAACTCGATGCGCAGCAGCGGCGCGGGGAAGGCCTCGAACACGCCGCGCGCCAGCTCGCGCAGCAGCGGGTAGGAGGTCTCGCCGAAGTACACCAGGATGCCGAAGTCGGTGGTGTCGCGCCCGCCGGCGGGCAGGAAGTTGGCCAGCTTCTGGTTGAGATCCTCCACGTCCAGCCCGTACAGCGACCGTCGCCGCAGATCGTTGATGGTGCGCACCGAGGGGATCACGCGATGGCCGCGCGCCTCGCCCAGCAGCGACACGTAGTACCCGGTGCCCAGGTATTTGTAGCTGCGGCACAGGTTGATGACCTGCGTGCGGTCTTCGCCGCTGATCGGCTCGCGCAGATAGTCCGTGGCGGAGACGACGTTGTCGGAAGGGTAGTACGAGCCCCAGTCCGAGCTTTTCTCGACAACGATGACCAGCCGGGTCATGGCGCCTCGCGCGTGCGGGATGGCCGCGTGGGGCGGGGCCGGCGCGCGGGCGGCGCGAGTTTGGCACAGCGGCGCGTGTGTGCAAGCACGCCGGGGCGCGCCGTGCATGCGCCGGTCAGGTGCGGCGGCCCCGCCGGCGCGGTCCGTCGCCGTGTCCGCGCGGTCCGCGGCCGGCGCTTGCGGCACGGCGCGCCCGCCACTACCGTGCGCGCCGTGCTGATGACCGCCGATCCCGAACCGCCCGGACGCGTCCACGTTCGCCGCGCCGACGCCGTCGATCTCGACGCGCTGCTGCGCCTGGAAAACCGTGTGTTCCGCTCGGACCTGATCAGCCGCGCGCAGTACCGCCGCCACATCGACAGCGACAGCGCGCTGGTGCTGGTGGCCACCGGCAGCGGAAAGCTGCTGGGTTCGGCCGTGCTGTTCTTCCGTCGCGGCAGCCGCAGCGTACGGCTGTATTCGCTGGCCCGCGCGCCGGAAGCGCGTGGCCACGGCGTGGGCGCCGCCCTGTTGCGCGCCGCCGAGGCGGTCGCGCGCCGCCGCCGCTGCCAGCGCATGCGCCTGGAGGTGCGCGTGGGCAATCGCGCCGCGCAGCGCCTGTACGAGTCGCACGGCTACCGGCGCACGGGTCTGCATCCCGGCTACTACGAGGATGGCGGCGACGCGCTGCGCTACCGCAAGGAGCTGGACTGAATCCGCGTCCGCGGACGCCGGTTCAGCGCCAGCACCAGCCCTCGATTTCCACCAGCAGCTCGCGCCGGCAGATGTCGCCGGCCAGCACCTGCACCGGCACCTGCGGCAGATGACGCGCCAGGCATTCCTGCAGCGGCGCCAGGTCGTGCGCGTGGCGCAGGTAGATGCGCAGCGCCGCGCGCGCGTCCAGGACCGGATCGAGCGCGGCGCTCGCCTGCAGCGCGGCGATGTTGGCCAGGCTCTCGCGCAGCTGCGCACGGCAGTCCTCGGCGTGCAGCGAGGCATGGCCGACGATGCTGGCGGTGCCGGAAATGGCCAGCACGGCGCCGGGCATCAGCGTGCCGCGCGCGAAGCCTGGCGGGGTGGGGCCGTACCGCCGCGGATAGCGCCAGGCCGGGACCTGGCGCGGGTTTTCCAGATGCCGGCCGGGCAGGCGGCAGGCCAGCCAGAACAGCAGCAGGCCCCGTCGCGGGTCGCGATGGCCGATGGCGGTGGCGGCCGGATAGCCGCCGGGCAGGTCCGCGCCCAGCCCCCGCCCGCGGCCGCTGCAGAACTGCCGGTAGCGCTCGGTATCGCCGGCGCCGTCGTTGATGTCCGCGAGGAAGTTCCATAGCCGCTGCAGGTGCCGCTCCGGCTGCCGTGCCTGGAAGGCGCGCAGCGACGCGTAGGCATGCGCCGCCGCCGCCTCGATGCCGCCGTGCCCGGTTTCCTCGACTTCGAGCATGCCCGCCAGCCAGCCGCCGCCGCGCGCGTAGCGGATGGCGCCGTCGCGGCCGGTCTCGACCGCGGCGCCCTGCACCTGCCAGCACTCGTCCGGCGCCTCCGCACCCGCCACGGCCTGCAGCGGCACCGGGATCTGCAGGACGCCGTCCGGCGCCGCGGGATCCTGCCGGACCGCGCCGGACACCAGCCGCGCCAGCGGCGTGCCGTCCGCGTCCGCGCAGGCGCCCGCGCGGACGATGCGCAGGGTATGCGGCGGCGGCGTATCGACGGAGAGCGGATGCAGGGGCCGCGACATCGGCGGTGATCTGGCGGTGGCCGGGGGGGCTGCAATGGTAAGGCCATCGCGGCCGCGGACAACGGTCCGTGCGCGCCGCCGCAGCGGCGTCCGGGGCCGCCCGCTACAATGCACATACGCCGCGCCGCGGCCTACGCGACCGACCCAGCGACGCCATGTCCACACAAACGCCCGCCGAACACGACCTGGCCACCCTGATCGTGGACAGCCTGCATCTGGAGCAGCTCTCCGCCGCGCAGATCGACCCGGAAGCCCCGCTGTTCGGCGGCGAACTGGGGCTGGATTCGATCGATGCGCTGGAAATCGCGCTGGCGGTCTCGCGCCATTACGGCATCCACCTGCGCGCCGACCACCCGGACAACCGCCGCATTTTCGGCAGTCTGCGCGCGCTGGCGCAGCACATCGCGCGCGAACGCGCGGCGCAGGCGGCCTAGCCGCCCGGCGCACCGCCGTGCAGGCCGCGATGCTGCGCGCGCCGCTGCGCATCGAGCCCGGACATCCGGCGCTGGCCGGTCATTTCCCCGGGCGCCCGCTGGTGCCGGCGGTACTGCTGCTGGACGCGCTCGCCGCGCTGCTGCAGCGCGAGGGGCTGGTGCTGGCGGTGGTGGAGAGCGCCAAGTTCCTGCAGCCGCTGCCGCCGGGCCGCGACGCCTGGCTGGAGCTGACCGCCGGGCAGGACGGCCGCTGGACATTCCGCATCCACGCGGCCGACGCCGGCACCGTGGCCTGCGGCCGCGTGCGCGCGAGGCCGCAGTGAGCGGCGGCACCTGGCAGGGTCGCGACGAGGGCGGCGGCTGGTTCGCGCTGTGGCTGATCCGCTTCATCGGGCTGCACGCGGGACGGCGGCCGGCGCGGCTGCTGCTGGGCCCGGTGACGCTGTATTTCTTCCTGCGCCGCGGTCCGGAGCGGCGCGCCTCGCGCGACTACCTGCGGCGAGCACTGGGCCGGCCGGCGCGGCTGCGCGAGCGGCTGCGGCATTTCCACGCCTTCGCCGCCACCACGCTGGACCGGGTATTCCTGCTGGCGCAGGGCGAGCGCGGGTTCGTCTTCGAGATCAGCGGACTGGACGCCCTGCTGCAGGCGCTGGCGGACGGGCGCGGCGCGTTGCTGGTGGGGGCGCACGTGGGCAGTTTCGAGGCGCTGCGCGCGCTGGCCGGCCGCGCCCCGCAGGTCCGCCTGCGCCTGGTGCTGGACCGGCAGCAGACGCCGGCGCTGAACGGCCTGCTGGAAGCGCTGGCACCGGATCTGCGCGGGCAGGTGATCGACGCCGCCCGGGGTCCGCTGGCGGTGCTGCTGGCGATGGGCGAAGCCGCGCGCGCGGGTGCGCTGCTGGCGCTGCTGGGCGACCGCACGCGCGCCGGCGAGGCCGCGCTGGAGGCGCCGCTGCTGGGTGCGCCGGCGCCCTTTCCGCTGGCGCCCTGGCGCATCGCGGCGGTGCTGGGCGTGCCGGTGCTGCTGGGCTGCGCGCAGTACCGCGGCCACGGCCGCTACCATCTGCGTTTCCAACTGCTGGCTTCGCGCATCGAACTGCCGCGTGCGCCGCAGGCGCGGCAGGCCGCGCTGGCCGCCTGTGTGGCTCGGTATGCCGCCGAGCTCGAAGCGCTGCTGCGCGAGAATCCCTACGACTGGTTCAATTTCTATGATTTCTGGCAAGCCCCGCCGTCCGCCGCTGCTGCTGCGGGCGATCCTGCTGCTGGCGCTGCCGCTGCTGACGGCCCACGCGGCTGAGGCGCGCGCCGGCGATGCCGCGCGCGCCGACGCGATCGTGGCCTCCCTGGCGCGGCCGGCGCCGGCGCGCACCGCGTTCACCGAGGTGCGTTTCGTCGGGCTGCTGACGCGCCCGCTGGTCCTGCGCGGCGAAATGGCGTGGCTGGGCGGCACGCGGCTGCAGCGGCGCGTGCTGACGCCCGCGCCCGAGCTCACCGAGATCGACGGCGACAGCGCCACCCTGCAGCGCGGCCGGGGCAGGCCGCAGCGTTTCCCGCTGGACCGCGCCCCCGAACTGAAGGACCTGGCCGCCAGCTTCGTGGCGCTGCTCTCGGGCAATGCCGCCGCGCTGCAGCGGGTGTTCGTCGTGCACGCCTATGGCGATGCCCGCGCCTGGACACTGGATCTGACGCCGCGCGATGCGCAGGTGGCGCAGCGCATCCGCGCGGTCAGCATCGACGGCGCCGGTCGCGCCATGCGCTGCATGCGCGTGGACAGCCGCGACGGCGACACCGCGTTCACCCTGCTGGGCGCGCTGGGCGGCGTCGTGCTTCCGGCCGATCCCACGCCCGCCGGTCTGGCCACGCTGTGCGCCGGCGGCCGCTGAGCGCGCGCGCGGCGCGGCTGGCCGGCTGGATGCTGGCGCTGGCGGCGCTGGGCGGCTACGCATTCACCCATCTGCGCGTCAGCGGCGATCTGCGCGCGTTCCTGCCGGCGCCGCGCACGCCGCTGCAGGGCCTGCTGCTGCACGAGCTGGGCCGGGGCGCCGGTGCGCGCACGCTGTTCCTGGCCCTGCGCACGCCGGATGCGGCGCAGGCGGCGGCGCTGAGCACGGCGTTGCGCGCGGCGCTGGCAGGCGATGGGCGGATCGCCACGGTGCAAAATGGCGCCGGCGGTCCCGGGCGGATCGCACCCGGCCTGCTGCCGTACCGCTATCTGCTGGCGCCGACGCTGGACACGCACCGCTTCGATGCCGCCTATCTGCACGCGCAGTTGCGGCAGCGGCTGGACGACCTGGGTTCGCCCGGCGCTGGCCTGCTGAAGCCGCTGCTGCCCGCCGATCCCACCCTGGAGACGCTGAAGCTGGCGCAGGCCTGGGCACCGCGGCAGGCGCCGCCGCTGCGGCACGGCGTGTGGTATGCCGACGGTGCCGCGCTGCTGCTGGTGGAAACGCATGCGGCCGGTTTCGATCCGGATGCGCAGGCCCGCGTGCTCGATTCGATCCGCGCCGCCTATGCGCGGTTGCCCGGGCATGCGCGGGCGACGCTGCAGATCAGCGGGCCGGGCTACTTCGGCGTCGTCCTGCAGGCGCTCACCCGCGGCACCGCCGAGCGGCTGGGTCTGGTCTCCGCGCTGGGCCTGCTGGCGCTGCTGCTGGTGTCCTACCGCAGCCTGCGCGCCGTGTCGCTGGCGGCATTGCCGCTGCTGTCGGCCGCCGCCGCCGGTGCCGCCGTGCTGGCGCTGGTGTTCGGGCGCGTGCATGGCCTGACGCTGGCTTTCGGCGTCACCCTGCTGGGGGTGGCGCAGGAATATCCGTTGCGTCTGCTCAGTCATCGTGGTGCCGATGCCGATCCGCGCGCCACCGCGCGCCGGCTGGGTCCGGTGCTGCTGCTGGCGATGGCCTCGACGGCGGTCGCCTACCTCGCCTTTTTCGCCGCCGGTGCGGCCGGACTGTCGCAACTGGCGCTGTTCACCCTGACCGGCATCCTGGCCGCGGGCCTCACCACGCGCTTCCTGCTGCCGGCACTGCTGCCGGCCACCGCGCGCGACACCGCGACACCGGTGCTGGCGCGGCTGGATGCCGCGCTGTCGCGGCTGCCGCACCCGCGCCGGCTGGCACTGCTGCTGGCCGCGGCCGCGCTGGCGGCGCTGGTGCTGGTGCGCGCGCCCCTCTGGCAGAACGATCTGGCCATGCTGACGCCGGTACCCCTGCCGCTGCTGCAGCAGGAGGCACGGCTGCGCCACGCGCTGGGCGCGCCGGACGTGCGCCATCTGCTGGTGATCGAGGGTGACACCGCGCAGCAGGTGCTCGCGCGCAGCATGCAGGTGGCGGCGCGGTTCGCACCGCTGCTGCGCGAGGGCCGCCTGGGCAGCCTGCTGCTGCCCAGCACCTATCTGCCGCCGGTGGCCGTGCAGCGCGCGCGCCAGGCGCGCCTGCCCGATGCCGCGCAACTGCGGTCGGCGCTGGATGACGCGCTGCGCGGACTGCCGTACCGCGCCGGCGTGTTCGCACCCTTCCTGCGCGACGTCCACGCCGCCCGCCACCTGCCGCCGCTGACGCCGCAGGCCTTCGAGCGCACGCCGCTGGGCGGCCTGCTGCGCGCGCTGCTGATCCGGCGCGACCGGCGCTGGTTCGGCCTGGGACTGATGGGCGGCGTGCGCGACCCGGCCGCGCTGGCGGCCGCCGCGGCCGCGGCGGCGCCGGCGGGCAGCGTGCGGCTGGTGGACCTGAAGACCGAGAGCGAGGCCTGGGTGGCGGGCTACCGCGCGCGCATCCTGCGCGCGCTGGCCGCCGCCGCCGTGCTGCTGGCGCTGCTGGTCGCGCTGGGCCTGCGCCGGGCCGCACCCACGCTGCGCGTGCTGGCGGCGGTGCTGCTGGCGCAGTTGCTGACGCTGGCGGCGCTGCGCCTGCTGGCAGGGCCGCTGAACCTGTTCCACCTGGTGGCGCTGCTGCTGGCCGCGGGGCTGGGCCTGCACTACGCGCTGTTCTTCGAGCGCGCGCGCAGCGCCGACGACGCCGAACGCCTGCGCACGCTGCACGCCACGCTGGTGTGCGCGGCCTCGACGCTGTTGGCGTTCGGCGTGTATGCACTGGCGCCGCTGCCGGTGCTGCGCGCGCTGGGGATGACGGTGGCGCTGGGCATCGCCGCCAACCTGCTGGCGGCGCTGCTGCTGGCCTGGCCGCGAAGGCTGCCGCCGTGCTGACGCGCGAGCACTGGGCAGGGCGCATCCCGCATGCGCAGGCGATGGCGCTGATCGCGCGCGTCCACGCCTGGGACGCGCAGTCCATCGATGCCGGCGCCGATGCGCCCGGCAGCGCGCACCCGCTGCTGCGCGAGGGCCGCCTGCACGCCGTGCACGCCTGCGAATACGGCGCCCAGGCGGCCGCCGTACACGGCGCGCTGCTGGCGCAGGCGCAACGCCCGCAGGCGTCGCCCGCCGGCCTGCTGGCGGCGTTGCGCGACGTCCGCCTGTCCGCGCCCTGGCTGGACCCGGCATTGCCGCTGCGCATCCGCGCCTGGCGCCTGGCCGCGCTGCCGGCCGCCGTGCAGTATCGTTTCGAGGTGCTGCAGGCCGGCGCGCCGTGCGTGCAGGGCCAGGTGCTGATCGCGTTCGCGGAGAGCCCGTCATGACCGCCACCCTGCCGCGCCGCATGCTGATCACCGGTGCCAGCGGCGCGCTGGGCGCCGCCTGCGCGCACGCGCTGGCCGCGCAGGGCTGGTCGCTGCTGTTGCAGGCGCTGCGCAACGTTGCCGCCGTGCAGGCGCTGTGCGACGAACTGGCGGCGTCCGGTGCCGATGCGCGCACGCTGGTCTGCGACCTGACCGACACCGCCGCGACGGATGCCGCGCTGCAGGCCGAACTGTCGCACGGGCCCATCACCGGCCTGGTACACGCCGCCGGCGCGCATGACGACGCTCCGCTGGCCGGCATGCGCGCCGCGCAATGGGCGCGGGTGATCGATCTGAACCTCAACGCCTTCTACCGTGTCGCCCAGCCGCTGATGCTGCCGATGGCGCGCGCGCGCTTCGGCCGCGTCGTGCTGCTGGGTTCGGTGGCGGCGCGGCTGGGCAACCGCGGCCAGGTCAATTACGCTGCGGCCAAGGCCGGACTGGAGGGCGCCGCGCGCGCGCTGGCGCGCGAGATGGCCAGCCGCAACGTCACGGTGAACGTGGTGGCGCCCGGCATCATTGCCTCGCCGATGGGCGATGCCGCCTTCAGCGCCGAGCAGATCCGCGCGCTGGTACCGGCGCGCCGCGCCGGTACCCCCGAGGAGGTTGCCGCGCTGGTGGCTTTCCTGTGCTCGGACGCCGCAGCCTACGTCAATGGGCAGGTGATCGGGGTCAACGGCGGCATGGGCTGAGCACCGCCGGGATCCGGCGCACGCGCATGCCGGTGCCGTTGCGCGCGGTCATGGCGCGTCGAAGACGCACGCGCCTGATTTTTGAGCGGTTTGCAAAACCGCTCCGGCACACGGATGTGCCGTCGCGGCGAGCACGCAAGTGCTGGTCGCGACCAAGATGGCGCGGCCTTGCCGCGCCCGTTTGCTGGCATGCAGCCGCTTCGAGTCAGGCGGCAGGATGCCCGATTTCGCAAACTGATCTTTGTTCAGAACCGGACATTGACGCCGATCAGAAACGTATTCAGATTCGTGCCGAGACCGTTGAAGTGCGGCACGAATTGATATTCGCCGCGAATGCTGATGGTCCTGGTCAGGCGGTAGGACAAACCCGCACCCAGCAGCGGATCGATGCCGCTGGCCTTGTACTTGCCGCTCGGGCTCTCGGTCCAGTAGGACATGCCCAACAGTCCGAGGAGATGGATGCGGTCGGAAATCCTGTAGCGGCCGAGAGCACTCATGCTCAGCAGCGTCATTTCATAGCCCATCAACGACTCGTAACCGCCCTCCACGCCAAGCGATCGGTTGAAACGATAGCCGGCGGTCAACCCGAAATCGGATGAATTGCCATATGCCGACGTGGTCGTCCTGGCAATGTTGGCGCCGAACTCGAAGCCGGGGTTGGCGTACGCCACGGGTGCCGCTGCTGTTGCCGTCAAAATCATCGCCATCACGAACTTTTTCATCAACTGCATCCTTCTTCGGGTGGATCAATCGGACCACCACGGTCCGCCGCAGGCCGCGCTGAGTGGGATCCGGCGGGTCCGGCACCGCCAGGGACGTCGCGCGCCGCCGCAGGCGTCACTGCGACACTGCGGAAGCCATGCGCGCGGCCGGCACGGATGGGGGTCTTGTGGCCGCGACAGCGGCAGCAGCCCTTTTCCGTCCGACGGCTTTCGTCATTGCGATCGCTGCGGTCCGCGCGTCATCCGGCGGCAGCCCGGCAGCCACGCTGGTCGAGCAGCTCCGCGGCCGGGTATCCATCGCCCCGTCGGGGCAGCGCCCACGCGTATCCGCAGCACTTTGAGCACGCTGCGCGGCGACCTGTGGCACGGGCCGGTGTTGCCGCGGCAGACGTCACTTGCACCTCGACACGGCATGTTCCTGTGCATCGGCTTCCGGAAAAGGTGGACCGGCGCAAACCGGTGTTGCCGGCAGATTCCGGCCACGGTCAGAGCAGACTGCCGTTCGCCGCGCACGTGCAATAGGCCGTGGATTACGTGTTCCTGAAAACCACGTAAGTCCGGTGCCTCGGGATCCTGCGCGCACTCGCAGGTGCCGGGTCATTCGCGTTGCTCCCGCTGCTCAGCGGTTTGCGAAAACGCGACCAGATGGGCGCGGCTTCCATGCCCGCGTGCACGCCCCTGCTGCCGTCTGCGGGCCATCGGTACCGGTGGCGGCATGGGCTGACGCGGGGAGACCTTACGAAAAGGTGATCGTGCCGTCGTGTTCGAGAGAGCGTGCTGCCACGGCGCTGCCACCGGGCGTCTCCAGCATGCCGGGCACTGTCCCGTCACCGAGAGGTCATCATGACCCGCCATACCGCAGCACCGCGCACGTGTGCACGCCGCCCGTTGCCGTTTGCCATCGTCCTGGCGCTGGCCCTGCCGGCGGCGCACGCCGCTCCCGCGCCGGCCAGCGATGCCCGGAATGCCGAGCAGTTGCAGCGCATCGTGGTCAAGGGCAAGGCCCTCGAGTCCGAAAGCACCAAGCTGCGCGGCCTCAGCCGCCGTGCCGTTTTCGAATCGGCGCTGGGCGACAAGGTGCTGGATCGCGCGCAGATCGCCGCCGCCGGACCGGTGGCCGGCGCCGCGCAGGCGCTGTCGTTCGCGCCGGGCGTCGCGGTGAGCAGCTATGGCGCCACCGGCAGCACCAAGTACCAGATCAGCATCAACGGCATCAAGCAGGGCTGGGGCGGATTCTCCGGCGGCACCATCGACGACGGCAGCATCGGCGTCAGCTTCGACGGCGTGCCGATGTCCAATCCGGTGACCGGCCTCTGGCAGTCGGCGCTGCTGCCGCAGATGGGCATGATCGCGGGTGTGCGCGTCACCTACGGCCCCGGCGATCCGCTCGACCGCGGGTTCAACGACATCGGCGGCGGCATCGCCTTCGTGCCGCTGCGGCCCGGCGCGCAGCCGGGCGGCGAGCTGCAGCTGACCTACGGCAGCGACAACACCCGCAACCTGTTCTTCAGCGCGCAGACCGGCTCGCTGGACGGCTGGCGGACCGTGCTGGCCGGCGGCATGGGCGAGGCCGACAGCTTTCGCCGTTCGCCGGACGGCTACGCCTGGTCCAGCAAAAACTTCGCCGCCTACCTGAAGACCGAAAAGACCTTCGCCAACGGCAGCGTCAGCTTCGGCGGCTATCTGGGCGACGGTCATGGCTGGCGGCCGACGCCGATCCCGGTGGCGCCGGTGCCCGGCCTCACCGTCAACGGCGAGGACGCCAACGGCAATCCGGTTCCGGGGCCGCTGTTCAGCCAGCAGACCACGGGCTTCTACAGCGCGGTCAACGAGAACGTCTGGGCCAAGAACGACTACAACCGCGCCTGGCTGCTGTACGCGCGCCAGAACCTGCGCCTGGACGACCGCACCACGCTGCACAACCTGCTCTGGTACCGCAAGGGCACCCGCCTGCACAAGCACTTCAACAACTGGGTGGCCGGCGCCAGCAACCTGTACGAATACAACAACCCCTACACCAGGAGCTACGGCGACAAGCTGTGGGCCGAACTCGCCCTGCCCCGCAACGACATCGCGCTGGGCGGCTACGTCATCAACACCACGTACAACTCGCGCAATGCCTTCTACAGCCCGCTGGCGCCGTACTTCGGCTCGTACCTGGTGCCCAACGACCATTACCGCAGCGATTACTGGTACGTGACCGACCTAGCCGCCTTCGTGCAGGACACCCTCACGCTGGTACGTGGCGTCAGCATCACCCCCGGGCTGCGCGCGGTGAGCTTCCACACCGACTACTACCCGCGCGGCAACGTCGATTTCGCCCAGACCTACGCGCTGTATCCGCAGAACAATCAGGGCCGGCTGCCGGCGGCCACCACCGACTACGACCGCGTCGAGCCCTCGATCAGCCTGCGCTGGCAGCCGCTGCGCTGGCTGGCGCTGTACGGCAACTGGGCGGTGGCCTACCGCCTGCCGCAGGTGGGCGGTGGCGGCGGCCTGTACCAGAAGCAGCCGGTGGGCGGCGACATCCTCGAGCGCGGCCTGGAGTGGCAGGCCGGCGTCAAGATGCACTGGGCGACGGTGGGTGCGTTCCGCAACGTGCTGCTCAGCGGCAACTACTTCCGTCTGCATTTCAGCAACCAGTTCATCGGCGTTTCCAGCGGCAACGGCCAGTTCCTGGGCCTGGGCACCGGCGATTCCAACTACCACGGCGTCAATCTCAGCGGCGAGGGCGATCTGGGCCGCGCGCGGCTGTACGCCAACGCCAGCTTCGAGCGCGCGCGCTTCAACCACTACGCCTTCGGCGGCACCAACTACGACGGCCTGCCGGTGTCCTACGTGCCGGACACCACCTTTAACGCCGGCGTCACCTGGCGCGCGCCGATGGGCGGCGGCGTCACGCTCGAACCGCGCGCGTGGTGGCAGTACGTCGGTACCCAGCACGTGTTCGACAACAACGCCGGCGCGCCCAGCCAGCAGAGCATGCCCTCCTACGGCCTGCTGAACCTGGCGGTGGCCGCCACGCTGCCGCGCACGTGGGCCAGCGACGTGCGTGTGGAACTGGAGGTTCTCAACGCGCTGGGCAAGCGCTACAACGCCTTCGAGGAAATCTCGGCCGGCGGCCTGTACGCCACCCCGGTGGCGGGCTACACGCTGGCGCTGCCGGGCACGCCGCGCGTGTACTACGGCACGCTGGAGGTGAAGTTCTGACCGGCGGCCGGGGGCGCGGGCTCAGGCCGCGCGGTCGCGGCGCTTGAGGTGCACCAGCAGCAGCGCGATGGCGGCGGGGGTGACGCCGCTGATGCGTCCGGCCTGGCCCACCGTCTGCGGGCGGATCTGCGCGAGCTTGGTGGTGGCCTCGGCCGAGAGCCCGCGCACCGCGGCGTAGTCGAAATCGGGCGGGATCGGGGTGTCGGCCTGGCGGCGCGCGCGCGCGGTTTCCTCGCGCTGGCGCTCCAGATATCCGGCGTAGCGCGCCTGCACGTCCAGTTGCAGCGCGGCATCGGCGTCGGCAAGACCCGGGCCGTATCCATCGACCTGCATCAGCCGGGCGTAGTCCAGCCCGGGGCGGCGCAGCAGGTCGAGTGCGCTGGCTTCGTGCGACAGCGCGATGCCGGCCGCCGCCAGCGCCGCGCCCAGCGTGTTGCCGGGGCTGGCCTGCAGCGCCGCCAGCCGCGCCCGCTCGGCTTCGATGCGTTCGCGCTTGCGCAGCGTGCGCGCGTGGCGCGCGGCATCGATCAGGCCCAGCCCCAGCGCCGCGTCGGCGAGGCGCAGGTCCGCATTGTCCTCGCGCAGGTGCAGGCGGTACTCGGCGCGCGAGGTGAACATGCGGTAGGGCTCGCGCGTGCCCAGTGTCACCAGATCGTCGATCAGCACGCCGGTGTAGGTCTCCTCGCGGCGCGGCACCCACGGCGCCAGCCCGCGTGCCTGCCGCGCGGCGTTGAGGCCGGCGACCAGGCCCTGCGCGGCGGCTTCCTCGTAGCCGGTGGTGCCGTTGATCTGGCCGGCGAAGAACAGCCCGGCGATGGCCTTGGTCTCGAGCGAGGGCCACAGCCCGCGCGGATCGAAGTAGTCGTATTCGATGGCGTAGCCGGGGCGGGTGATCTCGGCGCGTTCGAGGCCCGGGATGCTGCGCACCAGCGCCTGCTGCGCGTCGAAGGGCAGGGACGTGGAGATGCCGTTGGGGTACAGCTCGCCGCTGTCCAGCCCCTCGGGCTCGATGAAGATCGAGTGCCGGTCCTTGTCGGCAAAGCGCACCACCTTGTCCTCGATCGAGGGGCAGTAGCGCGGACCCACGCCCGCGATGCGGCCGGTGTACAGCGGCGAGCGGTCCAGCGCGGCGCGGATGATGGCGTGGGTTTCGGCGCAGGTGTGCGTGATGTGGCAGGGCACCTGCGGCGGCGGCGGGTTCCCGCGTCCGTCCAGCGCGAAACAGGGCAGCGGCACATCGCCCGGCTGCGGTGCCATCACGCCGAAGTCCACCGTGCGCGCGTCCAGTCTGGGCGGCGTGCCGGTCTTCAGCCGGCCCACGCCGAGGGCGAGTTCGCGCAGGCGCTCGGCCAGCCGCTGCGCCGGCGCCTCGCCGGCGCGTCCGCCGGCATGCTGTTCGAGGCCGACGTGGATGCGGCCGGCGAGGAACGTGCCCGCGGTCAGCACCACGGTGCGCGTGCGGAAGTCGAGGCCCAGCGCCGTGCGCACGCCGGTCACGCGGCTGCCCTCGATCAGCACATCGTCCACCGCGGCCTGGAACAGGCGGAGATCGGGCGCGTGCTCCAGTGCACGCCGCACGTAAGCCTTGTACAGCGCGCGGTCGGCCTGGCAGCGGGTGGCGCGCACCGCCGGCCCCTTGGAGGCATTGAGCGTGCGCCAGTGGATGCCGGCGGCGTCGGCGGCACGGCCCATCAGCCCGCCCAGCGCCTCGATCTCGCGCACCAGATGGCCCTTGCCGATGCCGCCGATGGCCGGGTTGCAGCTCATCTGGCCCAGCGTTTCGATGCTGTGCGTCAGCAGCAGCGTGCGCGCGCCGGTACGCGCGGCGGCGAGGGCGGCTTCGCTGCCGGCGTGGCCGCCGCCCACCACGATCACGTCGAACACGTCCATCTCAATCCACCCGCATCGGCTGCGTGCGCATCACGACGGCGGCCACGGCGGTGACTACGCGCGTGCTTCCTGCACGCGCCAAGTCACCCGGCCCGCGGCTCTCCTGCCGCGGGCGCGCAAGGCATGCCTTGCGCCCGCCGCCCACCACGATCACGTCGAACACGTCCATCTCAATTCACCCGCATCGGCTGCGTGCGCATCACGACGGCGGCCACGGCGGTGACTACGCGCGTGCTTCCTGCACGCGCCAAGTCACCCGGCCCGCGGCCTTCCTGCCGCGGGCGCGCAAGGCATGCCTTGCGCCCGCCACCCACCACGATCACGTCGAACACGTCCATCTCAATCCACCCGCATCGGCTGCGTGCGCATCACGACGGCGGCCACGGCGGTGACTACGCGCGTGCTTCCTGCACGCGCCAAGTCACCCGGCCCGCGGCTCTCCTGCCGCGGGCGCGCAAGGCATGCCTTGCGCCCGCCGCCCACCACGATCACGTCGAACACGTCCATCTCAATTCACCCGCATCGGCTGCGTGCGCATCACGACGGCGGCCACGGCGGTGACTACGCGCGTGCTTCCTGCACGCGCCAAGTCACCCGGCCCGCGGCCTTCCTGCCGCGGGCGCGCAAGGCATGCCTTGCGCCCGCCACCCACCACGATCACGTCGAACACGTCCATCACACCTTCGCCCGTTCCCCCGGCCGGACCCCGCCGGCACTGCCTGAATCCCAACGCGGCGCGCCCGGAAACGCCCGGCCACGTCACCCCGCCGATCACGACCTCCGCGCCAAGTGCCTGCCGTGCAAGCCATCGGCGCGTGGCATGAAACCTGCTGAAACATTTTCGCACTTCCGCCCCGCAACGCGTTCGCGAGCACGCCGAGACCGGAATTCAGGGGCCGGTCGCGCGAGGGCGGAAGGACGCACCGGCCCGGGCTTGCCCGGGCCGTTTTCGTTGGCGGACGCTGCATGGCCCGCCGACACGCGGACACGCGCATGCCGCCGGTGCGCCGGGGAGGACGCGCGACACGACGGGTGGTGGAGGGATCTGGCGCCCGGCGGTCACAGGAACAGGGGGAATCCAGGATGACCGTTGTGCCGGGCGCCAGAAAGCGGGATCCGCAACGCGGCGTAACAACGCGTAACAGGCCGCGTTGGACGCACGGTGTCATCGGCCGCCGCGCAGTGTCAAGACAAACGGCCCGCTGTCGCGATTCCGGTGCAGTCGGGGTTCATCCGCGAGCATGGCATGTGTGATGCATGAGTCCTGGCACAGGCCACCAGGGGAATCCAGCCATGACCGCCGCCAGTCTCGATCTGAACCTGATCCGCCAGCGCCACGACCTGATGGTCGAGGTGGGCACGCTCGAACTCGCGCTCGACTCGCTGCAGCAGCGCAAGGAAGAGGAGCGCGCGCGGCTGCTGCCGCAGATCCACGCCCGCATGCAGAAGCTCAACGAAGCGCTGGCGCACCTGCCGGCGTGAATCCCCGGCGCGGGGCGCAAAGCCCCGCGCGGCCCGCCCCGTCCTAGGGGCCGGCGCGGCGACCGGCGTGCCCGTGCACGACGCGCCGGCCGCCGTGCCGCGCTTCACCCGGCCAGCGTGCGCTGCAGGATATCGGCCAGGTTGGCCGACAGGCCGCTGCGGCCCGCCAGGGCTTCGAGATGGCGCCGCGCCTGCGCGCGCCGCGCCGGCTCCAGACGGGACCAGCCGTTGAACGCCGTGGCCAGGCGTGCGGCGGTCTGCGGATTCAGCGCGTCCAGCGCGTGCAGTTGATCGACCAGCAGGGCGTGGCCGGCGCCATCGGCGCGGTGGAACGCGGTGCGGTTCTGGCGCGCGAAAGTCCCCAGCAGCGCGTGTACGCGGTTGGGGTTGCGCAGGGTGAACGCGGCATCGTCCAGCAGCGCGCGTACGGTCTCGACGGCATCCGCGGCAGGCGTTTCGGCCTGCACCGCGAACCAGGTGTCCAGCACCAGGGGCTGCTGCGCGTGGCGCGCGCGGAAGGCCGCCAGCGCCGCCGCGCGTTGCGTCGGCGCACCGTGGCGCACCAGCACGCGCAGGGCGGCCAGGCGTTCGCTCATGGTGGGCGCGGTCTCGAACTGTGCGGCAGCGGCGGCCAGGGCCGCCGTGCGATCGGCGCGCGCCCACAGCTCCAGCACGCGACGCCGCAGCCGGCGCCGCCCCTGCGCCGCGGCGTCCTGCACGCTGCCGCTGTCCGTCCGCAGCGCGGCACGGCGCGCCGCCAGCGCCGGTGCCCCCAGCGCCTGCGCCAGCGCGTCCTCCAGCGCCTCGCGCGCGGCCAGCACCGCATCGGGATCGAAAGACTCCAGTGCCGCCTCCAGCTCGGCGATGGCCGGCGGCGTCAGCAATTCGGCCAGCAGCGCGGGATCGGTGAATCCGCGGTCCTCGAACAGCGCCGCCAGCGTCGTCGTCCACGCCGCCTGCACGGGATGGTGGGTGGCGCCCTCCAGCAGCGCACGCCAGGCATCGAGCGCCAGGTGCTGTCCGGCTTCCCAGCGGTTGAAGCCGTCGGGGTCGTGACGCAGCAGCAGGGCCAGATCCTCGGGCGGCAGCGCGCAGTCCAGCCGCACCGGCGCCGAGAAACCGCGCAGCAGCGAGGGCACCACCGGTGCGTCGATGTCCTCGAATACCCATTCGGCGGCGGCATCGCGCAGTTCGAGCACGCGCTCGCAGGCCGTTGCCGCCGTTTCGCCGGTCAGGCGCAGCGGCAGCATGCGCCCGTCGCGCGCGAACAGCGCCAGCCTCACCGCGACGGGCAGCGGCTGCTTGCGCGGCTGCCCCGGCGTGGGCGGCGTGTGCTGCGCCAGGCGCAGCACGTAGCGGCGTTTGCCCGGTTCGTGATGGCAGCGCGCGGAAAGGTGCGGCGTGCCCGCCTGCGCGTACCAGGCGAGATAGGGCGAAAGATCCGCGCCCGCGGCCTCGCCCAGCGCCGCCAGCAGATCCTCCACCGTGGCCGCGCCGCCGTCGTGGCGCGCGAAGTACAGATCGGTGCCGCGGCGGAAGGCCTCGGGACCGATGCGCGCGGCCAGCATGCGGATCAGCTCGGCGCCCTTCTCGTACACCGTGGCGGTGTAGAAGTTGTCGATCGCGGCGTACTCGGAAGGGCGCACCGGGTGCGCCAGCGGGCCGGCGTCCTCGGGAAACTGCGCGCGCCGCAGCACGGAGACATCCTCGATGCGCTTCAGCGCCGGCGAGTGCATGTCGGCGCTGAAGCTCTGTTCGCGGAACACGGTGAAGCCTTCCTTCAGCGAAAGCTGGAACCAGTCGCGGCAGGTGACGCGGTTGCCCGACCAGTTGTGGAAGTACTCGTGCGCCACCACCGCCTCGACCGCGCGGAAGCCCTCGTCGGTGGTGGTGTCCGTGTCGGCCAGCAGGTACTTGGCGTTGAAGATGTTGAGTCCCTTGTTCTCCATCGCGCCCATGTTGAAATCCTGGGTGGCGACGATGTGGAACACGTCCAGATCGTAATTGCGGCCGTACACGCGCTCGTCCCAGCGCATCGCGCGCTCCAGCGCGTCCAGCGCGTAGCCGCACTGGCCGATGGACTGCGGCTCGGCCCACAGGTTGAGCTGCACCGCGCGGCCTGCGGCGGTGGTGTAGCCGCGCGTGATGCGCTCGAGTTTTCCCGCCACCAGCGCGAACAGGTAGCTGGGCCGCGGGTGCGGATCGGCGAAGCGCGCGAAGTGGCGGCCGCCGGGCAGCGCGCCGCTGCCGGCCGGATTGCCGCCGGCCAGCAGCACCGGGAAGCGGCCGGCGTCGGCGCGCAGCTCCACCGTGTAGCGCGCCAGCACGTCGGGGCGGTCCGGAAAGAAGGTGATGCGGCGGAAACCTTCGGCCTCGCACTGCGTCAGCAGGAATCCGTTCTCGCGGCTGCCGGAGAGGTACAGACCCTCCAGCGCGGTGTTGGCCTCGGGCCGGATGCGCACGCGCGTTTCCACCACGCAGCGCCGCGGCAGCGCGGACAGCGTGAGACCCTGCGCGTCCTGCCGCCAGGATCCGGCGGGCGGCGCGCGGCCGTCCACGCGCAGCTCCAGCAGCTCCAGGTCCTCGCCGTCCAGCCGCAGCGGCGGCGGCGCGTCGCCGGCCGCCTCCAGCGCCAGCCGCGCGTGCACTTCGGTCTGCGTGATCTCCAGGTCAAACGCCAGTTCGACGGTGTCGACGCGCCAGTCGGGCACGCGGTAGTCGTCCAGGCGGGTCTTGTGCTGTGGCGTGGGGGCGCCGTCGGCATCGCGCTGCTGCATGGGGGGCATCCGGAAATCAGGGGGCCGCTAGGGTAGCGGCGGCGGCGGCCGCGCCGGTGAGGGCGGCGTTAAGCCGGGCGGCGATTCAGTGTCGCGCGGACGGGCACGCATCCGCCGCGTGCCGATGCGGCATCATGCGCGCCTCGCGGTCCGCACCCACGCCCATGTCCAGCAGCCCGCCGCCCCGCTTCGACGATGTCCTCGCCGCCGCCGCGCGCATTGCCCCGCACGCGCGCATGACGCCGGTACTGTGCGAGCCGGCGCTGGACGCGCTGGCTGGCGCCGCCCTGCATTTCAAGGCCGAGCATCTGCAGCGCGGCGGCGCGTTCAAGTTCCGCGGCGCCTGCAATGCGGTGTGGGCGCTGCAGGACGCGCGGGCCGCGCGTGGCGTGCTGACGCATTCCTCGGGCAACCATGGCGCCGCACTGGCGCTGGCGGCGGCCGGTCGCGGCATCGCCGCGCACGTGGTGGTGCCGCAGGGCGCGGTGCGTACGAAGCTCGCGCTGATCGAGGCGGCCGGCGCCACGGTGCATCCCTGCGCGCCGACGCTGGCCGCGCGCGAGGCCGCCTGCGCCGCATTACAGCGCGAGCTGGGCGCGACGCTGATCCATCCCTACGAGGACGCGCAGGTGATCGCCGGGCAGGGCACCGCCGCGCTGGAGCTGCTGCACGCGCTGCCCGATCTGGACGTGCTGGTGGTGCCGGTGGGCGGCGGCGGGCTGGCCGCCGGGACCGCGCTGGTGCTGGCCGCGTGCGCGCCGCATTGCGTGCTGGTGCTGGCCGAGCCCGCGGGCGCCGACGACACCGCACGCTCGCTGGCCACGGGTACGCGCGTCACCGCATTCACGCCGCAGACGGTCTGCGACGGCCTGCGCGCCGGCATTGGCGCGCCCAATTTCGAGATCCTGCGCGCGGCGCGTGCCGAAGTCGTCACGGTGGACGATGGCCAGACCCGCGCCGCCATGCGCCTGCTGTGGCAGTACCTCAAGCAGACCGTGGAGCCCTCCGGCGCCACCGTGCTGGCGGCGGTGCTGGCGCAGCCCGCGCGTTTCGCCGGCCGCCGGGTGGGGCTGGTCCTCTCCGGCGGCAACGTGGACCTGGATGCCATCGCGTTCTGCGCGCGCTGCGGTACAGGCTGAACCGGGCCGGGATCGGGATCGCGCCGGCACCGCACGCAGGCCGCCCGGCTCCGATCGCCGCGTCGCGCGCGCGGGCGCCGGCCGTTGCGGTGGCCCAGGCCGCGGCCGCCGCGCCGGGCATCCCCGCCCGCGCCGCGGCGGCGGCCGGTGGCGGCCGGAAGGCACGCTATGCTGGCCCGCCCCGTGCGGTACGGGGCGCGCGTGGACGCACGATGCACTGGCTGATCCCCTACGACTTCTCGCCCATGCTGCTGGCGGCCTGGCTGCTGGGCGCGGGGCTGTTCTGGCGCGGCACGCGCCGGCGCCGGGTGCCGCGCGCGCGGCAGGTGTGGTTCTGGAGCGGCATGGCGCTGGTCTGGTTCGCGCTGCTGACGCGCTTCGATTTCTACGCGCTGCACCAGTTCTTCATCGACCGCATCCAGCAGGTGCTGATGCACCACCTGGCGCCGCTGCTGATCATGCTGGCCTGCCCGCTGCCGGTGTGGCGCGCGGCGCTGCCGCTGAAGCTGCGCGCGCGCGCGCTGCGGCCGGCCGCACGGTCCCTCTTCTGGCGTGTGCCGGCGGCACTGCTGTTCAATCCGCTGCTGGCCACCGTGGTCTTCGTGGCGGTGGTGCTGGTGTGGCTGATCCCGCGCATGATGACGCTGGCCATGCTGGACGTGCGCCTGTACTGGCTGATGAACCTCTCGATGCTGGCCAGCGGCCTGATCTACTGGGGGCTGGTGCTGGACCACCGGCCGCGGCCGCCGGCGCGCATGGCGCCGGGCGCGCGCGTGCTGTCGCCGGTGCTGAGCATGACGCCGCAGATCCTGGCCGGCGCCATCATCACCTTCAGCAGAACCGACCTGTATCCGATCTTCTCCATCTGCGGCCGCGCCTTCGCCATCGACGTGATGAGCGACCAGGTCTACGGCGGGCTGATCACCTGGGTGCCCGCGGCCCTCATCGAATCGTTCGCCGCGCTGCTGGCGCTGCGGGTGTGGATGAACCTCTCGCAGAGCCCGCGCGCGCGGCGCCGGCCGCCGCCGCGCGCCGCGGCCGCCGGCGCGCACTGAACGGCGGACGGCTTCACTCCGGCAGCGCTCGGCGCAGCAGCGCCGTCGCGTCGACGCCGCGGAGATCGTCGAGGCAGCCGGCCACCGCGCCCCAGCGCGCGGTGCCGAAGCGCGTGGCGATGAAGGCGTCGGCCGCGGCCGACGGCGCGTGCCGGCGCATCAGCACCGCCTGCGCCAGCAGCACCAGGCGCTGCGCCAGCAGGCGTCCGTCGGCCTCCCGCACTCCGCCGGGCCGGTCCAGCCAGGCTTCCAGCGCGCGCGCTTCGGCGGCCAGCGGCGCGTCCTCCCGCGCGGCCGCGGCCAGCTCTTCGCGCAGCACCTGCGCGAGCTGCGGCGCGCGCGCCAGGGCGCGCAGCAGGTCCAGGCACATCACGTTGCCGGAACCCTCCCAGATCGAGTTCACCGGCGCCTCGCGGTAGAGCCGGCCCAGTGCGTCCTCCTCGACGTAGCCGTTGCCGCCCAGCACCTCCATGGCTTCCGCGACCAGCGCCACGGCGCGTTTGCATACCCAGAACTTGGCGGCCGGGGTGAGGATGCGCTGCCACGCCTGCGCCTGCGGCTGCTGCACCCGCTCGCTGCAGTCGGCCAGGTGCAGGGCCAGCAGCAGCGCCGCTTCGGATTCCAGTGCCAGGTCGGCCAGCAGCGCCTGCATCAGCGGCTGCGCGGCCAGCGGCCGGCCGAAGGCGCGGCGCCGGCGGGCGTAGGCCAGCGCCTGCACCAGCGCCTGGCGCAGCAGCGCGGCGCTGCCGATCACGCAGGTCAGGCGGGTCAGCGCCGCCATCTCGATGATGGTGCGGATGCCGTGTCCCTCTTCCCCCATCAGCACGCCCCACGCGTCGTCGAACTCGATTTCGGCGCTGGCGTTGCTGCGGTTGCCGACCTTGTCCTTGAGGCGCTGGACGAGGATGGCGTTGCGGCTGCCGTCCGGACGCCAGCGCGGCACGTAGAAGCAGGCATGGCCGCCGTCGGGCGTGCGCGCGGTGACCAGGTGCGCGTCGCTGTGCGGCGCCGAGAAGAACCATTTGTGACCGCGCAGCCGGTATTCGCCGCCGCGTCCGCCGGTCCCGACGGGCAGGGCCGCGGTGGTGTTGGCACGCACGTCGGAGCCGCCCTGCTTCTCGGTCATGCCCATGCCCAGCCAGACGCAGGATTTCTCCTCGAGCGGCAGGTCGCGCGGGTCGTAGTCGCGGCTGTACAGCCGGGTCTCCAGCGTGCGCCACAGCGCCGGCTCGCGCTGCAGCAGCGGAATGCCGGCGGTGCTCATGCTGGCCGGGCACAGCGTGCCCTGCTCGATCTGGCCGTGCAGGTAGAAGCCCGCAGCCCAGGCCGTCCAGCGGCCGCCGCGCGTCTCGTGGAAGGGCAGCGACACCAGGCCCTCGGCGCGGTAGGCGCGGCTGAGCGCATGCCAGGCGGGGTGGAAACGCACCTGGTCGACGCGCCGGCCACGCGCGTCGAAGGCGTGCAGTTCGGGGCCGCAGCGATTGGCCTGCTGTGCCAGTTCGAAGGTCTCGCCGCGGCCGAGCCAGTGCGCGTAACGCTGCAGTTGCGGCCGTGCCCAGCCGGCGCCGGCGCGCGTCAGCGCCTCGTCCAGGGCGGCGTCGGTGGCCAGCAGGTCGTAGCCGGTGTACGCGTCGTACTGGTTGCTGACGGTATGGGTGGGTTCGCTCACGAGGGGACTCCGCGGCGGATGGCGGGTCCAGTGTAGGCCGCCGCGCCGCGCCGGCCGCTTGACCGCGGTCAAGGCGCGCGCCGGCCGTACGGACCATGCGCGACTGCCAGCAACACGCCGGTGGCGCGGGCGCAGGGCCCGTGCTACATCACATGCGCCCTGCCGCTTTCCGCCGGCGGGCGCGACCCCCGGGGCCCGCGATGATCCGACTCTCCAGCCACGGCGCGGCCAAGCAGGTGACCGGCTCGTGCCACCTCGTCGACACCGGCCGCGCGCGCGTGCTGGTGGACTGCGGGCTGTTCCAGGGCGGGCGCGAACTGGCCGAGGAAAACGCCGCCGCGTTCGGTTTCGATCCCGCCGCCATCGACGCGCTGCTGCTGACCCACGCCCACCTCGACCACTGCGGGCGCATCCCGCTGCTGGTCCGGCGCGGCTTCCGCGGGCGCATCCTGTGCACGGCGCCCACGCGCGAGCTGGCGCGTCTGGTGCTGGCCGACGCCGCCGGGCTGCAGGAGGAGGACGCCCGCCGCGCGCAGCGTCACGCGCACCGCCGCGGCGAGGTGCCGACGCCGCCGCTGTACACCCTGGCCGATGCCTTCCACGCGATGGATTACTTCGATGCCGCCGCGGCCTACGGCGGGCGCATCGCGGTGGCCGAGGGCGTGCACGCCACCTTCATGAACGCGGGGCACATCCTCGGTTCGGCGTCGGTGTTCCTCGAACTCGAGGACGGCGGCCAGGCGCACACGGTGTACTTCTCGGGCGACATCGGCAATCCGGGGCGGCCGCTGCTGGACGACCCGCAGCCGCCGCCCGCGGCGCCCGACCACGTGGTGATGGAAACCACCTACGGCGACCGCGACCACCGCGACTATGCCGCCTCGGTGGACGAACTGGTCACGGCGGTGGCGGCCGCGCACGCGCGCGGCGGCAACGTGGTCATTCCCACCTTCGCGCTCGAGCGCGCGCAGGAGGTGCTGTACGCGCTGGCCCTCGGCATCGCGCGCGGTGCGCTGCCGGCGCACCTGCCGGTGTTTCTCGATTCGCCGATGGCGATCTCGGCCACCGCGCTGTTCGCGCGCTATCCGCAGGCCCTGCGCGCGGACTTCCGGCACCCGCTGCACGGTGGCGATCCGTTCGACCTGCCCGGCCTGCGCATGACGCGCGAGACCGCGGAATCCACGGCGCTGAACGCCATCCGCGGCGGCGCCGTCATCATGGCCGGATCCGGCATGGCCAGCGGCGGCCGCGTGCGCCACCACCTGCGCCACAACCTGTGGCGCGAGGACGCCGCCGTGGTGTTCGTGGGTTACGCCGCGCAGGGGACGCTGGCGCGCCAGATCATCGACGGCGCCGCGCGCGTGCGGCTGTTCGACCAGGACATCCCGGTGCGCGCGCGCATCCACACCATCAACGGTTTCTCGGCGCACGCCGGACGCGGCGAACTGCTGGCCTGGCTGCAGCGCTGCGGCACGCCGCGGCGGGTGTTCCTGGTGCACGGCGATCCCGATCGCGGCATGCAGGCCTTCGGCCGGCTGCTGGAAGCGCACGGCGTGCCCTGGCAGATCCCGGGCATGGGCGAGCCGATCCTGCTGCGCTGAGCCTCAGGCGCCGAGGTAGGCGTCCTTCAGGCGCACGTAGTGCTGCGCCGAGTACCGCAGCTGCTCCAGCTCGCGCGCGTCGAGCGTGCGCGCGGCACGCGCGGGGTTGCCCAGCCACAGTTCGCCCGCGCCCACGTGCCTGCCCGGCGGCACCAGCGCGCCGGCGCCGACCATGGCGCCGCGCCCGATCACCGCGCCATCGAGCACGGTGGCGTGCATGCCGATCAGGCACAGATCCTCCACGGTGCAGCCGTGCAGGATGGCGCCGTGGCCCACGGTGACGTCGCTGCCGATCACCAGCGGCGCGCCGCCGGGCGAGTACGGACCATCGTGCGTCACGTGCAGCACAGCGCCGTCCTGGATGTTGCTGCGCGCGCCGATGCGGATGAAGTTGACGTCTCCGCGCGCCACCGCGCACGGCCAGAAGGACACGTCCTCACCCAGTTCCACGTCGCCGATCACGCAGGCGGCCGGGTCGATATAGCAGCGCGCGCCCGCGCGCGGCATCCGGCCCAGGTACGGCCGCAAGGAAGGGTTCATGGCATTCACCGGGTATCGACGCAGGGTGCCGCGACGCGGCGTATTCTCGCGCACATGCTGGGGCCGCGGCAGTACGCCGCGCGGGAGGCATGATGGACACCCGCGTATCCGAATCCGACCTGCGCGCGCTGCTGGCGCGCAGCCGCGCTGCCTGGCAGCAGCGCCCGCCCGGCTATGCGCAGCGCATGGACGACCTCGCGCGTCTGCGCGCGGCGTTTCAGCGGCGTTTCGATACGCTGGCACAGGCGATGAGCGCGGATTTCGGACGCCGTTCGCTGCACGAAAGCCGGCTGGCCGACCAGATGACCGTGCTGCACGCCATCGACCACGCGCGCCGGCATCTCAGGCGCTGGATGCGGCCGCGCCGCATGTGGGCCGACTGGCCGTTCCTGCCGGCGCGCACCGAAATCCAGTACCGGCCGCTGGGTGTGGTGGGCATCATCGCGCCCTGGAACTATCCGGTGAACCTCGCCCTGATCCCGCTGGCGGAGGCGCTGGCCGCCGGCAACCACGCGCTGATCAAACCCTCCGAACTGACCCCGCGCACCGCCGTCGCGCTGGCCGCACTGATCGCCGAGGCGTTCCCGCCCGAGCGCGTGACGGTGGTGCCGGGCGACGCCGCGGTGGGGGCGGCCTTCGCGGCGCTGCCGTTCGACCATCTGTTCTTCACCGGCTCCACCGCCGTGGGCCGCAAGGTGGCGCGGGCCGCCGCCGAGCAGCTGACGCCGGTGACGCTGGAACTGGGCGGCAAGTCACCGGCGCTGGTGGCGCCCGGCTATCCGCTGGGGACCGCCGCCGCGCGCATCGCCCAGGGCAAGCTGCTCAACGCCGGGCAGACCTGCATCGCGCCCGACTACGTGCTGCTGCCGCGCGGCACGCGCGAGGCATTCGTCGCCGCCCTGCGCGCCTACGTCGCGCGGCACTACCCGGCGCTGCGCGAGACGCCCGACTACAGCAGCATCGTCAGCGAACGGCACTACGCACGCCTGGCCGCGATGGTCGCCGAGGCGCGCGCGGCCGGCGCCACCGTGGTGACGCTGCCCGGCGAGGACGCCCATGACGCGGCACGGCGCATCTTCGCGCCGACGCTGGTGCTGGCCGATCCCGCGCAGCCCCTCGCGCTGCTGCGCGAGGAGATCTTCGGTCCCGTGCTGCCGCTGCTGGAATACGGCACGCTGGAGGAGGCGCTGGCGATCGTCCGCCGCAACCCGCAGCCGCTGGCGCTGTACGTGTTCGACGGCGACCGCGCGCGGGTGGCGCGGGTGCTGGATGCGGTGCCGGCCGGCGGCGTCAGCGTCAACGACACCGTGTTCCACATCGCGCAGGCGCGGTTGCCCTTCGGCGGCATCGGCACCTCGGGCATGGGCCACTACCACGGCCACGCCGGCTTCCTCACCTTCAGCAGACCGCTGCCGGTGTTCCGCCAGGCGCGCTGGTCCTCCAGCGCGCTGCTGCGGCCGCCTTACGGCGCGCTGGCCGAGCGCCTGCTGCGGCTGCTGACGCGCTGAACGGCGGCAGCGCTTGTAAAGCCGCGCCGCGCGCCCCATCGTCAGATCCGCCCCGTGCCGGATACGACGATGGACAACCCGCTGCTGGTCGATGCGGCCCTGCCCGATTTTGCCGCCATCCGCCCCGAACACATCGTGCCCGCGGTGCAGGCGCGCCTGGACGCGCTAGAACGCGGCAGCGAGGCGATCGCCGCCGCGGCCACACCGCGCGATTTCGAGCACGTGCTGCTGGCCGGCGAGCGCCTGCAGCAGGATCTGGACAACACCTTCGCCCCGGTGGCGCATCTGCACGCGGTGGCGGATGCGCCGGCGCTGCGCCAGGCCTACGGCGAGGCCGAACGCCGGATCGCCGCGGTGCAGGCGCGGCTGGGCCAGCACCGCGGCCTGTACGAAGCGGTGCAGGCGGTGCGTGCGCGGCCGGATTGCGACCGGCTCGATGCCGCGCAGCGCGCGCTGCTCGAGCATGCGCTGCGCGATTTCCGCCATTCCGGCGTGGCGCTGGAAGAGCCCGCGCGCAGCCGCTTCCGCGCCATCAGCGAGCGCCTCGCCGAACTGGGCACCGCCTTCGAGGAGGCGGTGCTGGATGCCGGCGAGGCCTGGCGCGAGCACATCACCGACGAGCGCGACCTGGCCGGCCTGCCGCCCTCCGCGCGCGCCATCCTGGCCCAGTACGCGCGCGAGGAGGATCTCGAAGGCTATCTGGTGGTGCTGCGCCAGCCGGCGGTGCAGGCGGTGCTCACGCATGCCGACGACCGCGCGCTGCGCGAGCGCGTGTACTGGGCCTGGAACACGCGCGCCTCCGACCAGGGGCCGCACGCCGGGCGTTTCGACAACACGGCGCGCATCGCCGAGATCCTGGCGCTGCGCCACGAGGCCGCCCGGCTGCTGGGTTACGCCAATGCCGCGCAGCAGTCGCTGCAGGACAAGATGGCGGCCTCGGTGGCGCAGGCGCAGGCCTTCCTCGAGGATCTGCTGCGGCGCGCGCGCCCGCGCGCGCAGGCCGAGCTGCAGGAATTGCGCGCCTTCGCTGCCGCCGAGCTGGGCCTGCCGGAACTGGAAGCCTGGGATGTCGCCTGGGCCTCCGAGAAACTGCGCCGCGCACGACACGACCTCGACGAGGAACAGTTGAAGGCCTACTTCCCGCTGCCGCAGGTGCTGGCGGGGCTGTTCGCGCTGGTCGCGCGCGTGTTCGGCGTGCGCGTGCGCGAATCCGGCGCCGCCGGCGTCTGGCACCCGGACGTGCGCTACGCCGAGCTGCTGGACGCGGACGGACGCCCGTTCGCCGCGCTGTATCTCGATCTGTACGCGCGCGCCGGCAAACGCGGCGGGGCATGGATGGACGTCTGCCGCGCACGCTTCCGCGACGGCGCGCGTCTGCAGCGTCCGGCCGCCTTTCTCACCTGCAATTTCGCGCCGCCCGGCCGCGAGATGCCGGCGCTGCTGACCCACGACGACGTGCTGACGCTGTTCCACGAAATGGGCCACGTGCTGCACCACCTGCTGACCGAGGTGGATCTGCCCGGCGTCGGCGGCATCGAGGGCGTGGAATGGGACGCGGTGGAACTGCCCAGCCAGTTCATGGAGAACTTCGCCTGGCAGCGCGAGGGGCTGGACCTGGTGGCGCGCCACTGGCGCAGCGGCGAAACGCTGCCGCAGGAGCTGTTCGCGCGCATGCTCGGCGCGCGGCATTTCCAGGCCGGCCTGCACCTGCTGCGTCAGCTCGAGTTCGCGCTGTACGACCTGCGCCTGCACGCCGAATACGACCCCGCACGCGGGCCGCGCACGCTGGAGCTGCTGGGCGAGGTGCGCCGCGCGGTGGCGGTGCTGACCCCGCCGGCCTGGCAGCGCTTCCCGCATGCGTTCACACACATCTTCGCGGGCGGCTACGCGGCCGGCTACTACGGCTACCTGTGGGCCGAAGTGATGGCCGCCGACGCTTACGCGCGGTTCCAGGAGGAGGGTGTGCTCGACGCCGCCGCCGGCGCGGCGTTCCGGCGCGAGATTCTCGCGGTGGGCGCCAGCCGTCCGGCGCTGGAGAGCTTCCGCGCCTTCCGCGGCCGCGACGCCGATCCGCTGCCGCTGCTGCGCAGCTACGGCCTGGCGGCCTGAAGCCCCGGCGGCGCGCGGCGCGATCGCCGTGCGCCGGAGGGGCGGGCCGGCTCAGGTGAGTTCGCCCGGCGGATGCGCCGGTGCTGCCGGCCTGGGCGCAGGCGGTGCGGGCGCCGCCAGGTGCAGCACGATCACCGGCTGCGGCAGCGCGATCGTCGGCACGCCCGGCTGCAGCAGATGCACCTGCAGCGGCGGTGCCGGCATCCACGCCGGTCGCGCCAGCAGCGCCGGCAGCGGTGCCGGCCACACCCGCATCGGCTGCAGCAGCGCGGCCTGCATTGCCTGCATCTGTGCCATCTGCGCCTGCATCAGGCGCAGTTGCCGCAAGGCCCAGCGCGGCATCCCGGTGCCGCCCTCGCTTGCGGAGACACGCAGCAGGGCCGCGCCGCCCGGGCCGCGCCAGCTCCAGGTGCGCACCTGCACCGGTCCGGACGCAGTGTGCTCCACCTGCACGGTTTCGTGCACCGGCACGCCGCAGCCCTCGAACCGCACCCGCAGCGGTGCCGCCGCCAGCGCCAGCACCGGCACCGCCACCACCGCGGCCAGTGCCGTCGCCAGAACGCGTTTACGCATAAACACCTCCTTCGTTGCACCCGGCACGGGACGCCGGGCAGGCGCTGGGACCCCGCCGGGCGCGCGGGGTTTCCGGTGCACGCGCGACCGTTCAAGCGGGGGCCAGATTGCTTGCGCCGCCGCAAGACGCGCGCAACGCATCCGCAGGGCGGAACTCGCGCCGCGCCGCGGCGTCTCAGTGCGCATCCGCCGACCATCTCCGGGACGCCATGCCATGAAGATCCCCGCATCCGCCGGCCTCGCGCTGGCCCTGGCCACGCTGCTGGCGGCCGCTGTTCCAGCGCGCGCGCAACTGCTGTTCAGCACGCCGCCCGCGCAGCAGGCCCGGCTCGGCCGCCCGTTTCCGGCGGCGCTGCTGGCGCGGCTGCAGCAGGCCAGCCGGCTCGGCCTGCGCATGACGCGGGTACCGCAGCCGCTGTACCTCAAGGCCATCGCGGGCCCCACGCTGGGCCGCCCGCCCGCGCTGCTGTACGTGGGCGCCGAGTTCTGTCCCTACTGCGCCGCGCAGCGCTGGGGCGTGGTGCTGACGCTGCTGCGCTTCGGGCGGCTGACGGGCCTCACCTACATGCTGTCCTCCGCGCACGACGTGTTCCCCGACACGCCCACCGTCAGCTTCACCGGCGCGCGCTTCGACAGCGCCGTGCTGGCGCTGCAGGCCTTCGAGACCGCCGACCGCGAGCAGAAACCGCTGATGCGGATGCCCGCGCCGGCGCAGCGGATCTTCCGGCGCTTCGATGTGCCGCCCTACACAGCGTTCGCCTACGGCATTCCGTTCGTGTACCTGGACGGGCGCTACCTGCTGACGCAGCCGATGATCTCGCCGGGCAGCCTCTCCGGCATGGGCTGGGGGCAGGTCGTTGCGCAGCTCGACGACCCGCGCAGCGCGCTGTTCGCCGCCATCATGCCGCGCGTCAACCTGCTGAGTGCCGCCATCTGCCGCGTCGACGGCGGCCGTCCGGCCGCGGTCTGCCGCGCGCCGGGCGTGGCCGCAGCCGGCGCCGCGCTGGCGCGGCTGCCGACGGCCGCGCACTGATCGTGACCACACGCAGCCCGCCGCGCACCATCCACAGTGGTGGCCTGTTGTTGCGCCCGTGGCGGCACAGCGATGCGCCGCGCTTCGCGGTGGCGGTGCGCGAATCGGCGGCCAGCGTCGGGCGCTGGATGCCGTGGCCACGCGCGGATTACACGCCGGACATGGCGCTGGCCTGGTTCGCCGATTGCGCGGCCAGGCGGCGCGTCGGCAGCGCGCATGAGTTCGGCATATTCTCGGCTGATGACCACGAGTTCCTCGGCGGCGCCGGGCTCAACCGCATCGACGCGCAGCACCGCAGCGCCAATCTCGGCTACTGGGTGCGACACACGCGCGAAGGGCAAGGCATCGCCACGCAGGCGGCGCGCGCATTGCTGGCCTTCGGCTTCGACACGCTGCAACTGGCGCGCATCGAGATCATCGCAGCCGAGGGCAACGCCGCCAGCGCGGCGGTGGCGCGCAAGGCCGGCGCTACGCTGGAAGGCGTGGCGCGCAATCGCCTGATCGTGGGCGGTCAGCCGGTGCCGGCACGGGTGTTCGCCTGCGTCCCGGCGGCGGCCGCAGGGACGCCTGCGCAGTCCCTGCCCGCCGCCCCGCCCTGGGCGCGCCGCGACGCCGCGCCCACACGCATCGTGCTGCGCGCGCTGCAACCCGGTGATGTGCGTGTCTTCCTCGCCGCTGCGCGGACCAGTCGCAACCTGCACCAGCCCTGGCTGCACGCACCGCAGACGCCATCGCAATTCCGCGCACTGCTGGCGCGCGCCGCGTTGCCCGATCACCACACGCATCTGGTGTGCCTGCGCGACAGCGGTGCGCCGGTGGGCGTGATCAATCTCAGCCATGTCGTGCGCGGCGCATTCGCCAGCGCGTATCTGAGCTACTACGTGTTCGCAGGATACGAACGCCGGGGCTTGATGCGCGAGGCGCTGCACGCCGCCGTGCGCCACGCCTTCGGCACGCTGAAACTGCACCGGCTGGAGGCCAATATCCAGCCCGGCAACGCGGCCTCGCGCGCGCTGGTGCACGCCTGCGGCTTCACGCTGGAAGGTTTTTCGCCGCGTTATCTGAAAATCGCCGGCCGCTGGCGCGACCACGAGCGCTGGGCACGGCTGGCGGACGGGCCGCAGCGCACGCGTTGAACGCACGACTCAAATCAGCGGATCACGAAATTGCGAGTAGACTAAGTTCACTGGACCAGATCAGTTGAGCCGAGCCATGCGTACCGTCAATATCCACGAAGCAAAAACCAACCTGTCGCGCCTGATCGAACAAGCCGTCAAGGGTGAATCCTTCGTGATCGCCAAGGCGGGCAAGCCGATGGTGCGCGTGACCGCCATCGATGCGCCGCGCGCCGACCAGGTGCGGCGACTGGGTTTCATGGCCGGGCAAATTCAAGTCCCCGATGATTTCGACACGCTCGGCGCGGATGCGATTGCCGCCTTGTTCGCCGGCAAATCGTGAAACTGCTGCTGGATACGCACCTGCTGTTGTGGGCGGCAGGTGCGCCGGAACGTCTTTCCGCGCTGACGCGCAAGCTGCTGCGTGCCCCCGAACACGCGCTGGTGTTCAGCGCCGCCAGCCTGTGGGAAGTCGCCATCAAACAGGGTTTGGGGCGCGATGATTTTCAGGTGGACGCGCACATGCTGCGCCGCAATCTGCTGGACAACGCCTATGAG
>JAJYTR010000074.1 GCA_021792975.1 Pseudomonadota bacterium | reverse complement strand
CAGGCCGTCGTGCAGTCGCGTCCAGGTGGCGCCGCCGTCGTCGCTGCGCCAGATGCCGCTGCCGGGGCCGCCGTCGTTCAAGGTCCATGGCGTGCGGTTGGCCTGCCAGGTGGCGGCGAACACCACCTCGGGGTTGGAGGGCGCCCAGGCCAGGTCCACCGCACCGGTGCCGTCGCCCACGAACAGGCTCTTGTGCCAGGTCTTGCCGCCGTCGGTGGTCTCGAACACGCCACGGTTGGCATTGGGCTTCCATGGATTGCCCAATACCGCCACCAGCACGTGATCGGGGTTCTTGGGATCGACCAGGATGCGGCCCACCTGGCCGTGCTCATCGAGCACGCGCTTGAAAGTTTTGCCGGCATCGGTGGAGAGGTACACGCCGTCGCCGCCGATCACGTCGCTGCGGATGTTGGCCTCGCCGGTGCCTACCCAGACGATGTTCGGGTTGGACGGCGCCAGCGCCACCGCCCCGATCGAGGAGGTGCCTTCCTTGCCGAAGATGGCGGTGAAATGCAGGCCGCCGTCGACCGTCTTCCACACCCCGCCGCTGGCCGCGCCCACGTAGAACACGCGCGGATTGCCGGGGATGCCGGCGATCGCCGTGACGCGCCCGCCGGCCACCGCCGGGCCGAGCTCGCGGAAGGCCAGATGCGCGAACGGATCCTTGGCCGGATCGGCCTTGACGGCCGCGCCGGACGCGGGCGCCGCCAGCAGCGGCAGCGCCGGGGCCAGCGCCAGGGCCAGGGCCAGGGCAAGACGGGACGGACGCGGGGCGGACGACATGCGCAACTCCGGACGGGGGGATGGATCCGTTGTGACCACCGTCCGCCGCGTTGGTTGCAGGCGGCCTAGGCCGGAAGTCATGGCTGCCGGGCCGGGCCGCCGCATTCGTATGAAAACCGTAATCGAGCCGCCGCGGACGCGCGCCGTCGGGCGGCGCGCATCCGCGGCCACCGGGTTCAGCGCGCCGGCGCCGGACCCTTGACCACTTCGACGAAGTCCTTGGGCCGCAGATACCTTGCGAAGGCGGCCTGGATCTCCGGTGCGGTCACTTTCAGGTACTGCCGTGCCGCCACGCTGGCCTGGTCCAGCGGCAGGCCGTGCTGCGCGTAGAACAGCAGCGCGCCACCGATGGCGTCGACGCTGGATTCGCCCAGCGGGATGCGGCGTACCAGCATGCCCTGCGCGCGCCTGAGCTCGACGGCGGTGATCGGCGCCTTCCGCATCTGTTCCACGTCACGCAGGGCGATCGCACGTGCCTTGTCCACCTTGTCCGGATCGCAGCCCAGGGTGATCCGGTAGGTCGAGCGCGTGCGGCCGATCTCGAAGCTGGAACTGACGCCGTACACCAGTCCGGTCCTGACGCGCAGATCGCGCCACAGCCGCGAGGCGAACACGCCCTGGCCCAGCACCTGGTTGCCCACCGTGAGCGCGTAGCGCGCCGGATCGCGCAGGGTCAGCGGCGTGTTCTGCACCAGCGCCACGGTGTCCTGCACACTGGTGCGGTCGGGCACCACCTGCTGCGAGGGGCCATTGGGCGGTACCGGCGGCAGATCGAGCGCGGGCTTCGGACCCTCCGCCTTCCAGCCGCCGAACTGCGCGGCGACGACCCGTTCGGCCTGCTGCGGCGTGACCTTGCCGATCACCACGATGGTGGTCAGGTCCGGGCGGAAGGTGCGCGAGTAGTAGTCCTTGATGTCGGCATAGGTGAGCTTCATCACCGAAGGCGGCGTGGCCTCGCGCAGCGCCGGGTCGCCGGCCGGCAGCAGCGCCTTGTCGATGGCACGGCGGAACAGGTAGCCGGGCGACTGCAGTTGCCCGGCCAGCGCCTGCGCGGTCTGCCGCTGCACGATGCGGAACGCCGGCTCGGGCAGTGCCGGGTGCAGCTCGTTGTCGGCCAGCAGCGCGACGGCGCGCGCGAAGTGCGCCGAAGGCGCCGCGACGCTGAAGTCGTAGCCGGCGCTTTCGCTGGCGGCGATGTCGTCCAGTGCCTTGCGGAAGGCCAGGCGGTCCAGCGTGGTGGTGCCGAAGTTGAACAGGCCCGAGAGCACCATCGCCACGCCGTCCTGCCCCTTGGGCTGCTGCAGGTCGGCCTGCGTGCGCACGCTGCCCAGCACGGTGACGGTGTCGCTGATGTCCTCCGGCTGCACGATCAGGCGCAGCCCGTTGGGCAGCGTGGTGTCGTACGGGTGCACGGTCGACCTGGGCAGCCGCAGCGAGCGCAGCGCCCGCTGCGCCCATGCCGGCAGCGCCACCGGCTTGCCGGGGGTGCTGGCGAAACTCTCGGCGCCGCCGAAGCCTTTGCCGGCGATGGGCTTGCCCGAGGGCTCCGGGGTGAGGATGGCGGTGATGCTGTGCGCCGGCTGCAGCACGCTGCGCGCCAGTGCGTCCACCTGCGTCGGCGTCACCGCGGCGTAGGCTGCGGCCATGTCCCCCGGCGAGTGCGCGCCCTGGAAAGCCAGCGCGAAGGTCCAGGCGTTGGCCAGGCCGGTGATGGAGTTCTTCTGGAACGCCAGTTGCGCGATGGCCTTGTGCTTGGCCGCGTCGACCAGATCGGCGGGCACGCCGTGCTCGGCGTAGTTGCGCAGGATGCCGCGCATCTGCGCCAGCAGCGCCTGCGCGTCGCCGCCCTTGGGGAAGGCACCGATGGCGTAGCCGATGCCGGCGCGCGGCAGGAACTGGCTCTGGAAGCCGGCGAACAGCGCCTTGCCGGCCGGCACCAGGCCGTACAGATCGGCGCGCTGGCTGCCCAGCACGCGCGCCAGGATGTCGGCGGCCGCGTAGTCGCGCGCACGCAGGCCGGGCATGCGGTAGGCCAGCACCGCCACGCCGACCGGGTAGTCGGTGGGGTAGTGCAGCGTGGCGGCGCCCACCGGCTGGAAGTCGTACTGCGGGCGGGCGGGCAGGACCTTGCGCGGAATGCCGGAGAACAGGGTTCTGATCTGCGCCAGCGCCGCCTGGGGATCGACGTCGCCGGCCACCACCAGGATGGCGTTGTTGGGCGCGTACCAGCTCTGGTAGAACGCGCGCAGCAGGCCCGCCGTGGTCTTGTTGAACGAGGGCCGCGTACCCAGCGCGTCATGCGCGTAGGGCGTGCCCTTGAACATCGCCGCCAGCAACTGCGTGTTGAACACGTAGAACGGGTCGGAGAGGTCGCGCGAGACTTCCTGCTCGATGGCGCCGCGCTCCTTGGCCCAGCCGGCGGGGCTCAGGTCCAGCCCGCGCATGCGCAGCGCCTCGATGTGCAGCGCCACGGAAAGATCCTGCGCCGGCGCGGTGAAATAGAACGAGGTCACCGCCTGCGTCGTGAAGGCGTTGAAATCGCCGCCCATGCCGGCACCGATCACCGCCAACTGGTCGCGGGTCAGGCCCGGGCTGCCGCGGAACATCATGTGCTCCAGCGCGTGCGCGGTGCCGGGAAAGCCGGCCGGCGCCTCGTCGGAGCCCGCTTGATAGCTCACCTGCGTGGTCACCACCGGTGCCAGCGTGTTGCGCACGATCACCACGCGCAGGCCGTTGTCCAGCGTGGCGCGCAGCACGTCCGCGTCACGCGCGGCGGCAGCGAGGGGCAGCAGTCCGGCCAGCGCCAGTGCAACGCCGATCCATTGCAGTCTACGGTTCACGGTCGATCTCCCTGGGTCCATGCGCCGCACGGCGCAGGGCGAGAGACCACGGTGCAAGGCGGCAAGTTCCGCAGCCGGCGGCATTCAGCCTTTGCGGCCGCTCACCCGCACCCAGTCTTCACGCAGATCGACGGCGACATCGTGCACGCCCAGGGCGGCATAGCATGCGGCGACCTCGTCGGCCTGTCCGCGCAGGATGCCCGAGAGCGCCAGCGGCGCGCCGGGCACCAGCGGCGCCAGCAGCCGCGGCGCCAGCTCGATCAGCGGACCCGCCAGGATGTTGGCCACCAGCACGCGGCAAGATGCCGCAGGCAGCGCCTGCGGCGCGTGCAACGCCAGCCGTGACTCCACCCCGTTGCGGGTGGCGTTGTCGCGACTGGCGAGCAGCGCCTGCGGATCGTTGTCCACGCCGATGGCCGCGGCCGCGCCCAGCTTGAGCGCGGCGATGGCCAGGATGCCCGAGCCGCAGCCGTAGTCCAGCACCGTCGCGCCACGCAGGTCCTGCGCCTCCACCCATTCCAGGCACAGTGCCGTGGTCGGATGCGTGCCGCTGCCGAAGGCCAATCCCGGATCCAGGCGCAACACGACGGCATCGGCGTCCAGGCCGGCCGGCTCGAGATTCCACGGATACACCCACAGGCGCCGGCCGAAGCGCATGGGCTGGTAGCGATCCATCCACGCGCGCGTCCAGTCCCGGTCGGCCACCTCGCGCAGCTCGATCGCCTCGGGCGCCAGTTCGGGAAGCAGTTCGTGCAATGCCGCCAGCAGCCCGCGGCGATCGGTCCCGGCAGCGAACAGCGCCTGCACGTGCAGGGTCTCCCACAGCGGCGTCTCGCCCACGCCGGGCTCGAGGATGGCGTGCTCGTCCGCGGTGTCGGCGCGCGCGTCCGCCAGCGTTACCGCCAGCGCGCCGAGATCCTGCAGGGCCTGCTCGGCGCGCTGCTGCCGGGTAGCCGGCAGGGTCAACTGAAGCTGCAGGTGCGGCATCGCGGAGGCCGGCGGAGAATGCGCGGATGATCGGATATCGGCCGCCCGCGGCAAAGGGCGGCAGGAGCCGGAGGGATCAGCCCGGCGGCAGCAGCGGGGCCAGTTCGTGCATGCCGCCCCGCACGGAGTACGCCTGCCGGTAACCCATCCCGCGCAGCAGGTGCGCGGCCAGCAGACTGCGCCGCCCGCTGTTGCAGACCAGCAGCAGCATGCTGTTGCGGCGCCGTTGCAGCTGCTGCACGGCATGCACGAAATTCAGGGCGTCGTCTTCCTGCGGCGCGTCGGCGTCGAGCAGTTCCTGCTCCTCGTCGTCCAGCTCGAGGCCGAAATGCTGCTTGAAATGGAAGAACGGCACCTGCAGCGCGCCCGGCAGCACCCCCTTGAGTTCGAGTTCGAAGGGCTGGCGGATGTCGATCAGATACCCACGGCCGGCCCGCGCCAGGACCAGCGCTTCCGCGGCGTCGCATTCGATCGGCACAGCGGCCGGCGGACGGGTGGGGTTTGAGGGTCGAGTCACGATTCACGGCACCGGCAGGGGCGGCCGGTCCCACGGAAACCGCCGGGCCTGGCGCACCGCACCCGGCATGGACAAGCATGCCCGCGCAGGGTTCCGCGCGCGGGCTGCCGACAGCGCCGCGCAGGTACCCGCCGCGCCGGGGCCACGGCCGGCAGGTACGGGCGCGGGTGCGTCATCCCAGCTTGATGCCCTTGTCCCTGCGCTCGGCGATGCGCTTTTCGAGGTAGTGGATGTTCTGCCCGCCGCGCACGAAGCCGGCGTCGCCCAGGATGCGCTGCTGCAGCGGGATGTTGGTCTTCACCCCGTCGACGATCAGCTCGCCCAGCGCCACGCGCATGCGCGCCAGGGCGGTGGCGCGGTCCTCGCCGTGCACGATCAGCTTGCCGATCATGGAGTCGTAGTTGGGCGGAATGCGGTAGCCGGCGTACAGATGCGTGTCCATGCGCACGCCGGGGCCGCCGGGCGCGTGGAAATTGCTC
>JAJYTR010000073.1 GCA_021792975.1 Pseudomonadota bacterium | reverse complement strand
CATCCTGGTGTCCAACGACGACGATCACTTGCGCAATCACGCCTTCCTGTATGCGCCGGCTGGCGACGGCTGGCGCCTGAGTCCGCTGTACGACGTGGTGCCCAAGCCGCAGGTCGCCAAGGAGCGAACACTGCATCTGTCGGTAGGTCCGCACGGTCGCACGGCGCGGCTGGACAACGCATTGGCCGGCGCCGGACGCTTCGGCCTGCTGCCGCCGGCGGCGACGCGCATCATCGAACGGGTGGCGGCGGCGGTGCGGCCCTGGCGCAAGGTGTTCGAGGCGCTGGGCGTCTCCGCGCAGGAATGCGACCGCGTGGCCAGCGCGTTCCGGCGGGCGGGGGACATCGGCATGCGCGACGTGGAGCGGCGGCTTTAGCAGACTGTCGGGAAACTGCGGACCGGGCCGGCGCTGCACGCGCGCGCAGCCCCGCCTAGGCAGCCGCGCCGCGCCGCGTCAGCAGCGCGTATAGCACCGGCACCAGCACCAGCACCAGCGGCATCTGCACGGCGAGGCCGGCGATGATGGCGATGGCCAGCGGCTGCTGCATGGCCGAGCCCTGGCCGATGCCCAGCGCCAGCGGCAGCAGCGCCAGCGCGGCGGCCAGGGTGGTCATGGCGATCGGACGCAGGCGGTTCTCGCCGGCCCGGATCAGCGCCTCGCGGAAGGCCACGCCCTCGCCGCGCAGCAGGTACAGCTCGGAGAAATAGAACACGCCCACCTCGGTGACGATGCCGAGGATCATGGTCAGGCCCATCAGCGCGGTGATGTTGAGCGTCTGCCCGGTAATCCACAGGCCGAAGAACACCGCGCTGGCGGCCAGCAGCGGCGCGGCCATGATCGACAGCGCCACGCGGAAACGCTCGTACACGAACAGCAGCGCCAGGAACACCAGCGCGGTGGCCGCGGCGAACACCATGGCCAGGCCGCGGAAGGCGATCTGCTGCTGCTGGTACAGGCCGCCCAGGGTGTAGTACACGCCGGGCGGCAGCAGGCCCGGCTGCGCCAGCACGCGCTTGACGTCGGCCAGCGTGGTGCCGAAGCCGCGGCCCTGGATGCGCGCGGACACCGCGACCATGGGCTTGAGGTCGTAGCGGGTGATCTGCGGCTGGCCGGTGATCAACTGCAGCGTGGCGATGCGCGAGAGCGGGATCAGATGGCCGTCGGCCGCGCGCAGGCGCAGCGCCTCGACGCGGCGCAGCGAGTCGCGTTCGTGGCGCGCCACCCACACGCGCACGCCGATCACCTGCTGGCCGCGGATCACGTGCGTGGTGACGGTGCCGGTGAGGTAGGTGTCGAGCTGCCGCGTCACCTCCGCCGGGGTGATGCCGGAGAGCGCCGCCTTGATGCGGTCCACCTTGATCTCGACGGCGTCGCCGGCGATGTTGAGGCCGTCCTGGATCTCGGTGAGCCCGCGCACCCTGCCGATGGCGCGTGCCACGCGCGGCGCCAGCTGCACCAGCCGGTTCCAGTCGTCGCCGAACAGGCGGATCACCACCGGCCGCGGCGAGCCGGTGAGGTCGCCGACCAGGTCCTGCATGGGCTGCGGGGTGTCGAGGATCTCGAATCCCGGCACCTGGCGCTGGATGCGCTCGACGATGTGCTGCATCAGCGCGGCCTGGCCCGAGGGTGACTTCAGGCGCACGAAGAAGTCCCCCTCGTTGGCCTCGGTGATGCCGCCGCCGAGCTGCGCGCCGGTGCGCCGCGACCAGGTGTCGACGCCCGGCGTGGTGGCGAGGATGTGCTCGACCTGGGCGATCAGGCGGTCGCTTTCACTGAGCGAAGTGCCCGGCTTGGTGCGGTAGTCCAGCACGAAGCCGCCCTCCTGCATCTGCGGCATGAAACCGGTGGGCACCTTGAAGTAGCCGATCATGCCCACCAGCAGCAGCGGGCCGAGGCCCAGCAGCAGCAGCACCGGCCGCGTCAGCAGCCGCTGCATCAGCCGCCGGTAGGCGGCCAGCACGCGCTCGGTGAATGCGCCGCCGTGTTCGATGCTGGCATCGCGCGCGCTCAGCAGATGGTCGGCCAGCAGCGGCAGCGCCAGCCAGGCGAAGAAGAAGCTGATCACCAGGCTGGTCGCCATGGTCAGCGACAGCGCCTTGAAGAAGGCGCCGGTCACCCCGCCCAGGAACGCCAGCGGCACGAAGATGATCACCGTGGCGGTGCTGGAGCCGGCCAGCGGCTGGGTGAACTCGCGCGCCGCCGCCAGCAGCGTCTGCGTGCCGTGGCCGCGCTGCGCGACGCGGCGCACCAGGTGCTCCAGCATCACGATCACGTCGTCGATGATCAGGCCCACCGCGGCGGCCATGCCGCCGAGGGTCATGATGTTGAAGCTCATGCCCAGCGCGTGCAGCAGCAGCGTGGTGGCGGCCAGCACCGCCGGCACCACGAAGATCGCGATCAGCGTGAGCTTCCAGTTGCGCAGGAACGCGTACAGCACCAGCGTGGCGAACAGTACGCCCAGCAGGATGGCGTCGCGCACCGATCCGGCCGAGGCGGTGATCAGCCCGCTCTGGTCGTACCACTGGTGGATGTGCACGTCCCGGGGCAGCTTGTCGCGAAAGGCCGCCAGCGCCCTGGCGATGTCACGGCTGATCGCCACCGTGTTGCCGCCGAGCTGCTGGTAGACGTTGATCAGCACCGCCGGCTTGCCGTTGGCGGTCTCGGCCTGCCAGCGCGGCACCGTGGCCTCGCGCACGCTGGCCACGTCACCCAGCTCGACCACGCCGTTGCTGCCGGTGCGCAGCACGGTATGGCGCACGGCCTCGAGGTTGGCGAAGCGCGTGTCCGAGAGCAGCAGGTACAGGCGGTCCTCGCGCTCCAGCCTGCCCACCGCCTGCACCACGTTGGCGGCCGACAGCGCCTGCTCGACGTCGCTGAGGCTGAGCCCCAGCGCCGCCAGCTTGGCGGGATCGACGCTGACGCGGTACTCCGGGGTGGCGCCGCCCTGGATCTGCACCGCGCGCACGCCGCGGATGCTGGAGATCAGCGGCAGCAGCTGGTATTCGGCGAGGGCGCGCAGCTGCACCGGCGTGGCGGTGGGCGAGGTGAGGCTGTAGGCCACCACCGGGAACTTGGTGGGGTCCATCGGCCGCACGTTGAAGCGCGTGCCGGCCGGCAGTTGCGGCCGCACCTGGTTGAGCGCCGCCTCCACCTGCAGCGCGGCACGCATGATGTCGATGCCCCAGCCGAAGCGCAGGTCGATGTCGGTGGTGCCGCGGCTGGAGGTGGACGCGATGGCCTGCACGCCGGGCACGCCGCGCAGCGCCTGCTCCACCGGGCGCGTCACTTCGATGGCCATCTGGCTGGCCGGGCGGTCGCCGGCGTCCACGCTCACGCGCACGCGCGGGAACTGGATGGCCGGAAACAGCGACACCGGCATGTTCAGCGCCGCCACCAGCCCGCCCAGGCTGAGTACCGCCATCAGGAACAGAATCGAGCGCCGGTGGTGCTGCAGCCAGCCGGCCAGGGTGTTCTTCATCGCGCCGGCCCCGCGGCGATGCGCACGGCCATGCCGTCGTGCAGTTCGTAGTTACCGGCGATCACCACCGGTTGGCCCACGCGCAGGGCGCCGCGCACCTCGATCCAGCCGCCGTGCTCGATGCCGGTGCGCACCGCCACGCGGCGCGCATGGCCGCGCTCGGCCACGAACACGTAGTCGCCCTGCGCGTCGCTGAGCACGGCGCCGCGCGGCACCGCCAGCGCGCGCTGTACGCGCACGCGGATGACGCCGCGCATCCAACTGCCGGGGACCAGCGCGATGGCGGCGGCGCCGCGCAGCCGCACCACGGCGTCCACCAGATGCGTGGCCGGATTGATCACCGCATGCACCTGCGCGATACGCCCGGCGGTGGTGCGGCCGCCGAACACCGGTACCAGCCGCACCGCCATGCCGGGCCGCACGCGTGCGGCATCCTCGGGCTCGAGACCCAGGCGCACCCAGACGTGGTCCTGGGCGCCCAGCATCAGCAGCGGCTGGCCGGGCTGCACCAGCGCACCGGGGGTCACGTCCAGCTGCGTCACCACCGCCGCCTCCGGTGCGCGCAGCACGCGCGCGGCGGCGGCGGCGCCCTGCGCCTGCAGCGAGGCCAGCTCGGCCTGCGCGTTGCGCAGCACCTGCTGCGCGTTGGCCAGATCGGCGCGCGTGGCCAGCTGCTCTCCGAACAGATCCCGGGTCTGCGCGAGCTGCGTGCGCGCGCTGTCGACGCGCGCGCGCGCCTGTGCGTAGGCCATGCGCGCCTGCGGCGCGGTGGCCAGCGCCAGCAGCGGCTGGCCGCTGGCCACGCGCTGGCCCAGGCCCACGTACAGCCGGCTCACCTCGCCCGCGCTCAGCGTGGTCAGCGCGTGCAGGCGCTCGGGGTCGGGCTCGACCTTGCCGTACACGGTCAGCGTCTCTTCCAGGGTGCGCTGCTGTACCGGCGCCACCTGCGCCAGCACGCTGGGCGCGGGCGCGGTGCCGCCGGCACGCGCCAGCCCGGCGGCGGCCAGCAGGAACAGCGGGAGCAGGCGGTGCGGACGGTGCGGCATCATCGGCGGGACTCGGCAACGGCGGTGGTCGGAACGGCGGCGCCCGGCGGCACCCGCCCCAGCAGCGCGGCCAGCGCGACCTGGCCCTTGTTCTGGCTGGCGGTGAGGTTGATCAGCTCCAGTTCGCGCGCGATCAGGTTCTGCTGCACGGTGGCCCAGGTGGTGCCGTTCAGGGCGCCGGCGGCGAAGGCGCGGTCGGCGTGCGCGGCCAGCTCGCGCAGTTGCGGCAGCCGCTGCGCCAGTTGCGCGCGCTGCGCCGCGATCAGGCGCAACTGCACATCCAGCGCCCGCGCCTCGCGCGCGGCGGCATCCAGACGCGCCTGATACTGCGCGTAGGCGGCATCGCGGGTGGCCCCGGCGATGCGCGCGCGCACCTGCGCCCCGCCCAGCAGCGGCAGGTTGAGGCTGATGCCCACCCCGGTGCTCTGCACGCGGCTGGTGTCGGAGGCGCGGTTGAGACTGACGCTGAGGCCGGGGAACTGCGCCAGCACCGCGGCGCGGAATTGCGCGTCGCGCGCCTGCGCGGCGGCGCGCAGGGCCAGCAGGTCGGGCCGCGTGCGCGGCAGCGCCGCCAGCGCGGTGTCCAGTTGCCGCGTGCCGGGCAATGCCGGCGGCACCGGCGCGGCCAGCGCGTAGCGCGCCTGCGGGGCCACGCCGAGGTCGCCGTCCAGCGCCGCGCGCGCGGCGGCGGCGGCCTGTTCGGCCTGCGCCAGCTGCGACTGCGCGCCGGCCAGCGTGACCAGGCTGGCGGCGGCGTTCTCCAGCGTCACGTCGCGGCGCTGCAGCGCGCGCGAATAGGCCGCTTCGCGCTGGCGTGCGTCCCGCACCTGGCGCCGCAGCAGCGTCACGCGCTGCTGCGCGGACCACAGGTCGATGTAATCGCCGGCGGTGCGCTGCGACAGCAGCCAGCCTTGCCAGGCGATCTGCAGCACGCGCGCGGCGTGGTCGGCGCGCGCCGCGTCCAGCGTGGCGCCGCGGGTGAGCAGCCAGGCGAGATCCTCGCTGAAGCCCAGGCTCCAGGCCTGGCTGTAGCCGGGCGTGGTGGGATGGTCGGCGCTGGCGGAGAGCTGCGGATCGGGCAGCAG
>JAJYTR010000024.1 GCA_021792975.1 Pseudomonadota bacterium | reverse complement strand
GCAAGGACCGCAAGATCGCCGTGTACGATCTCGGCGGCGGCACCTTCGACGTGTCGATCATCGAGATCGCCGAGGTCGACGGCGAGAAGCAGTTCGAGGTGCTGGCCACCAACGGCGACACCTTCCTGGGCGGCGAGGACTTCGACAAGCGCGTGATCGACTACCTGGTCGAGGAATTCCAGAAGGAGCAGGGCATCGACCTGCGCAAGGATCCGCTGGCGCTGCAGCGCCTGAAGGACGCCGCCGAGCGCGCCAAGATCGAGCTGTCCAGCGCGCAGCAGACCGACGTCAACCTGCCCTACGTGACCGCCGACGCCAGCGGCCCCAAGCACCTCAACATCAAGCTCACCCGCGCCAAGCTGGAGGCGCTGGTCGAGGACCTGGTGCGGAAGACCATCGAGCCCTGCCGCATCGCCATCAACGACGCCGGCCTCAAGGTGTCCGACGTCAGCGAGGTGATCCTGGTCGGCGGCATGACGCGCATGCCCAAGGTGCAGGAGGCGGTGAAGGACTTCTTCGGCAAGGAGCCGCGCAAGGACGTCAACCCGGACGAGGCCGTCGCCGTGGGCGCGGCCATCCAGGGCGGCGTGCTCAGCGGCGCGGTCAAGGACGTGCTGCTGCTGGACGTCACCCCGCTGTCGCTGGGCATCGAGACCCTGGGCGGCGTGATGACCAAGCTGATCGAGAAGAACACCACCATCCCCACCAAGGCATCGCAGGTGTTCTCCACCGCCGAGGACAACCAGTCCGCGGTGACCGTGCACGTGCTGCAGGGCGAGCGCGAGCAGGCACGCTTCAACAAATCGCTGGCCAAGTTCGATCTGGCCGGTAT
Organism: Pseudomonadota bacterium; assembly: GCA_021792975.1. Lineage (GTDB taxonomy): Bacteria > Pseudomonadota > Gammaproteobacteria > Xanthomonadales > Rhodanobacteraceae > Metallibacterium. The sequence goes on along the minus strand of JAJYTR010000024.1, from coordinate 31,155 downwards.
CCAGAACGCGCCGCGCGGCATGCCGCAGATCGAGGTCGCCTTCGACATCGACGCCAACGGCATCCTGCACGTCTCGGCCAGGGACAAGAACACCGGCAAGGAGCAGAAGATCGAGATCAAGGCCGGCTCGGGCCTGTCCGACGAGGAAATCAGGCGCATGGTGGCCGACGCCGAAGCGCACCGCGAGGAGGACCGCAAGTTCCACGAGCTGGTGGGCGCGCGCAACAAGGCCGACCAGGTGCTGCATGCCACCCGCAGTGCGATCAAGGAGCACGGCGGCAAGATTCCGGGCGAGCAGATCGGTGCCGTCGAGGCGGCCTTGAAGGATCTCGAAGACGCCATGAAGAGCGACGACCAGGCGCGCATCGAGGCGCGTACGCAGGCGGTGGAACAGGCCGCCGCTTCGCTGTACGCCGCCGCTGCATCGGGCGGCGCCGCACCGGATGCCGGTGCCGATCGCGGTGCAGGCACGGCCGGCAGCGCGCAGGACGACGTGGTCGATGCCGAATTCACCGAAGTCAAGGACAAGAAGTAAGCGCTCCACCGCGGACGCGCGACGGGGAGCCGGCAGCGACTTCCCGTTTCGCGTTGGGATACGCCGATTCTCCGACGCACGCCCATGAGCAAACGCGATTACTACGAAGTCCTGGGCGTGCCGCGCAACGCGGGCGAGGACGAGATCAAGAAGGCGTTCCGGCGCCTGGCGATGAAGTGCCACCCGGACCGCTGCCCCGATGATCCCGCGGCGCAGGAGAAGTTCAAGGAGGCCAAGGAAGCCTACGAGGTGCTGTGCGACGGCGCCCGGCGGGCGCAGTACGACCGCCACGGCCACGCCGCGTTCGAGACGGGCGCCGGATTCTCCGCCGCCGGCTTCGGCGACATGGGCGACATGTTCGGCGATCTGTTCGCCGACATCTTCGGCGGCGCGACACGGCAGCGGCGAGGCGGCGACCTGCGCTATCTGCTGGACCTCGATCTCGAGGACGCGGTGTTCGGCTGCGCCAGGACCATCGAGGTGCCCGGTATCGTGCCTTGCGCGGCCTGCGGTGCCACCGGTTCGGCCGATGGCCGCAGCAGCCGCTGCCCGACCTGCCGCGGCCAGGGCCGCGTGCGCATGCAGAACGGCATCTTTTCGGTGCAGCAGCCCTGTCCGCAGTGCCGCGGCAGCGGCCAGGTGGTACAGAACCCCTGCCGCGAATGCCGCGGCGAGGGGCACGTGCAGCGCGTGCGCACGCTGGAGGTGCGCATTCCAGCGGGGGTGGACAGCGGCGACCGCGTGCGGCTGTCCGGTCAGGGTGAGCCCGGACCGGCGGGCATACCGCCCGGCGATCTGTACGTCGAAGTACACGTGCGCCCGCACCCGATCTTCCAGCGCGAAGGCGAGGATCTGCACTGCGAGGTGCCGGTGCGCATGGCGCAGGCGGCGCTGGGTGCCGCCATCATGGTGCCGACGCTGGACGGCGAGGTCACCCTGGACGTGCCGCCGGAAACCCAGGCCGGGCAGGTGATCCGCATGCGCGGCCGCGGGGTGCGCCCGGTGCGCGGCGGGCGTGCCGGCGATCTGGTCTGCCACATCGTGGTGGAGACACCGGTGCGGCTGACCCGCGAACAGCGCGAGCTGCTGGAACGGTTCGATGCCAGCCTGGCCGGCGGCGAGTCCGGCCGGCACTCGCCGCGTGCGCAGTCGTTCATCGACGGCGTGCGCGCGTTCTGGTCACGGGTCACCTCCTGAGTGGCCGCGCCCGTCGCCAGCGCGCCGCGGCAGCGCCTGGCGCTGCGCGCGCGCCTGTACGCGCGGGTCCGCGCGTTCTTCGCCGAACGCGGCGTGCTGGAGGTGGAAACGCCCATTCTTTCCGCAGCGGCCAATACCGACCCCAACATCCGCAGCTTCGGCACGCGCTTCCATGGCCACATCGATGCCGGCCCGCCCGTACGCTGGCTGCGGACCTCGCCCGAATTTCCGCTCAAGCGCCTGCTGGCGGCTGGCGTGGGCGACTGCTACGAGCTGGGCCGCGTGTTCCGCGACGGCGAGGCGGGGCTGCGCCACAACCCCGAGTTCACCCTGCTGGAGTGGTACCGCGTGGGCTGGGATGTGCGACGCCTGGCGCTGGAAGCGGTGGAACTGGTGCAGCAGGCGCTGGCGATGGTGGGACGGCACGCCGAGGTCGAGGTGCTGGGCTATGCCGAACTGTTCGCACGGACCGTCGGTGTGGATGTGCACCGCGACCCCGTGGATCGCCTGCGCGCGGCGCTGGGTGCGGTCCAGGTGGACCCGGTCGCGCTGGACCGCGACGACTGGCTGGACCTGCTGCTGACCCACCGCATCCAGCCGGCGCTGCCGGCCGGCCGCATCACCGTGCTGCACGATTACCCGGCCAGCCAGTGCGCGCTGGCGCGCGTGCGGCCCGGCGATCCTCCCCTGGCGGAGCGGTTCGAGGTGTATCTGGGCCCGCAGGAGCTGGCCAACGGCTATCACGAGCTCGACGATGCCGGCGAGCAGCGGCGGCGTTTTCTGGCCGACAACGAACGCCGGCGCGCGCGCGGGCTGGAGGAAATGCCGCTGGACGAACGCCTGCTGCGGGCGTTGGGCGCGATGCCCGATTGCGCCGGCGTGGCCTTGGGTATGGACCGCCTGCTGATGCACCTGGCCGGCGCGGCCGGCATCGCCGAGGTGCTGGCCTTCGATTTCGCAAGCGCCTGAACGCGGCGGCCCGCTAGACTGCCGGAGTCTGCACCGTCCTCGCCATGACTGCTGCCGTGCCCGTGCTCACCCTCGATGGTCCCTCCGGTTCGGGCAAGGGCACCATCAGCCGCCTGCTTGCGGCCCGCCTGGGCTGGCATCTGCTCGATTCCGGTGCGCTGTATCGCGCCGTGGGCTACGCGGCCGCGCTGGCCGGCATCGAGCTCACCGATGCCGACGCCGTGACGCGTTGCGCCGCACGCACGCGCATCGACTTCCGCGACGCCGCGGACGGCGACCAGACGCGCGTGCTGGTCAACGGCGTGGACGTTTCCGCCGAGATCCGCACCGAAACCTGCGGCGCGGCCGCCTCGGCCATCGCCGCCATCCCCGGGGTGCGTGCTGCGCTGCTCGCGAAGCAGCGCGGATTCCGCCGGCCGCCCGGACTGGTGGCCGACGGACGCGACATGGGTACGGTGGTCTTCGCGGATGCGGCGACCAAGGTGTTCCTCACCGCCAGTGCGGCCGAGCGCGCGCGCAGGCGTCATAAGCAGTTGAAGGACAAGGGCCTGAAGGTTACACTTGCCGACCTGTTGCGGGAAATCGAGGCGCGCGACACGCGCGATGCGCAGCGCGCCGTGGCCCCGCTCATCCCCGCGCCCGATGCCGTGGTGGTGGACACCACCGGCGTCACGGTCGAGGTGGTGGTCGAGAGGATTCTGGCGTTGCTGCCGGGGCATTGAGCCGCGGTGGTGCGCAAGGCCCGCCCGCGAGGGCGGTTTTCAACGGCGCTGCGGCGCCCACAACCAGGTTGCGCCCGTGCGGATGCGGGTTTCAACCCTGCGGACAAACCCATGACTGAGAGTTTTGCCGAGCTGTTCGAGAAGAGCCAGACCCTGACCAGGCTCAAGCCCGGATCCATCGTGCTGGGCACGGTCGTCGACGTACGCTCCGATATCGTCGTCATCAACGCGGGCCTCAAGAGCGAGGGCATCATCCCGATCGAGGAGTTCCGCGACGACGAGGGCCAGATCAACGTCAAGGTCGGCGACGAGGTCAAGGTGGCACTGGACGCCATCGAGAACGGCACCGGCGAGACCAAGCTCTCGCGCGAGAAGGCCAAGCGGTCGATGGTATGGGACGAGCTCGAGGAGGCTTTCACCAACAACACCGCCATCACCGGCCGCATCACCGGCAAGGTCAAGGGCGGCTTCACCGTCGACATCAAGGACGTGCGCGCGTTCCTGCCCGGATCCCTGGTGGACGTGCGTCCGGTGCGCGATCCGGCCTATCTGGAAGGCAAAGATCTCGAGTTCAAGCTGATCAAGCTCGACCGCAAGCGCAACAACGTCGTGGTCAGCCGTCGCGCGGTGGTGGAGAGCGAGTTCTCGGCCGAACGTGAACAGCTGCTCGAACGCCTGCAGGAAGGCGCGGTGCTGAAGGGCGTGGTCAAGAATCTCACCGACTACGGCGCCTTCGTCGACCTCGGCGGCATCGACGGCCTGCTGCACATCACCGACATGGCGTGGAAGCGCGTGCGCCATCCCTCCGAGGTGGTCAACGTCGGCGACGAGCTCGAAGTGCGCGTGCTGAAGTTCGATCGCGAGCGCAACCGCGTCAGCCTGGGCCTGAAGCAGCTGGGCGACGATCCCTGGGTCAACATCGCGCGCCGCTACCCGGTGGGCAGCCGCCTGTTCGGCAAGGTCAGCAATGTCACCGATTACGGCTGCTTCGTCGAGCTGGAACCGGGCGTGGAAGGCCTGGTGCACGTTTCCGAGATGGACTGGACCAACAAGAACGTCAACCCCGCCAAGGTGGTGCAGGTGGGCGACGAGACCGAGGTGATGGTGCTCGACGTCGACGAGGAGCGCCGCCGCATCTCGCTGGGCATCAAGCAGACGCGCGCCAACCCCTGGGAGACCTTCGCCGCCGTCCACAAGAAAGGCGACCGGGTGCGCGGAGCCATCAAGTCGATCACCGACTTCGGCATCTTCATCGGCCTGGATGGCGGCATCGACGGTCTGGTGCACCTCTCGGACATCTCCTGGAACAGCACCGGCGAGGATCTGGTACGCAATTTCAAGAAGGGCGACGAGCTGGATGCCGTGGTGCTGGCGGTCGACCCGGAACGCGAGCGCATCAGCCTGGGCATCAAGCAGATGGAGCAGGATCCGTTCGGCCAGTTCATGGCCAGCCATCCGCGTGGCAGCATCGTCAACGGCGTGGTCAAGGAAGTGGACGCCAAGGGCGCGCTGGTCGCGCTGGAGGACGGCGTCGAGGGCTACGTGCGCGCCAACGACATCGCCAAGGAACGCGTCGAGGATGCCACCCAGCACCTGAAGGTGGGCGATCGCATCGAGGCCAAGTTCATCGGCATGGACCGCAAGGGCCGGCAGATGCAGTTGTCGATCCGCGCCAAGGACGAGGCGGAACTGCAGGAGGCGCTGGCCGAGTACCAGAGCAACACCGGCGGCACCACCAAGCTGGGCGCGCTGCTGAAGGAACAGATGAACAAGGGTTGACCACCGTACGACTCTGTGGGCGGCGGGCATCGGCCCGCCGCCGCGTGACCGCCATGACCAAATCCGATCTCATCGAAGCGCTGGCGCGCAGCCAGCCGCACCTGGGGCCTGCCGATGTCGAAATCGGCGTGCGCCACGTGCTCGACCAGATGACCGACGCCCTGGCCGACGGCGAGCGCATCGAAGTGCGCGGTTTCGGCAGCTTTTCGCTGCACTACCGCGCGCCGCGCCTGGGACGCAACCCCAAGACCGGAGAGGCGGTGGCGTTGCCGGGCAAGCACGTGCCGCACTTCAAGCCCGGCAAGGAACTGCGCGAGCGCGTCAACGGCGGCTGAGCACCGCGCCTGCGATGTGCGGCCACCCTGCTAAAGTCTGGCCGAGGGACACACCATGCGCTTTCTCATCGCCGCCGTGCTGCTGCTCTTCGCGCTGCTGGGTGCCGCTTTCGCGGCGCTCAATGGCGGCAGCGTGCATTACGACTTCCTGCTCGCGCAGCCGGATCTGCCCAAGGGCGTGACGCTGCTGGCGGTGTTGGTACTGGGCTGGCTGCTGGGCGGGCTGAGCGCTTGGCTGGGTCGCGGCCTGTCGCGCGTCGGTGGCCGCAACCGCCGCCGGGACGGCAACGGCCCTGCATGAATCCGCTGCTGCTGCTGTTCCTGCTGTTGCCGGTGGCCTTCCTCTCCGGGTGGTGGAGCGCGCGCCGCGCGGGCGTGCAGCGTTCGGCAGTGCGCCGCGACGACCTCTCCTCGAGCTATTTCCGCGGCCTGAACTACCTGCTCAACGAGCAGCCGGACAAGGCCATCGAGGAATTCCTGAAGCTGGCCGAGGCCAACCGCGACACGCTGGAGACGCACCTGGCGCTGGGCAATCTGTTCCGCCGCCGCGGCGAGGTGGACCGCGCCATCCGCGTGCACCAGCATCTCATCGCGCGCCCCAACCTGGGCGAAGACCTCAAGACCATGGCGCTGCTGGAGCTGGGCGAGGACTACATGCGCGCCGGGCTGCTGGACCGTGCCGAGACCCTGTTTGCCGACCTGGTGGCGATGAACGCGCAGGCGCCCTCGGCGCTGCGCCATCTGATCGCCATCTGCCAGCACGAGCGCGACTGGCACAAGGCCATCCTGTATGCGCGGCGCCTGGAGGAGACATCCGGCGAGCCGCAGTCGCTGCAGATCGCGCATTTCTACTGCGAGCTGGCCGAGCGGGCCCATGCCCACGGCGCCCTGCAGGAGGCCGAGGAGCATCTCGGGCAGGCGTTCGCGGCGCGGCCGGGATTCGTGCGCGCGTGGATGCTGCGCGGCCGTTTCGCCGCGATGGCGTCCGATCCCGCGGCCGCGATCTCGGCCTACGAGCAGGCGCTGGAGGCCGACCTTGACTACGTCCCCGAGATCCTGCCGGCACTGCTGGACGCCTACGCGCGTGCCCAGCAGATGGCGCGTGCCGAACAGGTGCTGGGTAGCATCGTGGCGCGGTACGAAGGCGTTTCCCCGGTGCTGGCGCTGGCCCGCATCTATGCGCGTCGCGACGGTCACACCCGTGCCGTGGGCTTTCTCAGCGGGCAACTGCGGCAACGGCCCTCGGTGCGCGGGCTGGTGCAGTTGATGGACACCACGCTGGAAGGCGCGGGCGACGTCGAGGCCAATCTGCGGCTGCTGCGCGATCTCACCGCGGCGCTGCTGGAGGGCCAGGCCCTGTACCGCTGCACCCACTGCGGCTTCGGCGCGCGCGCGCACCACTGGCAGTGCCCCAGTTGCAAGAACTGGAGTTCGCTGCGGCCGGTGCACGGCGCCACCGGCGCATGAACCCGGCGGCCCGGACCGCGCTGGGTGCGCTGCTGGCCCTGGTGCTGGTGTTGGCGGCGCTGCTGGCGCTGGTGATGATCGGCTACGCGCGCCGGCGCGGCCTGCTGGACGCGCCCGGGCAGCGCCGGCTGCACCGCCTGCCCACGCCGCGCGGCGGCGGTGCCGGTGTCGTGGCGGCGCTGCTGGTGGGCCTGCCGCTGCTGCCCGCCGCCGGTGTCGCGGTGCCGGCACGCTGGCTGTTGACGTGGTGGCCGGCGCTGTTGCTGACCGCACTGCTGGGCGCGCGCGACGACCACGGCGGACTGGGGATCGCGCCGCGGCTGCTGGGCCACCTGCTGGCCGCGGGCCTGGTCACGGCCGGGCTGTGGCCGCTGCTGGTCGCTGCCTGGGGGCCAGTGCTGGCGCTGGCGATGCTGCCGCTGCTGGTGCTGGCCATCGCCTGGTCGGTCAATTTGCACAACTTCATGGATGGCAGCGACGGCCTGCTGGCTATGCAGGTGCTGGTGGTGGCGCTGGGCATGGCGCTGCTGGCCGCGCGCGCCCACGCCGGGGTGCCGGAGACACTGGCACTGCTGCTGGCGGCCGCGGTGGCCGGGTTCCTGCCGTTCAACCTGCCGCTGCCGCGGGCGCGCATCTTCCTGGGCGACGTCGGCAGCGCGACCCTCGGCCTGATGGTGGCGGCACTGGCTCTCGCCGGCGCGGCGCGTGCGGCGTGGACGCTGCCGGCCGCGCTGCTGCTGGTTTCGGCGTTCGCGGTGGATGCCACGGCCACGCTGCTCTCGCGCATGCTGCGCGGGCGGCGCTGGTGGCAGCCGCACCGCGAGCACCTGTACCAGTGGCTGGCGCGCGCCGGTCGCACGCATGCGCTGCCGCTGCTGGTCTATGCGTCCTGGAACGTGCTGCTGGCGCTGCCGCTGGCGCTGCTGGCGCAACGCCGGCCGGCACTGGGCTGGTGGATGGCGTCGGCGCTGTATATGCTGGCGGGCGCCCTGTGGTGGCTGGGCAAGCGCGCCTGCCGCCGCGCCCCGCGTCGTCGACGGAATCGCCATGCGCCTGCCTAGGATCCGGATCGGAGTGCTGCACCCGCGCGCCGCGGTAGTGCTGCACGACCTCGGCATGGTGGCACTGGCCTGGTGGCTGGCCAAGCTGCTGCGCTACCAGCTGGACCACGCCGGTATCGCCCATTTCCCGCTGCGCGAATTCGCGGTGGTGCTGCTGGTGCAGGGCGCGGTGTTCGCCTGGACCGGGCTGTATCGTGGGCTCTGGCGCTTCGCCAGCGTCCCCGATCTGTGGAACATCGCGCGCGCCTGCGCGCTGGGCACGGCGCTGGTGGGCGTCGCGCTGTTCCTGCTGGACCGCCTGGCGGGCGTGCCGCGCTCGGTGCTGTTTCTCTACCCGCTGATCCTGGCGTTCCTGCTGGGTGCGCCGCGCCTGCTGTACCGCTGGTGGAAGGACAGCCGCCCGGAGTTGTTCGGAGCGCGCAATTCGCGCTGCGTGCTGGTGGTGGGTGCCGGCCGCGCCGGCGACGCGCTGTTGCGCGATCTGCGCCGCGACGGCCAGTACCGCGTGGCCGGCTTCGTCGATGACGCGCCGGCGCTGCGCGGGGCGCGTGTGCAGGGGGTGCCGGTGCTGGGCACGCTGGCCGAACTGCCGCGGCTGGTGCAGGCCAGCGGCGCCGAGATGCTGCTGATCGCCATCCCGTCCGCCAGCGGTGCGCAGATGCGGCGCATCGTCGGCCAGTGCGAACGTGCCGGCGTACCGTTTCGCACGCTGCCGCGTTTCGAGGACATTCTCAGCGGCCGCGCCCAGCCCAACGAGCTGAAACCGGTGGCCATCGAGGATCTGCTGGGGCGTGAGCCGATCGATCTGGACTGGGACCGCGTGCGGGCCGGCTTCGCCGGACAGCACGTGCTGGTCAGCGGCGGCGGCGGCTCGATCGGCAGCGAATTGTGCCGCCAGACGGCGCGCCTGGGGGTGGCCTCGCTGACCCTGCTGGAGTCCAGCGAGTACAACCTGTACCGCATCGCCCGCGAACTGCGCACCGCGTTTCCCGATTTGCTGCTGCAGCCACTGCTGGGCGACTGCGGCGATCCCGCAGCGGTACGCCATGCATTGCAGCGCGCGCGCGCGCAGGTGGTGCTGCACGCGGCGGCCTACAAACACGTGCCGCTGCTGCAGGACCAGCTGCGGCAGGCGCTGCGCAACAACGTGCTGGCCACGCGCACGCTGGCGCGGGCCGCCGGCGAGGCCGGCGTGCGCAGCTTCGTGCTGGTGTCCACCGACAAGGTGGTCAATCCCACCAGCGTCATGGGCGCCAGCAAGCGCATCGCCGAGATGGTGTGCCAGGCCGAGGCGCAGCGCCATCCGCGCAGCGCCTTCGTGACGGTGCGTTTCGGCAACGTGCTGGATTCGGCCGGCTCGGTGGTGCCGCTGTTCCGCGAGCAGATCGCGCACGGCGGACCGGTCACCGTCACCCACCCCGAGGTGACCCGCTATTTCATGACCATACCCGAGGCCTGCCAGCTGATCCTGCAGGCGGCGGTGCAGGGACGCAGCGGCGACATCTTCGCGCTGGACATGGGCGAGCCGGTGCGCGTCCAGGAACTGGCCGAGCAGATGATCCGCCTCTCCGGTCGCCAGCCGGGACGCGACATCGCCATCGTCTACACCGGCCTGCGCCCGGGCGAGAAGCTGTTCGAAGAGCTGTTCCATGCGCAGGAAGACTATGCGCCGACCGGGCATCCCAAGCTGTTCCTGGCCGCACCGCGTGCGGTCGGGGCAGACTGGCTGGATGCCCACCTGGCGCGCGCCGCCGAGGCGGTGGCGGCGTTCGACCAGCCGGCGCTAGAGCGCGTGCTGGCCGCGCTGCTGCCCGGTTTCCGCAGCGACGCCGGTGACGCCGCGGCCACCGTGCTGCCGTTCGCCCGCACCGGCCGCACCGCCCCGCAACAGGGAGACCCGGCATGAGCCGTCATTTGCACAAGGTGGTTTTTCCGGTCGCCGGTCTGGGCACGCGCTTCCTGCCCGCCACCAAGGTGGTGGCCAAGGAAATGCTGCCGGTGCTGGACCGCCCGCTGATCCAGTACGCGGTGGACGAGGCGGTGGAGGCGGGAGCCGACACCCTGGTGTTCGTGACCAACCGCTACAAGCACGCTATCGCCGACTACTTCGACGCCGCCTATGAGCTCGAACAGAAGCTGGCAGAGGCCGGCAAGACCGATCTGCTGGAGATCGTGCGCAGCGTGCTGCCCGCGCATGTGCGCTGCGTGTTCGTCACCCAGCCCGAGGCGCGCGGCCTGGGCCACGCGGTGATGTGCGCGGCACCGGTGATCGGCGACGAGCCCTTCGGCGTGATCCTGCCGGACGACCTGATCCGCACTCCGCATGCCGGCGCGCTGAAGCAGATGGCCGAGCTGGCCGCCGTGCGCGGCTGCGGGGTGGTGGCGGTGGAAGAGGTGCCGCGCGCGCAGACGCACAAATACGGCATTGTCGATGCCGAGCCGATCAGCGAGCGCGCTGCGCGGCTGCGTTACGTGGTGGAAAAGCCGCGGCCCGAGGAGGCGCCCTCCAATCTCGCCATCGTCGGCCGCTACGTGCTGCCCGGACGCGTCTTCGAGCTGCTGCGCACCACCGCGCCGGGCAGCGGCGGCGAGATCCAGCTCACCGACGCCATCGAGGCGCTGCTGCACGAGCGCGAGGTGCTGGCCTATCGCTTCGAGGGCACGCGCTTCGATTGCGGCACCAAGGCCGGGCTGGTGCGCGCCACGCTGGCGCTGGCGCGGGAAGATCCGGAACTGGCGCCGCTGGTGGGTGCCGCGGCGTCCGGCTGATGGACCTGGACTGGATCCTCAACCACCTGGGCGAGGAACGCCGGCAGTATTTCGGCGCGGTGGCGCCGCCAGTGCTGCAGAGCTCGATCTTCACCTTCCCCACGGTGGCGGCCATGCGCGAGGCCGCGCTGCACGAGATGGACGCCCCGCTCTACACGCGCGGCAGCAACCCCACCGTGCAGATCCTGCGCCGCAAGCTGGCCGCGCTGGAAGGAGCCGAGGACAGTCTGGTGTTCGCCTCCGGCGCCGCGGCCATCGCCGCCGGCGTGATCGCCTGCACGGGCGCCGGCGACCACGTCGTGTGCGTGCAGAAACCCTACGGCTGGACGCGCGCGCTGCTGGCCGACCTGCTGGCCCGCTTCGGTGTGTCGCACAGTTTCGTGGACGCCGCCGACACCGCGCAGGTCGAGGCGGCGTTGCGGCCGCAGACGCGGCTGATCGTGCTGGAGTCGCCCAACTCGCTCACCTACGAGTTGCAGGATCTCGAGGCCATCGCCGCACTGGCGAGGCCCCGCGGCATTCTCACGCTGTGCGACAACAGCCACGCCAGTCCGCTCAACCAGTCGCCACTGGCACTGGGCATCGATCTGGTGGCGCACTCGGCCACCAAGTACATCGGCGGCCACAGCGACGTAGTGGCCGGCGCATTGTGCGGATCGCGTGCGCTGATCGAGCGCGTGTTCCGCGGTCCGTTCATGACGCTGGGCGCGGTACCCGGTCCGCACGATGCCGCGCTGCTGCTGCGCGGACTGCGCACGCTGAAGCTGCGCATGCAGCGCGTGGCCCAGACCACGCCCGCGGTGGCCGCGTTCCTGGCCGCGCATCCGCGCGTGGCGCGGGTGTGGTATCCGCATGCGCCCGATCATCCGCAGCGTGCGCTGGTCGAGAAGCAGCTGCGCGCGTCCTCCGGGCTGGTCTCCTTCGCGCTGAAAAACGCCGATGGCGCGGCCATCGAGCGATTCTGCAATGCGTTGCGGCGCTTCCTGCTGGCCGTTTCCTGGGGCGGTCACGAGTCGCTGGTGTGTCCGCTGGCGGCCTTCCTGCCGGCGGGTGCGCCGCTCGTGCAGAGGTCCGGCCGCGCACCGCCGCAACTGATCCGCCTGTCCATCGGGCTGGAGGACAGCGACGTGCTGATCGCCGACCTGGACCAGGCGCTGCGGGCCACGGAAGCGCCGGCATGAGAAGCGCGGTGCTGCCGGCGGCCAGTTACTACGAGGCGCGTGCCGCGGCGGTGCCGGCCTATCCGGCGCTGACCGGCCAGGTCGAGGCCGAGGTGGCCGTCGTCGGCGGCGGCTACGCCGGGCTGAACACCGCGCTGGGCCTGGCCGAACGCGGCCAGCGCGGCATCGTGTTGCTGGAAGCCGAGCGCATCGGCTTCGGCGCCTCCGGCCGCAACGGCGGATTCGTCTTCGCCGGCTACTCGCTGGGCGAGGATGCACTGCTGCGCCAACTGGGCGAGGCCCGCGCGCGTGCGCTCTACCAGGCCAGCGTGCAGGGCGTGAATCTGGTGCGCCGTCGCGTGCAGCACTACGAGATCGGCTGCGATCCGGTCGACGCCGGCGTGCTGTGGGCCAACTGGTTCCGCGATCCGCGCGTGCTGGAGCGGCGCCGCGCGCAACTGGCGCGTCTGGGTGCCGAGTGGCAGCCGGTGGAGGCCGATGCCCTGCGCGAATGGGTGCGCAGCAGCCGCTACCACGGCGCGCTGTACGAACCCAACGCCATGCACCTCGATCCGCTGGCCTACGCGCGCGGACTGGCGCGTGCGGCGGTGCAGCAGGGAGCCGAAGTGCGCGAGACCTCGCGCGTGCTGAAGCTGGAACGCCGCCCAGGCGGCGGTTTCCGCCTGCACACCGGCGGCGGCCGTCTGGATGCGCGCCAGGTGCTGCTGGCCTGCGGCGGCTATCTCGGCGGGTTGCTGCGCCGCGTGGATCGCGCGGTGCTGCCCATCGCCACCTACGTGATGGTCACCGAGCCGCTGGGCGCGCGGCTGTACGATTGCCTCACGACCGCGGCCGCCGTGTACGACACACGTTTCGCCTTCGACTACTACCGGCCCCTGGCCGACACGCGCCTGCTGTGGGGCGGCCGCATCGACATTCGCCAGCGCGATGCCGAGAGCATCCGCCACCTGCTGTACCAGGACATGCTCAAGGTGTTTCCGCAACTGCGCGGCGTGCGCGTGGACCACGGCTGGTCGGGTCTGATGAGCTACGCACGCCACCAGATGCCGCAGATCGGCGGCGACCGCACGGGCCTGTGGTGGGCGCAGGCGTTCGGCGGGCACGGCCTGGCGCCCACCACGGTGGCCGGCGAGCTGCTGGCAGCGGCGATCGCGCAGGGCGACGGCGCCTGGCGGGAATTCGACCGCTACGGGCTGACCTCGGCCCTGCGTCCCTGGGGGCTGCTGGCCGCGCAGATGCGCTATGCCTGGCTGCAGTGGCGCGATGCGCGCAAGGATCGCCGCGAACGGCGCGCACGCCACTGATTGAACCTCGCCGTGCCTGCCGGCACGCGGCGCATCAGAAGCGGTGCGCGTAGCCGACCATGAACCCGCCGGGCAGCCAGGAGAGGATCAGCGGCTGCTTGCGCTCGTGCGCCCAGATGCCGAATCCCGTGCCCAGCAGGGCGCCGGCCAGCACGTCGGTCTGCCAGTGGCCCCAGGTCTTCATGCGCGCCTCGGCGTCGTAGGCGGGGATCAGCGCCAGTGCCCACACCCAGGGATGATCGGCGTGGTATTCGGCGATGAAAGGGGTCACGAAGCTGCTGGCTTCGGTCACCTCGCCGCTGGGGAAACTGGCGCCGCCCTGGAACCACAGGTTGGGATTGGCGCTGTAGCTGGGCCGTTCGCGGCCGAAGGTCCATTTCAGGCCCTGCGAAGCCAGCGAGGAGAACGCCATCGCGTCCACCGACTGCCAGAGCGTGCGGCCGAAGCGCGTCTGGCCGCCCTCGAGGCTGGCCGCGGCCAGCGTGCACAGAGCTTCGCAGTAGGCCAGATCGACCTGATAGCTGCGCCTCCAGATGCCGCCGTTGTCATAGGCCAGGCGGTGGTCGATGCCCAGCGGGCCGCCGCCGGCTCGTGCCAGCGGCACCGCCAGCATGCCCAGCAGCAGGACGATGGTCCGCAGCGCACGCGTCATGGCGTTCTCCCGTCGCGGCGCAATCGTCGCCGCACGGCGGCTATCCTGCTCTGTGCCGGACGTGCGCGCCCGTGCGGAGCCCTCACGTTTCGGTAAACCCGTGCCGTCTTGAGGATGTCGGTCGGCATTCTTACGGATCGGTAATTCTTCTGCGAGATCGTGTCCACGGAGGAATCGCCGCCGTTATGGTCGAATGCAGCATGAGCATCGACAACGATCCGGTCCGCGGACCAGTCTTCTGCCGCGGCCTCGGGCTGCTGCTGGGCCTGCTAGCGGCAGGGGCCGCAGCGGCCGCGACGCCTGCTGCGGCACCGGTACCGGTACGGGTGCGCACGGTGTCCGCGGCCCCCTGGCGGGACACGCTGCGCGTGCTGGCGCGCGTGGAGAGCGCCGATCACACCACGCTGGCGGCGCCCTACACCGGCCGTGTGGTCGGCCCCTTCCTGGCGGCCGGCGAGGTGCCGGCGGGCGCGGTGGTGGCGCGCGTGGTGGTGGCGGGGCTGGCCGCCCAGATCCGTGCCGCGCAGGCCGCCGCGGGACTGGCGCGGACCGATCTGCATCGCCAGCAGGCGCTGATCGACCGCGGGCTGGCCGCGCAGCAGACGCTGGATCAGGCGCAGGTGCGTCTGCAGCAGGCGCGTGCCGCGCTGCGCGCGCTGAGGCACCAGGCCGACCAGTCGGTGCTGCGCGCGCCGTTTGCCGGCACGCTGGCCTATACGGTCGGCGCCGGCACCGTGGTGTATCGCGGCACGCCGGTGGCCACGCTGCTGGGCCGCGGCCAGTTGTGGGCGCGCGCGGCGCTGACGCCAGCGCAGGCGCGCGCGCTGCGCGTGGGCGCCCCGGTGCGCTGGCGTACGCGCGGCGGGCTGCACGGCACTGGTACGGTGCGCTCGCTGGGCGGCAGTGCGCGCGCGGCGGGGATGGTGCCCGTCTACGTCGACCTGGCGGTCCCCAACGGGTTGCTGCCGGGCCAGTGGCTGTGGCTGGAACTGGCCCGCGCGCGCGCGCCGGCGTGGCGCGTGCCGGATGCGGCGCTGGTCGGTGAAGGGGCGCGCACGCGGGTGTTCGTGGTGCGCGCGGGGCGTGCGCAGGCGGTGCCGGTACAGGTGCTGGCGGCCCACGCCGGCTGGTGCTGGGTGCGCGGCGCGCTGGGCCTGCGGGCACAGGTGGTCGTCGCCGGGGCCACCCGGCTGCGCGGGGGCACGCCGGTGACGGTGCGCCCATGATGCGGCGCTATCTCGAATTCCTCTGGGACAACCGCGCTTCGCTGCTGCTGGCCTCGCTGCTGCTGCTGGGGGCGGGCTGGTACGCGCTGCACGCGCTGCCCGAGAGCATCTTCCCCAACATCGATTTTCCCAAGGTCACCGTGCTGGTCAATGCCGGCAACCTGCCGGTGCGCGCCATGGAGGACGCGGTGACGCTGCCGCTGGAGCAGGCCGCGAAGGGCGAACCGGGCGTGCGTCTGGTGCGTTCGCAGACCGGCTACGGCCTGTCCAAGCTGCATGTGTACTTCGATCAGGGCATCGATGCGCAGACCGCCTACCTGATGCTGCAGGCACGGCTGGCGCACATCGCGCTGCCGCCCGGCGCCACGATGTCGGTGCATCTGATGGCACCCAACGTGTATCCGTTCGCCGAATACGCGCTGGTGTCCAACCGCATGGACAGCGCGATGATGATGCCCACCTTCGCCTTCCACGTGCGTCCGGCGCTGCTGGGCCTGGACGGCGTGTACCGCGTGGTGTGGACCGGGCGCGGCTGGCCGGAGGTGCGCATCACGCTGGATGCGCGGAGGCTGGCCGAGCACGGCGTGGATGCCGCACAGGTGGTGGCCGCGCTGCAGGCCGCGCAGGGGCCGTACTTCGGCGGCGTGCTGCGCGCCTGGAACCAGCAGTTCGTGGTGGCCGCCACGCCGCGTCCACCCACGCTGGCGGCGCTGCGCGCGCTGACCCTGCCGCTGGGACCGCCGTCCGCCGACGGCAGCCGCGCGCCGGTCGCGCTGGGCGCGCTGGGCACGGTGGCCATTGCCCCGCCGCCGCTGCAGCGCGACGCCGCGGTGGCCGGCTGGCGGCATGCCCTGCTGATCGACGTGCAGGCCCAGGCCGGCGCCGACGAGGTGGCGGTGGCGCACGCGTTGCACGCGCGCATCGTGCAACTGCGCGCGCAACTGCCGGCCGGCGTGCATCTGGTGCGCGTGTACGACCTCAGCGGGCTGATCAGCGGCAGCCTGCACGACGTGTGGGTGGCGCTGGGGCTGGGCAGCGCCATCGCGCTGCTGGTGGTGCTGCTGTTCCTGGGCCGTCTGGACGGCGCGCTGGCGGTGCTGACCGTGGTGCCGCTGTCGCTGGCGGCGGCGTTCGTGGTGCTGCGCATGCTCGGCTACGGACTGGACATCATGACCCTGGGCGGCCTGGCCGCCGCGATCGGCGCACTGGTGGACCATGCCATCGTGGTGGTGGAGCGCGGCCTGCACGACCTGCACGGCGACACCGGCCAGCGCCGCGAGCTGGCGCTGCACCGCATCGCCGGCATCCTGCCGATGATGAGCACGGCCACGCTGACCTCGTGCGTGGTGTTCGTGCCGCTGTTGTTCCTCTCGGGCACGCTGGGACTGCTGTTCCGCGCCATGGCGATGGCCATCGTGGTCGCGCTGCTGGTCTCGCAACTGGTGGCGCTGCTGGTGACGCCGGTGTTGGCGCTGTGGCTGTCCGGCCGCGTGTCGCGCGAGCACGGCGCCCGCATCCAGAGGCGCCTGCAGCACGGCTACGCGCGTCTGCTGATGCGCGGCATGCGCCGCCCGCTGTGGGCGCTGCCGGCGGTGCTGGCGCTGGCGCTGTGCGGCGTGCTGGTGCTGCGCACGCTGCCCACCGCGTTCCTGCCGCATTGGGACGAGGGCGTGATCTCGGTGCCGTTCCGCACACCGGTGGGCAGCAGTGTGGCCGAGACCACGCACATCGGCCGGCTGCTGCTGCACGTGGCGCTGGCCAACCCGGCGGTGGCGCGCGCCTCGCTGATGGTGGGGCGCGGCCTCTCCAATGCCTACTCGACCCCCAACAAAGGCGCGCTGGCGATCGTGCTCAAGCGCGACCGGCGCGTCGGCACGCGCACGGTGATGCGCCAGCTCACCACGGCATTCCAGCAGGCCGTGCCCAGCCTGCTGGCGCTCAACGCCACGCAGGTGATGGTCAACCGCCTGGGCGACCTTTCCGGCGCGCATGCGCCGCTGGAGATCTACCTGTTCGGTTCCAGCCCCGGCCTGCTACATGCCGCGGGCATGCGTCTGGCCACGGCGCTGCGCGCCAGCGGCGCGTTCCAGGGGGTGATCTTCAAATCGCCGTCGGCCGGGCCCGAGGTGGCGCTGCAGCCGCGTGCGCAGGCCGTCCTCTACGGACTGACACCGCTGGCGCTAGGCCAGCAGGTGCAGGCGCAGCTCTGGGGCCGCAGCGCCGGCATGCTGCTGCACGGCGAGCAGATCCTGCCGTTGCGCGTGCAGGTGGCCGGCGCGCCGCCGCCGCCCGCTGCGGTTGGTTCGCTGCCACTGCGGCTGCCCGCCGGCCAGTTGGTGCCGCTGGCGCAGATGGCGCGGGTGCAGGTGCGCGGCGTGGTGCCCTACGTCACGCACCAGAACCTCGTGCCCTATGCCTATCTCTGGCTGCAGCCGAAGGCGGGCGAGGGTCTGGCCCAGGCCGCCGCGCGCGCCCGCGCGGTGCTGGCGGCACAGCACCTGCCGGCTTCGATCAGCAGCGTCATCGGTGGCTATTACCGTGAGCAGGCGCGCAGCTTCCACCAGATGGCGATGATCCTGGCCGCGGCGCTGGGTTCGCTGCTGGTCCTGCTGGGCCTGCAGTTCAGCAGCCAGCGCGCCGGCATCGCCGCAATGCTGGCCATCGCCCTGGCGGCACCCGGCTCGCTGCTGGCGCTGGTGCTGACCGGCACCGACCTGGATAGCACGGCGTTCCTCGGCATGCTGCTGGTGTTCGCCATCGCGGTGAACAACGCCATCCTGATCTTCGCGCGCGCGCGCCAGCTGGCCGGCGGCGCCCCGCGCGCCGGCGGCGTGGCGCTGGCCGCGCGCCAGCGCCTGCGGCCGATCCTGATGACCATGCTGGCGGACGTGCTGGGCTTCCTGCCGCTGGCGATCGGCGTCGGCCGCGGCACCGACCTGCTGAAGCCGTTGGCGATCGCGGTGATGGGCGGGCTGCTGCTGTCGATCGTGATGTCGCTGTGGCTGGCGCCGGTGCTGTTCGGCGCGCTGGCGCGGCGGCGCTCAGGTACGCGGCAGCACGCGCAGCGCCAGCCAGACACCGGCCAGGCATAGCGCGGCGCCGGCTAGGAACGCGGCGCGGCCGTCGCCCAGCGGCCACAGGCCGGAGGTGAGCAGCGCGCCCAGCACGCCGCCGAAGCCGGAAGCCAAGCTGGAGTTGATGCCCTGGCCGTAGCCCATCAGCCGGCCCGGGAAGAAGCGCGCCAGCAGGCGCATGGCCGCGGCATAGAACGCCGCGAAGCTCAGCGCGTGGGTCAACTGCGCCAGCAGCATCACCCAGCCGTACTGCGGCAGCAACGCCATGGCCAGCCAGCGCAGGGCACCAGCCGTCAGGCCGGCCAGCATCAGCGTGCGCGGCGCGTGGCGCAGCAGCAGCGGCGCGATGCCGGAAAACGTGAGGATCTCGATGCCCACACCGGCCGCCCACAGCCCGCCGATGGCGCCGCTGCTGTAGCCGTGCTGGCGCAGGTACAGCGAATACAGCATGTGGTACGGGCTGAAGGCCATCTGCATCAGCAGCATCAGTACGAAGAAACCCCATACCCCGGGCCTGCGCAATGCCGCCAGCAGGTCGGCACGCGAGGCCGCCGGTGCGTCGTGGTGGCCGGGCCCGTAGTCCAGGCTGAAGCCGAGCCCGCACACCAGCAGCATCCAGGGCAGCATCAGCGCCGGCAGCCAGCGCGCATCGAGGTGGTCCAGCAGCAGCCCGTAGCCCAGCGCGATGACGATGAATCCGATCGAGCCCCACACGCGCAGTGCGCCGTAGCGCTCGCTGCGGCCGGGCAGATGCGAGAGCACGATGGCCTCGAACTGCGGCGCGATGGCGTTGGCGAAAAACGCGAACACCACCAGGCTCAGCACGATGCCCGTGCGCGGCAGCGGCGCCAGCAGCGGCGCGAAACCCAGCGTCATCAGCAGCGCGCCGGCACGCAGCCAGCGCACCCCATGCGCGTCGCGTCCGGCCAGCCAGCTCCACAGGCCCGGTGCGAATACGCGGGTGGCATACCACAGGCCGAGGATCAGCCCGATTCCGCGCGCATCGATGCCGCGGCTGTGCAGGAACACGCTGAAGTAGGGCGTGTAGCCGCCGATCACCGCGAAATAGGCGAAATAGTAGGCCGCCAGCCGCGCATGGGGCAGGCGCGGTTCCGGCATCGACGCGGCGGATGTCTCAGAACTCAAGATCGAGCGCGGCGCACAGGTAATCGACCAGCGGCGCCAGCCTGCGCAGATGCGCGCCGACGTCGGCTACCAGCTGCGGCGACAGCACCACTGCGTCGTCCAGCGCGCAGCCGGCGGCGCAGCTCTTGCGCTTGAGGTCCTCGATCAGCGGGTGCTCGGGCGCGTAACCCTGCGGCGCGCGCGTCAGCTTCTCGCCCCAGAACTCGTAGCGCGCGGCGAAGTCCCGGCCGTGTGCGGCACGGCGCCAGGCAGCCGGGTTGTCGGCGATGAACGCGCGGATTTGCTTCAGCGTGGCGGATTCGGGGTGCCAGAGACCGGCACCGACGAAACACCCGCCCGGCTGGATGTGCAGATAGAACGAGGGCGCCGGTCGCTCGCGGTGGCGCTCGTGGAACAGGCGCGCGCCGGCCCAGGTCTTGTAAGGCTGCTTGTCGGCGGCGAAGCGCGTGTCGCGCTGGATGCGGAACAGCGAGCCGCCGACCTTGCGCGCATCGGCGCGGAAATGCGGGCTGATCGACGCCAGCGGGGCCTGCAGCGCCGCGATCACGGCCAGGAACGGTTCGCGCACGTCGCGCTCGTACTGCCCCTGGTGCGCCTTGAACCAGGCGCGTTCGTTGCGGCGCGCGAGTGCGCGCAGGAACCGGAAGGTCTCGGGAGTGAAGTGCGCGGCGTCAGGCATGGTCGGGCGTCCAGTCAATGTCGGCGGCAAGCTGCCGGGCCCAGGCTTCGATCTGGTCCAGCAGCGCCAGGTCGGCGCCGCTGCGGCCGGGTTCACGGCGGCGCTGCGCGATCAGCGCGAAGCAGTCGGGCAGAGTCAGCGTGGCGAGTCCGCCGGCCGCCGTCAGGCGCCGGCGCCGGAACGCCTGCCAGCGCGCGCGCTCCGCCGCCGACAGCGTATCGGGATGGTGGCGCGCGCGGTAGCGCTCGAGCAGCACGCGGTAGCGCGCGTCGCGGAAATGCATGCCCAGCGCGGCCAGCTCCGCCGGTGGCGCGCTGCGCACCCGTGCCAGCAGCGGCTTGTCGGCATCGGGCAGGAATCCGTCGTACAGCGCGAGTTCGGCGTCGGCGGGTTCGGCGGGCGTCCGGCGTGCGTACAGTTCGCGCACGCGCCCGGCCAGGTCCGGGCAGCCGCGCAGCGTATCCGCATGCGCCAGGCAGGCCTGCACGTCGAGGCCGATGCGCGCGGTGTCCACGTCCTGCAATACCCGCAGCGGCGCCAGCGCCGGCACGCGGTTGACGCGGACGGTTTTCAGTGGCACACGGGCGATTTCGTCGGGCAGATCGGCGCGCGCGGTGTACAGGCGCTCGGCCAGGTCGTCCACGCCGAGGTCCATCCAGGTCGCGGGATCGGGTGCCAGATCGGCCACCACCACCGCGTTCGGTTGCAGCGGATGCACGGTCAGCGGCGCGACGATGGCGAGGCATCCGCGCGTGGCCGGATAGCGCTGTGAAACATGCAGCACCGGCGTCATGCCGGCCACGTCCAGCAGCGCCGCCGCCCGCGCCTTGCGGCGCAGGCCGTAGTACCAGTCCCACAGCCGCGGCTGTGCGGCCTTGAGTCTGCGCGCCAGGCCCAGCAGCGCCATCACGTCGCTGCGCGCATCGTGCGCCCGCTCCGGTGCACAGCCGTTGGCGGCGGCCAAGTGCTCCAGGCGGAAGCTGGGCGCGCCGTCTTCGCGGCGCGGCCATTCCAGCCCCTGCGGGCGCAGCGCGTACGCCATGCGCGCCAGGTCGATCAGGTCCCAGCAGCTGTTGCCATGCTGCCACTCGCGTGCGTACGGATCGTGGAAATTGCGGTAGAGGAGGTTGCGGGTGAACACGTCGTCGAAACGCAGCGAGTTCCAGCCCACGCCGCAGGTGCCCGCAGCGCCCAGGCGTTCCTGCACGAGGGCCGCGAAGGCGGGTTCGGGCCGGCCCTCGCGCTGCGCCTGCTGCGGGCTGATGCCGGTCAGCAGGCACGCGTCCGGATGCGGCAGCACATCGGGCGCCGGCTGGCAGTAGAACGCCTCCGGTTCGCCCAGCGGCTCGAGTTCCAGCGTGGTGCGCACACCGGCGAACTGCAGGGGCCGGTCGCGTGCGGGGTCGGCGCCGGTGGTTTCGTAATCGTGCCAGTAGAAGCTGCCGCCGCTCATGGGCCGCCGGCACCCAGGCAGCGCGCCAGCCAGCGCCACAGCGCGGGGTCGGCGTAGGCCGCGTCCCAGACATCGTGCCGGGCCGCGGCCGGCTCGCGGTAATGCACCGGCGCGCCGGCGGCCTGCAGCGCGACGGCCATGCGCCGCGACTGCGTCACGGGGATCACCGCATCGCGCGCGCCATGCACGATCCAGCAGGGCAGGCGGGCCAGCCGCGCGGCCGCCGCGGTGTAGGGGTCGTCCGCATCCGCCACCGCGCTCACCCGCAGGCCGGCATCATGCGCAGGGGCGGTGAGGCCGCCGCACACCGGCAGCAGCGCGCGGAAGCGCCGCGGCGCCAGCAGCGCCAGTTCCCACACGCCGTAGCCGCCGCGCGAGAGCCCGGTCAGCGCCACGCGCGCGGCGTCGCCGGCGTGGTTCGCGCAGGCATCCTCCAGCACCGACAGCGCGCGCCGCGCGTGGCCCGCGCTCCAGGAAGCGTCCCGCGGCAACTGCGGAAACACCGCCAGCAGCGGCCACGACGGCGGATGACGCCGCAGCGCCGGACCCAGCCCCACCCGCGTCTGCGCGCGGTTGTCGCTGCCGCGCTCGCCGAAGCCGTGCAGGAACAGCAGTACCGGCATGCGCCCGCCGGCCGGCACGCCCGCGGTGCGCCAGATGCGGTAGCGCAGCGGCGGTGCCGCGTGCGCGACCGCGCAGTCGGTGAAGGATCCGGGTGCGCTCACGGGCCGGCGTTCTCCTGGGCGACGTTACCTTGGCATGCGCGCCCGGCTTTGCCTAGCCGGTCGCGTGCGACGCCTTGGTACACTGCGGCTTTTCCGCGAGCCTGCACCCGTGAACGAGGATCACCTGGTCTGGATCGACCTGGAAATGACCGGCCTGGATACGCTCGGCGACAGCATCATCGAGATCGCCAGCGTGGTCACCGATGCCGAGTTGCGTGTGCTGGCCGAGGGTCCGGTGCTGGCCATCCAGCACGAGGAGGCGCGCCTGCTGGCCATGGACGAGTGGAACCGCAACCAGCACCGCAAGTCGGGCCTGTGGGACCGCGTGCTGGCCAGCCGCACCGGCATGGCCGCCGCCGAGGCCGCCACGCTGGAATTCCTCGCCCAGTGGGTGCCCGCGGGCAAGTCGCCGATGTGCGGCAATTCCATCTGCCAGGACCGTCGCTTCCTGGCGCGCCTGATGCCGCGGCTGGAGCGCTGGTTCCACTACCGCAACCTCGATGTTTCCACGCTCAAGGAGCTGGCGCGGCGCTGGGCGCCCGAGTTGCTGAAGGGCTTCGAGAAGGATTCGGCGCACACCGCGCTCAGCGACATCCACGACTCCATCCGCGAGCTGCGCCACTACCGTGCCGCCATGGGCGCGTTCGCGCCGCGGCCTGCCGGCGGGGACACGGTGCCGCCATGAGCCTGCTGCAGGTACCCGTCTCCTACGGCGAACTGCTGGACAAGATCGCCATCCTCGAGATCAAGTCCGAACGCATGACCGACGAGGCCAAGCTGGCCAACGTGCGCGACGAACTGGAACTGCTGGAGCGCACCTGGCGGGCGCACCCGGCCGCGCGTGCCGACGTCGCCGCCGAACGGGCCGCGCTGAAGCAGGTCAACGCGGTGCTGTGGGACATCGAGGACCGCATCCGCCGCAAGGAGCAGGCGCAGGCTTTCGACGAGGAATTCATCGCCCTGGCGCGCGCCGTGTATGTGCGCAACGACGAGCGTGCCGCCATCAAGCGCGCCCTCAATCTCAAGCTGGGTTCGCGGCTGGTCGAGGAAAAGTCCTACTCGCCCTACCGCTGAGGACGCCCCGGCGCAGACGCGGGCATCCGCGACGGGGCCGCTACAATGCCGCTTTCGCCGGCGCGGCCGGCCCGGGGACGACCCGATGCAGCAGCAGGACTGGCGCCGGCGCGTGCGCGCGGCACGCGTGCTGGTAGTGGGCGACGTGATGCTGGACCGCTACTGGTTCGGCAGCGTCGAGCGCATCTCGCCGGAAGCGCCGGTGCCGGTAGCGCGGGTGCTGCGCGAGCAGGATCGTCTGGGCGGCGCCGCCAACGCCGCGCTCAACATCACCAGCCTGGGCGCGCAGGCGACGCTGCTGTCGGTGGTGGGGCGTGACGAGCCGGGGACGCGCCTGCGCGCGCTGCTGCAGGAAACGCCGATCCGCGGCCTGCTGCACGAGGATCCCGCGCTGCGCACCACGCTCAAGCTGCGCGTGATCGCGCGCCAGCAGCAGCTGCTGCGCATGGACTTCGAGAACACGCCCGACCACGAGGTGCTGGCCGCGCAGAGCGCGCGCTACGCGCAGGAGCTGGCGCAGCACGACGTGATGCTGTTCTCCGACTACGGCAAGGGCGGACTCGGGCACATCGGTCGCATGGTCGAAGCCGCGTGCGCGGCCGGCCGCATGGTGCTGATCGACCCCAAGGGCCGCGATTACTCGCGTTATGCCGGCGCCACGCTGCTGACCCCCAACCGCGCCGAGTTCGGCGAGGTGGCCGGCGAGTGGCGCGACGAGCACGACCTGGAGGCGCGTGCGCAGCGCCTGCGCGAGCAGCTGCGTCTGCAGGCGCTGCTGGTCACGCGCGCCGAGGAAGGCATGACCCTGTTCAGCGGGAGCGGCCGCCTGCACGTCCCGGCCGCGGCCCGCGAGGTGTACGACGTCTCCGGCGCCGGCGACACCGTCATCGCCACCCTGGCCGCCATGCTGGGCGCCGGTGCGCCGGTGGAGGAAGCCGTGCGCACCGCCAACCGCGCCGCCGGCATCGTGGTGGGCAAGCTGGGCACGGCCAGCGTCTCGGCTGACGAACTCTGGAGCGCGGCATGAGCGCACGCATCGTCGTCACCGGTGCCGCCGGTTTCATCGGCAGCAACCTGGTGGCCGCGCTCAACGCGCGCGGCATCGACGAGGTCATCGCCGTCGACGATCTCGAGCAGGGCGGGAAATTCCGCAACCTGGCCGACCTGCGCATCGCCGACTACGTCGACCGGCGCGCGTTCTACGACGCTTTCGCGCGCGGGCACTACGGCCGCGTCGAGGCGGTGTTCCACCAGGGCGCCTGCTCCGACACCATGCAGCACGACGGGCGTTTCATGCTGGACGTGAACTACCGCGACAGCCGGGTGCTGCTGGAGGCCTGCCTGGCGCGCGGTACGCGGCTGCTGTACGCCAGTTCGGCGGCGGTGTACGGCGATGGTGCAGCCGGCTTCCGCGAGGAGTCCGCCTGCGAGCGTCCGCTGAACGTGTACGGCTATTCTAAGCTGCTGTTCGACCAGATCGTGCGCCGCGCACTGCCCGGCGCGGGCAGCCAGGTGATCGGTTTCCGCTACTTCAACGTGTACGGTGCGCGCGAGCAGCACAAGGGGCGCATGGCCTCGGTCGCCTTCCACCACTTCAATCAGTTCCGCGACGAAGGTCGGGTGAGGCTGTTCGGCGCCTACGGCGGCTATGCCGAGGGCATGCAGGCGCGCGATTTCGTCTGGGTGCGCGACGTGGTGGCGGTGAATCTGTGGGCGTTCGAGCACGGCTCGGTCAGTGGCGTATACAACCTGGGCAGCGGCCGCGCGCAGCCGTTCAACGACATCGCCGTGAGCGTGGTCAACACGCTGCGCGCATTGAACGGCGAACCGCCGCTGTCATTGCCGGCGCTGGTGCAAGGCGGGCTGATCGAGTACGTCCCCTTCCCTGCGGCGCTGGTGGGCAGGTACCAGTGCCACACGCAGGCCGACCTGGGCGCGCTGCGCGCGGCGGGCTGCACGCACGTTTTCGCGCCGGTCGAACACGGCGTGGCG
Source organism: Pseudomonadota bacterium (assembly GCA_021792975.1). Lineage (GTDB taxonomy): Bacteria > Pseudomonadota > Gammaproteobacteria > Xanthomonadales > Rhodanobacteraceae > Metallibacterium. Next base: position 5,815 of record JAJYTR010000024.1, on the reverse strand, counting down.
GCCTATGCGCGGGAACTGGCGGCGCAAGCCGCGGGATACGGCATCCGCTAGCGCGGAAACGCGCGATACGAAGGCGTCCGACCCTCGCGCGGCGCGGCCTGCGGGAAGCCGGCGACGGCGTCCGCGACTGTCCGCGGACAGTCCGCGGACACTGTGCGGAGCGCGCGGGGCGCCGCAAGCGGTTGATGGCAAAGGCCGCGATCGCGCTGCGGCGTTGGCATGCCGTTTGCTGCATCCAACAATGCGAACCGGGGCATTGGACAGGGCATGAACTTCCGCGATACCCAGGGGCAGGACGTCGTTCTGCAACAACCCGGCGGCTGGCGCCGGCACCGGCGCATGCTGCTCACGGTTGCGGCTGCGACCGCCGCCGCCGCGCTGCTGGCGGCGCTGGTGCTGCGTTACGTCGCCGCCAGCAACAGCGTCAGCGCCGGCCGGCTGGAGATCGCCACGGTGCGGCGGGGGCCGTTCGTGCGCGACATCGCCGCCGATGGACGCGTGGTGGCCGCGGTCAGTCCCATGCTGTATGCCGCCGCCGCCGGCACCATCCAGTATCGCGTACAAGCCGGCGATGTGGTGCAGAAGGGCGGCGTGCTGGGCGTGCTGGACAGCCCCGAGCTGACCAATCGCCTGGCACAGGAGCAGGCGCAGTCGCAGAGCCTGCAACTGGCCTACGACAACGCGCGCCTGGACGCGCGGAAGAAGCGTCTGGCCGCGCGCCAGAAGCTGGAGGACGCGCGCATCGATCTCAAATCCGCGCAGACCGAACTCGATCGCAACACGCGCGCCTACAGGCTGGGCGCGGTACCCGAAATCGACGTGCTGCGCGCGCAGGACGTGCTGGACAAGGCGCACATCACGCTGCGCCATGCCGAGCAGGACCAGGATCTGGATGCGCGCATGACCGCGTTCGAGATCAACAGCAAGCGCCTGGCCGCCGAACGCCAGCGCCTGGTCGTGGCCGACCTGCAGCGCCAGGTGGACGCCCTGACCCTGCGCGCGCCGGTCACCGGCCAGGTGGGCCAGCGGGCGGTGGCCGACCGCACCAAGGTGGCCAAGGACGCGCCGCTGCTGAGTGTGGTGGACCTCTCCGCGCTGGAAGTGGAGATCAAGGTGCCCGAGAGCTTCGCGCGCGACCTCGCGCCCGGCATGCACGCGGCGATCAGCGGTGACGGGCAGACCTGGCCGGGCATCGTCGGCGCCATTTCGCCCGAGGTGGTCGGCGGCGAGGTGGCCGCGCGCGTGCGTTTCTCCGGCGCGCGCCCGGCCGGGCTGCGCCAGAACCAGCGCCTCAACGTGCGCGTGGTACTGCAGCGCGTGGCCGACGCCCTCACCGTGGCGCGCGGTCCGTCCCTGGACAGCGAGGGCGGCAGCGCGGTGTACGTGCTGCACGGCGACCTCGCCGTGCGCACGCCGGTGCGCCTGGGCCCGGCCAGCATCGACCGCGTGCAGGTGCTGGCCGGCCTGCAGCCCGGCGAGCGCGTGGTGGTGGCCGGCGCCAGCGCCTTCCACGACGCCGCGCGCGTGGTGATCTCGCGATGAAACCGTCTGCCGTTTCCTGACCGACCCCGGAGCCTCTCCCATGCTCGACATGCGCAATGTATCCAAGATCTATCGCACCACCACCGTGGAGACCCACGCGCTGCGCGACTTCTCGCTCGATGTGCGCGAGGGCGAGTTCGTGGCCGTCACCGGCCCCTCCGGCTCGGGCAAGACCACCTTCCTCACCATCGCCGGGCTGCTGGAGGAACTCACGCACGGCGAGTACGTCCTCGATGGCGTCGACGTGCACGGGCTCGACGACAACCAGCGCTCGCGCCTGCGCAACGAGAAGATCGGCTTCATTTTCCAGGCCTTCAATCTGATTCCCGACCTCAACGTGCTGGACAATGTCGAGGTGCCGCTGCACTACCGGCGCGGCATCGGCGCGGCCGAGCGGCGCCGGCGCGCGACGCAGGCGCTGGAGCGCGTGGGTCTGTCGGCGCGCGTGCGCCACTATCCGGCCGAGCTTTCCGGCGGCCAGCAGCAGCGCGTGGCGATCGCGCGCGCGCTGGCCGGCAGCCCGCGCCTGCTGCTGGCCGACGAGCCCACCGGCAATCTCGATACCGCCATGGCGCGCGGGGTGATGGACCTGATCGAGGAACTGCACCGCGAGGGCGCGACCGTGGTGATGGTGACGCACGATCCCGACCTGGCCGCGCGCGCCGAGCGCAACGTGCATATCGTCGACGGCATGGCCAGCGGCATCATCGAGGAGCCGTCAATGCGTCCGGCCGTGCGCGCACAGGGCGAGGGTGCGTTCCGCATCCCCGGCGCGGAGGACTGAAGCGTGTCGCTCTACCACCTGCGTCTGGCATTGCAGGCGCTGCGCAACAGCCCGGTGCTGACCGCGCTGATGGTACTGGCGCTGGCGGTGGGCATCGGCGCCAGCATGACCATGCTGACCGTGTTGCACGTACTCTCCGGCGATCCGCTGCCGGGGCGCAGCGCGCACCTGTACTACCCGCAGATCGATCCGCGGCCGCTGGGCAGCGGCGGCAACGCCAACCCGGAGCCGCCCGGTCTGCTCACCTACATCGACGCCGAGAATCTGCTGCACCAGGGCAAGGCCGCGCGCGCGGCGGTGATGTACCAGGGCGGCGACGTGGTGCAGCCGCCGTCGGGCTCGGCGCTGCATCCGTTCGTGGTCAATTCGCGGCTGACCGGGCGGGACTTTTTCAGCATGTTCGAGGTGCCGTTCCGCTACGGCGCGCCCTGGTCCGCGGCCGACGACGCCGGCGCCGCGCACGTGGCGGTGATCTCGCAGAAACTGGACCGCAAGCTGTTCGGTGGCGCCGACAGCGTGGGGCGCATGCTCGACTACGGTGGTCACAGCTTCCGCATCGTCGGCGTGCTGGCGCACTGGCGGCCGGTGCCGCGCTTCTACGATTTGAATGCCTCGCGCTTTGGCCAGGTAGAAGATGTGTTCATTCCTTTCAACACCGCGCGCGCATTGAACCTGGGCATCGAAGGCTCGACCAACTGCTACGGCAGGCCGGGCAAGGATCTCGACACCTCGCCCTGCGGCTACATCCAGATGTGGGTGCAGCTCGACAGTCGCCGCGCCGCGGCCGCCTACAAGCGGTTCCTGGCCGACTACTCCGCGCAGCAGCATGCCGCCGGGCGCTTCCAGCGGCCGCCCAACGTGCGCCTGGACGATCTGATGCAGTGGCTGGCGTACCGACACGTGGTGCCCGACGACGTGCGCATGCAGGCTTGGCTGGCGCTTGGATTTTTGCTGGTGTGCGTGGTCAACACCGTGGGCCTGCTGCTGGCCAAGTTCCTGCGCCGCAGCGGCGAGATCGGCGTGCGCCGCGCGCTGGGCGCCTCGCGCCGGGCCATCTTCGCGCAACTGCTGATCGAGGCCGGCATGATCGGCGCCGCCGGCGCCGTGCTGGGCCTGCTGCTCACCATGCTGGGCCTGTACCTGGTGCGCCGGCAACCCTCGGGCTACGCGCACCTGGCGCATCTGCAGCCCTCGATGCTGCTGGCGACACTGGCGCTGGCGCTGCTGGCCAGCCTGGTCGCCGGGCTGCTGCCGGCCTGGCGCGCCAGCCGCATCGCCCCCGCCCTGCAGATCAAGAGTGCCTGAGCCGCCATGACGACACTGCGACCCATCCTCTCCGCGCTGCGCCGGCACAAGATCGCCGCGCTGCTGATCGTGCTGGAAATCGCGCTGGCCTTCGCCATCGTCAGCAATGCGCTGTACATCGTGGTCGGCCGCCTGCAGCGCATCGATTTGCCTTCGGGCATCGACGAGCCGGGACTGGTGCTGCTGCAACTGGCGACCGCGGGCGCCGGGCGCGGAACCGTCGCCTCGGCGCAGGCCGACCTCGCGGCGCTGCGTGCGATTCCGGGCGTCGAATCCGCAACCGCGATCAATTCGCTGCCCCTCAGCCACTCGCAGTGGGGGCTCATCTACGCTTTGCACCCCATGCGGACTTTCAGCGGCGGCGTTCAAGCGCCCGTCTATTTCGGTGGCCCGGATTTACTGAAGACATTGGGCGTACGCATGCTCCAGGGCATGTCGTTTCCGCCTAGTGCCTACCGTGATCTCACGCCGCAGAATGCTTTCAAGATATTCGTTGCTGCGCGACAGGCACTGATCACACAGGCTTACGCGAAACGGCTGTGGCCGCATGCGAACGCGGTCGGCAAGATCATGTACATGGGTGAGACGCCGGTGCAGGTGATCGGCGTCGTTTCCAACATCATCAAACCGTACATCAGTGCCAACGCCCATGATCCCGGCAACTATTACGCCGTGTTTTCGCCATTCCGCGCGGCACCGGACTTGAATGCCTGGTACGCCCTGCGCTGCAGGCCCGCGGTATGCCCCCGGGTACTCAAGGCCGCGGCGGGGAAGCTGCAGGCCATGCATCCGACCGAGACGCTGAATGCGCAGGAATCGTTCATGCACATGCGGCAACGCTATTTTCGCAACGACCGTGCCATGGCCTGGCTGCTGGCGGGCACGGTGCTGGCGCTGCTGGCGGTGACTGCGGTGGGCATCGTCGGCCTGGCCAGCTTCTGGGTGCAGCAGCGCACGCGGCAGATCGGTGTGCGGCGTGCCTTGGGTGCGCGCCGTGTGGACATCCTGCGCTACTTCCAGACCGAAAACTTCCTGCTGGCGACCGCCGGCATCGCGCTGGGCTGCGCGGCGGCGATCGGCATCAACGTGTGGCTGATGGCGCACTACGCGGTGCCGCGGCTGCCGATCCTGTATCTGCCCATCGGGGCCGTGGCGCTGTGGACACTCGGCCAGTTCGCCGTGCTCGGCCCGGCGCTGCGCGCCGCGCGCGTGCCGCCGACGGTGGCGATGCGGGCGGCATAAGGAGCCCATCATGCTCGGTTATGCATTCAAGCTGGCCTTGCGCGGATTCCGCCGCAACACGGTGCTCACCGCGCTGATGGTGCTGGCGGTGGCGCTGGGCATCGGCGTGGCGATGAGCATGTTCACGGTGCTGCACAATTTGGACGGCAATCCGCTGCCGCAGCGCGGCGATGAGGTGTTTCATCCACAGATCGATCCGCGCCCGGCCGACTTGCCGAGCGCGCGCCGCGCGCCGCCAGACAACCTCACCTACATCGACGCGCTGAACCTGTATCACCTCGATCAGGCCAGGCAGCGCGCGCTGATGAGCGCCAACTGGCTGCCGCTGCGCAGCACGGTGGCGGGCAGCCCGTTGCGCATGGAGACCACGCGCGCGACCACGCACGGGTTCTTTCCGATGTTCGACGTGCCGTTCCGGTACGGCGCGGCGTGGAGCGGGCAGGACGACACGCGCCGTGCGCAGGTCGTTGTGATCTCGCAAAAACTCAACGACCGGTTGTTTGGCGGCGCCGACAGCGTGGGGCGCGAGCTGATCATCGCCACCAGGCTGTTTCGCATCGTCGGGGTGATCAAGCCCTGGAATCCGCAGCCGCATTTCTGGGATCTGGACGATGGTGCCTACGGCGCCGCCGCGCAGATCTACCTGCCGTTTTTCACCTGGCTGGAACTGCCGCAGGACTACGGCTATGGGCCGATGGAGTGCTGGGGCGACAATCCCGGCGCCGGCAACCACAACCCCAAGGCGGCGCAGTGCACCTGGGCGCAGTACTGGGTGCAACTGGACACGCCGGCACAGGTGCGCGCCTACCGCGATCTGCTGGTGCGCTACAGCCAGCAGCAGCACACGCTGGGGCGGTTCCAGCGCGCGCCCAATGTGCGCCTGGACGACGTGATGCAGTGGCTGAACTACAAGCACGTGGTGCCGGTGATCGTGAGCATGCA
>JAJYTR010000001.1 GCA_021792975.1 Pseudomonadota bacterium | reverse complement strand
GGAGCAGCTGGATGCCGAGACCGGCCAGGAAGTGGCGCAGGGCAAGAACCTGGCGCGGGTGACCAACCCGGCGGCGCTGATGGCGCAGGTGCAGGTGAGCCAGTACGACGCCGCCAGCGTGCGGCCCGACCAGAACGTGGCGATCGACCCGCGTTCGGCGGACCTCCCCGGCCGCGTGCTGCGCGTCGACCCCAAGGTGAAAAACGGGCTGGTGACGGTGGACGTGCGCCTGTTGCGCCAGCCGCCGGACGGGCGCGTGGACCAGAGCGTGGATGCGGCCATCCGCGTCGCCGCGTTGCCCGATGCGCTGTCGGTGCCGCGCCCGGCCAGCGTGCACGCCAATGCCACGGCACAGGTATTCGTGCTGGCGCCGGGCGCCAGCCGCGCGCTGAAGCGCACGGTGCACTTCGGTCTGGGCTCGGTGGACCGCATCCAGGTGCGCTCGGGCCTGGCGCCGGGCGAGCAGGTGATTCTCTCCGATACCTCGGCCTGGGCCGGGGACCGCGCCATCCAACTGCACTGAAGGAGCACGCCATGAACGACGCCACGCCGCCGGTGATCGAGCTTGCCGGCATCAGCAAGCGCTTCAGCACCGAGGAGGTGGACACCTGGGCGCTGCGCGGGGTGGACCTGCGCATCGACAAGGGCGAGTTCGTGGCGGTGTCGGGGCCCTCGGGCTGCGGCAAGTCCACGCTGATGGCGGTGCTGGGGCTGCTGACCGGCTTCGAGCAGGGCCGCTATCACCTGGCCGGGCGCGACGTGGGCACGCTGGACGGCGACGCGCGCGCCACGGTGCGCAACCAGCACATCGGTTTCGTGTTCCAGAGCTTCAACCTGATCGGCGATCTGACGGTGCTGGAGAACGTGGCGCTGCCGCTGAAGTTCCGCGGCGGCGTCAGTCGCGCCGAGCGCGCGCGCCGCGCCGAGGAGTCCTTGCAGCGCGTGGGCCTGGCGCAGCGGCTGAAGCACCACCCGCACCAGCTCTCCGGCGGCCAGCAGCAGCGCGTGGCCATCGCGCGCGCGCTGGTGGGCGCGCCGGATCTGATCCTGGCCGACGAGCCCACCGGCAATCTGGACTCGCAGAATGCCGAGACGGTGATGCAGTTGTTCGCCGAGCTACACACGGCGGGTGCGACGATCTGCATGGTCACCCACGACGCCGGCCTCGCCGCGCGCGCCCAGCGCATCGTGCACATGCTGGACGGGCGCATCCAGCAGACGGTGCAGCAGGCGGCGTGATCACGTCCCGCACGACGCCGGAAGGGGCGCCGCGCGGGCCGGTGCGGCCGGTTACGCGGCTTCGAGCAGCATGGCGAAGCCCATGCCGGTGCCGATGCACATGGTCACCATGCCGCGCTTGCCGCCGGTGCGGCGCAGGCCGTGCACCACGGTGGCGGTGAGCTTGGCGCCGGTGGCGCCCAGCGGGTGGCCCAGCGCGATGGCGCCGCCCAGCGGGTTGACCCGGGCGGGGTCGAGCCCGAGGTCGCGGATCACCGCCAGCGACTGCGCGGCGAAGGCCTCGTTGAGTTCCACCCAGTCCAGCTCGTCCTGCTTCCAGCCGGCCTGGCGCAGCGCGCGCGGCACCGCTTCCCTGGGGCCGACGCCCATGATCTCCGGCGGCACGCCGGCCACCGCGCTGGTGACGTAGCGCGCCAGCGGGGTGAGGCCGAACTCCTTGATCGCCTGCTCGCTGGCCAGCAGCACCGCGCCGGCGCCGTCGGACATCTGCGAGCTGTTGCCGGCGGTGACGCTGCCGCCCATGCGGAACACCGGGCGCAGTCTGGCCAGCCCCTCTGGGCTGGTGTCGCGGCGCGGGCCTTCGTCGGTGTCGATGCTGCGCGTGTCGGACCGGATGCCGCCGCCGGCGAGGTCGGGGTAGTGGTCGTCCAGCACGTAGGGCGCGATTTCGGCCTTGAAGTGTCCGGCGGCGATGGCCGCCAGAGCGCGCTGGTGGCTCTGCAGCGCGAAAGCGTCCTGGTCCTCGCGGCTGACCTTCCAGCGCCCGGCCACGTTCTCGGCGGTGATGCCCATGCCGTAGGCGATGGCGATGTTCTCGTCCTTGAACACGCCGGGGTTGATCGCCGGCTTGAAGCCCATCATCGGCACCATGCTCATGCTCTCGGTGCCGCCGGCCAGCATCAGATCCGCCTCGCCGACGCGGATGCGGTCGGCGGCGATCGCCACCGCCTGCGAGCCGGAGGAGCAGAAGCGGTTGATGGTCATGCCCGGGAGGGCATCGGGCAGGCCGGCCAGCAGCAGGCCGATGCGCGCCACGTTCATGCCTTGCTCGGCCTCGGGCATGGCGCAGCCGATCACCACATCGCCGATGCGCCGCACGTCCACGCCCGGGGCCCCGGCCAGCACCGCGCGCAGCACGTGCGCCAGCAGGTCATCGGGGCGGGTGTTGCGGAACACTCCGCGCGGCGCCTTGCCTACCGGCGTACGCACGGCAGAAACGATGTAGGCGTCCTGGATTTGACGGGTCATTGCGGGATCCTCAGGTTCTTTGTGAGGGGGACTGGGGCCAGGGATCGGAACGACATCCTCGCTGGAGCTTTTCCGGTCCCCAGTCCCTGGTCCCCGGTCCCTGTTTCATCAGTTGCGCAGCGGCTTGCCGGTGGCCAGCGTGTGCTGGATGCGCGCCTGGGTTTTCTCCATCTGCGCCAGCGCCATGAAGTGCCTGCGCTCCAGGCGCAGCAGCCAGTCCTCGTCCACCTGCGAGCCGCGCTCGATGCCGCCGCCGCACAGGGTATCGGCGATGCGCGAGGCAATCTCGGAATCGTGCGGCGAGATGAAGCCTCCCTCGAGCAGGTTGACCAGCAGCATCTTCAGGCTGGCGGTGCCGGTGTCGCCCGCCACTGCGACTTCGCGTGCCGGCAGCGGCGGATGCCAGCCGGACTCGGCCAATGCATCAGCGGTGCGCAGCGCCACGTGCAGCAACTCGAAGGCGTTGAACACGACCACGTCGCTGTCGCGCAGCAGGCCCATCCGCCTGGCTTCCAGCGCGGAGCCGGAGACCTTGGCCATGGCCACCGTTTCGAAGTAACGCTTGATGAAATCGAATGGGTCGCCATCGCCGGCCTGCTGCGCGCAGCGCACGGCGATCTCCTTGAGTCCGCCGCCAGCCGGCAGCAGTCCGACGCCGGCTTCGACCAGGCCGATGTAGCTCTCCAGCGCGGCCACGGTGCGCGCGCTGTGCATCTGGAACTCGCAGCCGCCGCCCAGCGCCAGCCCGCGCACCGCCGCGACCACCGGCACCAGCGCGTACTTGATGCGCATGCTGGTGGCCTGGAAGTTGGCGATCATGGCCTCGAGACCGGCGCTTCTGCCGGCCTGCAGCAGGCCCAGCGCGCCCTTGAGATCGGCGCCGGCCGAAAAGGGTTCGCCGTCCTGCCAGATCACCAGCGCCTTGAGCCCGCGCTCGGCGCGGCCGATGGATTCCTGCAGGCCGTCCAGCACGGCGTCGTTGACCGTGTGCATCTTGGTCTTGAACGAGACGATGCCGAGGTCGTCGCCCAGCGTCCACAGCCGCATGCCGGGGTTCTCCCACAGGGTGGTGCCGTTGTCGAAGCGTTCGCCCAGCAGCGCGTCGGGGAAGATCTGGCGACGGTACACCGGGTGCGCGGAGCGCGGCAGCGGCTTGCCGGCGCGCGGTGCGTAGGAGCCCACCGCGGCATGGACGCCGCTGCGGCCATCCAGCACCCATGCCGGCAGCGGCGCCGCGCACATCGTCTTGCCGGCGGCGATGTCCTCGTTGATCCATGCCGCGACCTGCTGCCAGCCGGCGGCCTGCCAGGTCTCGAACGGCCCCAGCTTCCAGCCGTAGCCCCAGCGGATGGCGAAGTCGACGTCGCGCGCGGTCTGCGCGATGTCGGCCAGGTGATGGGCGGCGTAATGGAACAGGTCGCGGAACACGGCCCACAGAAACCGCGCCTGCGGGTCCGCACTGGCGCGCAGTCGGGCGAACTTCTCCGCGGGGTTCCGGAGGGCCAGGATGGCGGCGACTTCCTCGGAGGGCTTCTGCGCGGAAGGGCGGTAGTCGCGCCTGGCCAGGTCCAGCACGAGGATGTCCTTGCCGGCCTTGCGGTAGAAGCCGGCGCCGGACTTCTGTCCCAGCGCGCCCTGCGCGATCAGCGCGTCCAGCCAGGCCGGCGACTTGAAGTAGCCGTGCCAGGGGTCTTGCGGCAGTGTCTCGTCCATGGTGCGGATGACGTGCGCCATGGTGTCCAGCCCGACCACGTCGGCGGTGCGGTAGGTGGCGCTCTTCGGGCGGCCGATGGCGGGACCGGTCAGTGCGTCCACCACGTCGAAACCCAGCGCGAACTGCTGCGTGTGGTGCATCGTGGCCAGGATCGAGAACACGCCGATGCGGTTGCCGATGAAGTTGGGCGTGTCCTTGGCGCGCACCACGCCCTTGCCCAGCGCGGTGACCAGGAACCCCTCCAGCGCGTCGAGCACGGCCGGATCGGTGGCCGGCTGCGGGATCAGCTCGACCAGGTGCATGTAGCGCGGCGGATTGAAGAAATGCACGCCGCAGTAACGCGGCCGCAGGGTTTCCGGCAGGGCCTGCGCCAGCGTGCCGATGGACAGTCCCGAGGTGTTGCTGGCGACAATGGCGTGCGCGGGCAGGGCGGGGGCGATGCGCCGGTACAGATCGAGTTTCCAGTCCATGCGCTCGGCGATGGCCTCGATCACCAGGTCGCAATCGGCCAGCAGCCCGAGGTGCTCGTCGTAGTCGGCGGGCACGATGCCGGCCGCGCGCGATTTCTCCGCCAGCGGTGCCGGCGACAGCTTGCCCAGATTCTGCAGGGCCTTCGCGGCGATGCCGTTCTTCGGCCCGTCCTTGGCGGCCAGGTCGAACAGCACCACTTCGATGCCGGCGTTGGCGAGGTGTGCGGCGATCTGCGCGCCCATCACGCCGGCGCCCAGCACCGCGGCCTTGCGGATGCGGAGGGGAGTGGGGTTCATGGGGAGACTCCTTGACGCGTTGCGAAAGGGGGGCCGCGCGCATCGTTCGCGCGGCGGTACCGGGTGGGGTGGAATCAGGGCGCGCGCAGGCCGGCGGCGGCGAAGCGCACCAGATGCTCGACGGTATATTCGCGATGCGCGCTCTCGCTGGTGCCGGCCCGGCGTTTGATCAGGCCGAAATCGGCCATGGTGTAGGTGAGCGCGCCGGCCACGATATCCAGGCGCCAGTAGAGCTCTTCCTTGGCCAGGTGCGGCAGCATGCGGTGGAACGCCACCGCGAACTCGCGCAGCACGTGGCCGTAGTTGTCGGAGAGGAACGTGCGCAGCCGCTCGTCGTGTTCGGCGTAGGCACGCGCCAGCATGCGCATGAAGGCAGCGCCGCCGTGGCGGTCCAGCGCCAGTTCCAGGGCCGGGCGGATGAACGCATCCAGCGCATCCTCCAGGCTGGCCCCGGGCTTGGCCTCGACCCGCGACAACGCCGCATGGCGGCGCGCGTTGAGCGCGTCCAGGCGGCGCCGGAACACCGCTTCGATCAGATTGTCCTTGGAGCCGAAGTGGTAGTTGACCGCGGCCAGATTGACATTGGCGGCGTTGGTCACCTGGCGCAGCGACGCGCCGGCGAAACCGTGCTGCGCGAACAGCGTTTCGGCCGCACCCAGGATGCGCTGCTTGGTGGAAAACTGCGAGGCGCTCACGCCGGTGCTCCGTATCAAACGAACGTTTGAAGGATAGGTGCGCCGCCGCAGCGCGGTCAACCGGCCGCCCGGCGGGGCGGGAACCGGTCCCGGCCGCCCATCCCGAGTGCGCCGGGTCTTGCCGGCAAGCTCGAAAAAGTCAACAATTTGTGACCTAAGCCCCTCAAGCTGCCGCGAATTGCAGTTATGTTCGCGCGCAGGGCGGGGCGTTCACGTTCACTTGGGTTCTGATCCGATCGAGGTCGTTCATGGCGCTGGAGCGCACGCTGTCCATCATCAAACCCGATGCCGTCGCCGGCAACGCCATCGGTGCCATCTTCCAGCGCTTCGAGCAGGCCGGCCTGCGCATCATCGCCGCGCGCATGCGGCGACTCTCGCGCGCCGAGGCCGAAGGGTTCTATGCGGTGCACCGCGAACGGCCGTTCTTCCATGCGCTGGTCGAGTTCATGATTTCCGGCCCGGTGATGATCCAGGTGCTGGAAGGCGAGGGCGCGGTTGCGCGCAACCGCGAGCTGATGGGCGCGACCGACCCGAAAAAGGCCGCCCCCGGCACGATCCGCGCCGACTTCGCCCGCAGCATCGACGCCAACGCGGTGCACGGCTCGGACAGCAGCGAAAACGCCGCGAGCGAGATCGCGTATTTCTTCGCCGGCACGGACTTGTGTCCGCGCGCATGAGACGACGGTGAGCGAGACGCGCGTCAATCTGCTCGATTTCGACCGCGCCGGACTGCGCGCATGGTTCGCGCGGATCGGCGAAAAGCCTTTCCGCGCCGATCAGGTGATGAAGTGGATCCATCATCACCATGTCACCGACTTCGCGCAGATGACCGACCTCGGACGTGGCCTGCGCGGGAAACTGCAGGACCTGGCCGAGGTGAAGCCGCCCGCTGTCCTGCTGGACCGCCAGAGCAGCGACGGCACGCGCAAGTGGCTGCTGGGTACCGACAGCCGCAACGCCATCGAAACCGTCTACATCCCCGAGCCCGCGCGCGGCACGCTGTGCGTGTCCTCGCAGGTGGGTTGCGGCCTGAACTGCCGCTTCTGCTCCACCGCCACCCAGGGCTTCAACCGCAACCTCGATGCCGGCGAGATCATCGGCCAGGTGTGGGTGGCGGCGCGGGCGCTGGGCAACGTCCTGCACCAGCGGCGCCGCATCACCAACGTGGTGATGATGGGCATGGGCGAGCCGCTGCTGAACTTCGAGAATGTGGTGCGGGCCATGGACGTGATGCGCGATGACCTCGGCTTCGGCCTGGCCAGCAAGCGTGTCACCCTGTCCACCGCCGGCCTGGTGCCGATGATCGACCGCCTGGGCGAAGTCAGCGACGTCAGTCTGGCCGTCTCGCTGCACGCGCCCAACGACGAGCTGCGCACCGAACTGGTGCCGCTGAACCGCAAATACCCGATCGACCAGCTGCTGGCCGCCTGCGCACGCTATGCGGCGCGCAAGCCGCGCAGCAGCATCACCTTCGAGTACACGCTGATGGACGGCGTCAACGACCATGCGGAGCATGCGCGGCAGCTGGTCGGGCTGATGCGCAGGCTGCCGGCCAAGGTGAACCTGATTCCGTTCAATCCGTTTCCCGGCACGCGGTACCGGCGCTCGCCGCCGGATGCCATCGCGGCGTTCCAGCAGATCCTGATGCAGGCCGGCGTGATGGCCCTGGTGCGGCGCACCCGCGGCGAGGACATCGACGCCGCCTGCGGCCAGCTCAAGGGCCAGGTGCTGGATCGCACGCGGCGTGCGGCCGAATTTCGCAAACGCATCGAGGAGAGCGTGTCGCATGCGGCATGACCGATCCCTCTTGCCCGCACTGATGCTGGCCGCGGTGCTGGCCCTGGCCGGCTGCGCCAGCAGCGGCGGAACGCTCGCAAACAACGGCAGCAGCAGCGCCGGCAAGGCGCGCGAGGCCGCGCAGATCCACACCCAGCTGGGCGAGGCTTACATGCAGCGCGGCGATCTCAAAGGCGCGCTGGCGAAGCTCAGGCTGGCGCTGCACTACGACGACGACTATGTGCCCGCGCACACCGTACTGGCGGTGCTGTACGAGCGCATCGGCGAGTACGGCAACGCCGAGCACCAGTACCGCCGGGTGCTGCAGCTGGAGCCCAAGAGCGGCAACGCCAACAACAACCTCGGGGCGTTTCTCTGCCGTATCGGCAAGGTACGGCAGTCGCTGGCGTACTTCGCGGCGGCGGTGAAGGACCCGTTCTACCAGACACCGTATGCGGCCTACACCAACGCCGGGGTGTGCATGATAAAGCTGGGCCAGCGGACCGAGGCCGAGCAGCAGTTCAAGGACGCGCTGGCGATCAATCCCAATTTCCCCGAAGCGCTGTACCAGTCCGCGCGGGTGCGTTACCAGCTCGGGGATGCCTTCCGTGCCAGCGCGTATCTGCAGCGGCTGGAGTCGCTCGGTCCGGCGGGCCCCGAAACCCTGAAACTGGGCTACGAGATCGAAACCAAGCTGGGCGACACCGCGGCGGCGCAGGCCTACCGCGAGAAGCTGCTCAGCCAGTACCCCGATTCGCCCCAGGCGCACAGTCTGCAGGGGCCGGCCTCATGAGCGCACAACAGATCCCCGGGATACCCGCCGCGGACCCTGCCGCGATCGGGCTGCAGCCCGATCCGCACGCAGCCGCCGAAGCCGGTGCGCTGCTGCGCAGGACGCGGCAGCAGCGCGGGTTCGGGCTGGAGGAATGCGCGCGGCGGCTGGCAGTTCCCGTCGCGGTGCTGCGCCGGCTGGAGGATGGTGCCCCCGGGCCGCTCGATACCGGCGTGTTTCTGCGCGGCCACCTGCGCAGTTACGGCGCGCTGCTGGGCATCGCAGCCGGCGATCTGGATGTGCACGTGCGCCGGCTCGCACCGGATATTCCGCCGCCGCTGGTGGCCAGCGGGCGCATGCCGCGCAACGCCTACCTGATCGAACGCTACCTGCGCGCCGCCAGTTTCATCGCGCTGACGATTGCGTTCGTCGCCCCAGCGGTGTGGTTCGCCACCCACAGCGATTCCGGTCCCGGCGGGGCACGTCTCGAGGCGATCGACTCGGCCCCGGTCCCGATGCTGCGCGCGCGTCCGGTGCTGCCGCGCGTCCAGGGGCCGGCCGTCGCGCCGCCGGCGGCCGCACCGGTACAGGTGCAGCAGCCGCTGCTGGCCTCGATGACTCCCTTCATTGGCGAACCGGAGCCCATGCCGTCCACGGTCGGGACCGCGGCGGGGGATGGCAACCGCGTCGATCTGGCGCTCGGCGCACCGTCATGGGTGGAGGTCAGTACGGCCGACGGCCAGCATCTCGAATACGCGCTGTTGCAACCGGGCAGCTACCACTGGCAGAGCACGCAGCCGTTGAACGTGCTGATCGGCGACGCCGAAGCGGCGCGCGTGACCGTCGACGGCAAGCCCTACACGCTGCAGCAGATCAGTCCGAACAACGTCGCACGCTTCAGCGTGGGGTCGGCTGCGGGCAGCGACTGAGCGCGCTTTTCGGGTATCCTCCCGGTCTTTGCGGCGCGGTTTCACGCACGCGCTGCGGTGAACGGAACCGGGCATGGCACTCGACGTCTACGACGACTACGAACAGGGCGAACGCGTCCGCAAATGGCTGACCGCCAACTGGGCGTCCATCGCCGTTGGCATCGCTCTGGGGCTGGCGGTCATCTTCGGCTGGCAGTGGTGGAAATCGCATCGCGCCGGTCTCGAACTCGAGGCGGCCGAGCAATATCAGCTGGCGCAGCAGGCGGCCGCGGCCGGCAAGGATGCCCAGGCCGACGCGGCGACCGCCGTGCTGATGCGCGATTTCGCCGGCAATATCTACGCGACCCTGGCCGTGAGCGACCGCGCCGCGCGCGAAGCCAAAGCTGGCCGGCTGCAGCAGGCTGCCGTATCGTTGCAGTGGGCCGCCGCCCATGCGCCCGACCCTGCGCTGCAGGGCCTGATGCTGCTGCGGCTGGCGCGTGTGCAGATCGCGCTGGACCAGCCGGCGGCCGCGTTGCAGACGCTGGGACGCATCGATCGCCGGGACTACCGCAGCCAGACTGCCATGCTCGAGGGCGATGCGCAGCTTGCCCTGGGCAACGTCAAGGCGGCCCGCAGCGCCTACCAGGAAGCGCTGGCCGGCCTCAAGCCGGACGCGCCGCTGCGCGGCCTGCTCAGGCTCAAGCTCGACAACCTCGCCATCGCCGGAAAGTGAATCGATGAAACGTGGTCTTACCCTGCTGCTGGCGACCGTGCTGCTGGCCAGCGGCTGCAGTCTGTTCAAGAGCAAGGACAACATCCACCCTCCCAAGCCGGTGCCGCAGTTCGCGCCGACGCTGCGCGTGCACGAGCTGTGGAGCCACGGCATCGGTGACGGCGCCGGACGCAGCGGCATTCGCCTGCGGCCGGCCCTCTCCGACGGCGTCGTGTACGCGGCCAGCGCCGATGGCGATCTGGCGGCATGGAGACTGGACAGCGGCGCCACCGTGTGGTCGCACGCACTGGGCAGCGGCTGGCATCCGTTCGGCTGGTTCAAGGGCCGCGGACACAACCGCTTCACCGGCGGCCCCAGCGTCGCCGGCGGGCTGCTGGTGGTGGGTACGCAGAAGGGCGGCGTCTATGCGTTCGACGCGAAAGACGGCAAGCCGCTGTGGCGCGCCCAGGCCAGTTCGGAGGTGATCAGCCCGCCGGCCATCGCCGGCGATCGCGTATTCGTGCGCAGCAACGACGGCCACATCGTGGCGCTGGACGCGAAGACCGGCAAGCGGATCTGGCTGTACGACCGCGGCGAGGTGCCGGCCCTGAGCCTGCGCGGCAACGGCGCCCTGCTCGCGGTCAACGGCGCGCTGTTCTTCGGCAGCGACGACGGCAAGCTGGTGGCGCTCTCGCAAGCCGACGGCAGCACGCTCTGGCAGATCCAGCTGGCCAGCGGCGAGGGCCGTACCGACATCCAGCGGCTGGATGACGCCGACGGGCGGCTGGTGTTCGCCAACGGCACGATCTACGCCGCGGCCTACCATGGCAACGTGATGGCGGTCGATCCGGCCAGCGGCCGCACGCTGTGGAGCCGGCCGCTGTCCAGCTACACCGGCGTGGATGAGGGCGGCGGCAAGGTGGTCGCGGTGGACGATGCCTCCGACCTCTGGGCGCTCGATGCCGGCAACGGCGGCGATCTCTGGAAGCAGGACCGGCTGGGGTGGCGCTGGCTGTCGGCGCCTGCCGTGCAGCAGGACAAGTACGTCGTGGTCGGCGATCTGCAGGGCCATGTGTACTGGCTCGACCTCGCCGACGGCAAGCTCGCGGCCAAGGCGCATCCGGCGGGTTCGGCCATCGTCGCGCGGCCGCTGGTCGAGGGGAATATCGTCGTGGTCGCGGGCAGCGACGGCAGCGTCACCGCCTACCGCGTGGGCGGTTGATGCCCGGCGATGCTGCCTGTCGTCGCCCTGGTGGGACGGCCCAACGTCGGCAAGTCCACCTTGTTCAACGTGCTCACCGGCAGCCGCGATGCACTGGTGGCCGACCTGCCGGGGGTGACGCGCGATCGCCATTATGGCGTGTGCCGGCGCGGCACGCGGCCGTGCGTGGTGGTCGATACCGGAGGACTGGGCAGCCGCGAGCGTGACGATCTCGAGCAGGCCGCCGCGCGCCAGGTGCGACGGGCCATCGCCGAGAGCGACGCGGTCGTGCTGGTGACCGACGCGCGCGAGGGCCTGCAGCCGCAGGATCGCGCCATTCTCGATGAACTGCGCCGCAGCGGCAGGCCGCTGCTGCTGGCCGTCAACAAGATCGATGGCCTCGATCCGGCCGGCGCGCTGGCCGAGTTCGCCGCGCTGGGTCTGGCACCGCCGTTGCCGCTGTCCGCTGCGCACGGACGTGGCATCGAGGCTTTGCTGGAGGCCGTGCTGGCACGGCTTTCGGCGCCGGAGACCGCAGCGCCCGATGCCGCCGGCGATACGATGGACGACGGCGGCCTGCGTGTGGCGATGGTCGGCAGGCCCAACGTCGGCAAGTCCACGCTGGTCAACCGGCTGCTGGGCGAGGAGCGGCTGGTGGTGTCGCAGCAGGCCGGCACCACGCGCGATGCCATCCGTGTACCGCTGGAGCGCGACGGCCGGCGCTACGTGCTGGTGGATACCGCCGGCGTGCGTCGCCGTGCGCGCGTCGAGGAAGGACTGGAAAAGCTCTCGGTCATCAAGACCCTGGACACACTGGAGCAGGTGCAGGTCGCAGTGCTGCTGCTGGATGCCGTCGAGGGCGTCACCGAGCAGGATCTGACCCTGCTGGGCCACATCATCGGCGCCGGCCGTGCGCTGGTGGTCGCGGTCAACAAATGGGACGGACTGGACCATGACGCGCGCGAAGCCTGCCGGCGCGGCCTGCAGCGGCGTCTGGATTTCGCCGCCTGGGCCGAGGTGGTGTTCATCTCCGGCCTGCACGGCTCCGGCCTGCGCGAGCTGATGCGCGCCATCCTGCGTGCGCATGCGTCGGCCACGGTACGCTTGAGCGCATCGGCGTTGACGCGGACGCTGGAACAGGCGGTCGCGGCCTGCCAGCCGCCGCTGGTGCGCGGGCACATGCCCAAGCTGCGTTTCGCGCATCCTGGCGGCAGCGAGCCGCCGGCCATCGTCATCCACGGCTCGCGCACCGCGCATCTGGCCGCGGCCTATCGCAAGTACCTGGAGAATTTCTTCCGGCGCCGCTATCGACTGGTGGGCACGCCGCTGCGGCTGGAATTCCGCGACGGCGAGAATCCCTACGCGGGCCGCCGCAACACGCTCACTGCGGGCCAGTTGCGCAAGCGCCAGCGCATGATCCGGCATGCGCGCGGCCGGCACTGACCCGGTGAATGGTCTCGTGGCCGATCGCGCGTGCCGGGAAGTTTCCCCCCTCGAAGCCCTCGCGCTGATGGCCGAAGGGGTGCCGTTGCTGGATCTGCGCGAGCCTGCGGAGCGCGCTGCGGCAATGGCCGCCGGCGCCCTGGCGGTGATTGCCGACGACCTGCCGCACTGGCTGCGGCAGCAATCGCCGCCGCGAGCGCTGCTGATATGCGCCCGCGGCGTGCGCTCGCGGCACGCGCTGGAACGGCTGCAGGCACCCGGCCGCGAGCTGTACTCCGTGCGCGGGGGCATGGCTGCATGGCTGGCTGCCGGCCTGCCGCTGGCCGGCGGCCCGCTGGATGCCGACGCACGCCAGCGCTATGCCCGGCAGCTGGCTCTGCCGCAGGTGGGTACGGCCGGCCAGGCGCGGCTGGCGCAGGCCTGCGTGGCGCTGGTGGGGGTGGGCGGGCTGGGCGCACCCGCCGCGCTCTATCTGGCCGCCGCCGGTGTCGGCCGCATCACCCTGATCGATCCCGATCGCGTCGAGCGCTCCAATCTGCAGCGCCAGGTACTGTATGCCGATGCCGAGACGGGGCTCGCCAAGGTCGAGGCGGCTGCGCAGCGGCTGACGGCGCTCAATCCGCGCGTACGCGTGCAGGCACATGCACAGCGGCTGGATGCGGGCAACGCGGCACGGCTGCTGGCCGGTCACGACCTCGTGCTGGACGGCGCCGACAATTTCCCGGCGCGCTATGCGCTGGCGGCGGCCAGCATCGATCTGGGACTGCCCATGATCTATGCAGCGGTGGAGCGTTTCGGCGGCCACCTCAGCGTGTTCGATCCGCGCCGCGCGGATTCGCCCTGCTATCGCTGCCTGTTCCCCGAGCCGCCGGTGCCGGACGAGGTGCCCACCTGCGCCGAGGCCGGCGTGCTGGGCGTGACGCCGGGTGTGCTGGGCATGCTGCAGGCGGCCGAGGCGCTGAAGCTGCTGCTGGGCATCGGCGAGTTGCTGGTGGGCCGACTGCTGCAGGTGGATGTGCTGGGCGGGCGCGTACGCGAAGCAGCGTTGCCGCGTGACCCCGAATGCCCGGGCTGCGGGCCGCGGCGTCGACCGGCGGACACGCAGCCCCGGCAGCCGGCGTGTTCCGCCGGCGGCAGCACCGCGGCCGCGGACGATCGCTGAGCCGCCCCACCATCGTCCACGCCGGGTATGCGGCTGCGGTACGAGCCGCGCCGATCCGGCTATTCGGCCGGGTCGTCCGCGGACGCCTTCTTGTGCGCTGCCTCTGCATCGGGCAGCAGACTGGCCTGGCGCGGCGCGGCAGGCGTCGCAGCGGCCGGCGACGGCACGGATGACTCGGTGATGGTGGCCGGGGGCGTCGCTGCGGATGTCGCCGGCGGCGGGATCGGCACAGCCATCGCAACCACGGCAACCACAGGCGCAGCGGAGGATGGCGCTACGGGGGGAGGCGTGGCACCCAGCACAGCGGGTTGCGCAGTGGCCGGTCCGTTTTCCGCGCCGGGTGCGGACCCGATTGCCACAGCGGCGGAAAGGGCCGTTTGCCGGAAGGGCGGCGTTCCCGCCGGCGGTGCAGGATCGGGTGCGGCCGGTGCGGGCGCCGCGGTGTGCGGACGCGTCGGTCCCGGCTGCTCCGCAGCGGAAGCCGCAGGCGCCTGGACGGCATTCGCGGTGAAATTCTGGCGGGTGTCTTCGAGCGCCGGCTGTGAAGCCGTCGCATCGGCAGCCACCGGCATCGGCATCGGCGCCGACGCGGACCCGGATTCCGCGGCACGCCGGCGGCGCCCGCCGCGCCGCCCGCGACGGCGCGCGCGCGGCGCATCGCCGGGCTCGCCTTCCCGGGATGCCGGAGCGGCATCCATCGCCCGCGCGACGCTGCCGGTG
This sequence comes from Pseudomonadota bacterium, assembly GCA_021792975.1. GTDB lineage: Bacteria > Pseudomonadota > Gammaproteobacteria > Xanthomonadales > Rhodanobacteraceae > Metallibacterium. The sequence continues at coordinate 111,785 of JAJYTR010000001.1, read as the reverse complement.
GGTGCTGCGATCGAACCGGCCGGCTCCATCGTGTCGGTCGGTGTCGCCGGCATGGCGGTGGCATCGGTCCGTGCGTGTGCTGTGGGTGCCGCGTTCATGGCACGCTCGCCGGATTGCGGCTCGCCGCCGCGCGCGTCCCGGGTCGCTTTCGCGGGAAGCTCGTCGCCGCGCTGGGCCCGGGCCGGCGGTTCATTCGTGCGCGCCGGTGACCCTGCGCGGCCGGGCGCGGCTCCTCCGCGCGCAGGCTGCGTCTGGCTCCCGCGCGCTGACGAACCGGCGGCGCCCCGCTGTGGTGCGGTCTGTTGCGGCGGGCGCGCCTCGCCGCGTGCCGGCGCACGCGCATCGGCGCGGCGATCACGTGCGTTGCGACCTGCGGCACGCTGCACATGGCGTTCCCGTGCCGCGGGGGCGGGCGCCGTTTCCAGTGCCGCGCTGCCGCGGAACCAGCCCAGCAGGCGTTGGATCAGACCGCCTTCGCCCGCCGCGGGCAGGCCGGGCGCGACAGGTGCCACGCGCGCGCTGCGCGGGCTGTGCGGTGCCGTCGTCGTAGCGGACACGGGCTCTTCTTCGCGCTGCGGCACCGGCGTGCTGGGGCGCACGCCGGACACCGCCGGCTGCTCGCCCTGCACCTCGACCTGGCCCACCTTGGGCAGCGCGGGCTCGCTGCGCGGGGTCAGGCGCTCGTAGCTGGGCTTGACGTGTTCGCCCAGTTCGCTCTCGCGGACGCGGGTGATTTCCAGGCGCGGCGTCTCGAGATTCTCATCGGCCACGATCACCACATGGGTCTTGTGGCGCAGCTCGATCTCGACCACCGCCGCACGCTTCTCGTTGAGCAGGAAATTGGCTACCGGCGTCGGCGCCTGTACCAGCACCTGTCCGGTGCTTTCCTTCATGGCATGCTCCTCGACCAGGCGCAGCGCCGAGAGCGACAGCGATTCCACGCCGCGGATGCGGCCGTGACCCTCGCAGCGCGGACAGACGATCTGGGTGGATTCGCCCAGGCTGGGACGCAGGCGCTGGCGCGACATCTCCAGCAGGCCGAAGCGCGAGATGCGGCCGACCTGCACACGTGCGCGGTCGTGGCGCAGCGCGTCCTTGAGCCGGTCCTCGACCTCGCGCTGGTGGCGCGGGCTGTCCATGTCGATGAAGTCGATGACGATCAGTCCGCCCATGTCGCGGATGCGCAGCTGGCGCGCGATCTCGGTGGCGGCCTCGAGATTGGTGTTGAACGCGGTGTCCTCGATATCGCTGCCCTTGGTGGCGCGCGCCGAGTTGATGTCGATGGTGGTCAGCGCCTCGGTCTGGTCGATCACGATCGACCCGCCGGAAGGCAGTCGCACGTTGCGCTCGAAGGCGTTCTCGATCTGTGTCTCGATCTGGAAGCGCGAGAACAGCGGCGTGGTGTCCTGGTACAGCTTGAGCTTGCGCAGGTTGTTGGGCATCACCTGCTGCACGAACTCGCGGGCGTCCTGATACAGCTCTTCGCTGTCGATCAGGATTTCGCCGATGTCGTTGCGCAGGTAGTCGCGCAACGCGCGGATGATCAGCCGAGATTCCTGGTAGATCAGGAACGGCGCGCTGCGGCTCCTGGCCGCCTCGTCGATGGCTTTCCACAACTGCAGCAGGTAGTCGAGGTCCCACTGCAGTTCCTCGGCGTCGCGGCCCATGCCGGCCGTGCGCACGATCAGTCCCATGTCCTCGGGCAGGGTGAGTTTCTCCATGGCCTCCTTCAGGGCCTGGCGGTCCTCGCCCTCGATGCGCCGCGATACGCCGCCGGCGTTGGGATTGTCCGGCATCAGCACCATGTAGCGTCCGGCCAGACTGATGAAACTGGTCAGCGCCGCGCCCTTGGTGCCGCGCTCCTCCTTTTCGACCTGGACGATGATTTCCTGGCCTTCTTTCAGCAGTTCGCGGATGCCGGCCTTGCGCGCGTCCACGCCCGGCTGGAAGTAGATCTTGTTGATCTCCTTCAGCGGCAGAAAACCGTGGCGCTCGGCGCCGTACTCGACGAAGCAGGCCTCCAGCGAAGCCTCGACGCGGGTGATGCGACCCTTGTAAATGTTGCCCTTGCGCTGCTCTTTTGAAGGGATTTCGATGTCCAGGTCGTACAGGTTCTGGCCGTCGACGATGGCCACGCGCAACTCTTCGCGCTGAGTCGCGTTGATCAACATGCGTTTCATTGTGTGATTCCTCGGTCGCCCGCGTGGCGCGCCGCGGTGGCGCCAGAGGCGGCCGACCGGGCTCGCACCGTCGGGTGCAGGACGCAGCGGGTTGCGCTGCGCCGGTGGGTGGGGTACGGCTGCGCCATCGGCACCGCCCGGTACCTTCGTAGGTACCGGCTGGACGCCGACCTGCCTGAACAGGCTGGACGGAGTACGGCCGCCTCGTACACGATGCACGGCCTTGGTCCGGCCGGCGCTGCCGGCAGGTGCGGCCTTGCGGCATTCCGCCAAGGCCAGCAAAGAGCATGCACAGTGTAGGGGCCGGCACGGTATTTTTTCAATGACGACACCAACTTCCGATGCGCAGCACGGCGTACGGCATGTGCGCGTGGGGCCTGAACGCGACGGCCAGCGCATCGACAATGCGCTGGCCACCCTGCTCAAAGGCGTGCCGCGCAGCCTACTGTACCGGCTGCTGCGCACCGGCCAGGTGCGCGTCAACGGCAAGCGCGCCAGACCCGATACGCGACTGGCGGCGGGGGACGAACTGCGCATCCCGCCGTTGCGGCAGGCTGCTGCGGGCGCGGCCGCCGCGCCCGCCGCCGAATTGCTGGAACGGCTGCGTGGAGCGGTGTTGCATCGCGACAAGCATTTCCTGGTACTGGACAAGCCCCCCGGCATCGCCAGCCACGGCGGCAGCGGCATCACGCACGGTGCCATCGAACTGCTGCGCGCCGCGTTTCCCGGCGAGCCGCTGGAACTGGTGCACCGGCTGGACCGCGACACCTCCGGCGTGCTGGTGCTGGCGCGCTCGCGCCAGGCGCTGCTGGGCGCGCAGGAGGCCATCCGCGGCGGACGGGTGACGAAGCAGTACCTGTGCCTGATGACCGGCGCGCTCGAGCGCGTGCGCTTCGATGTCAACGTCCCGCTGCGCAGGTTCGATCTGGCCGGCGGCGAGCGCATCGTACGCGTGGCCGACGACGGCAAGCCGGCGCTGACCTTCTTCCGTGAACTGGAACGGTATGCCGATGCCAGCCTGGTCGAGGCCACGCTGGCTACCGGCCGCACGCACCAGATCCGCGTGCATGCGGCGCATGCCGGCCATCCGTTGGCCGGGGACGAGAAATACGGTGCGCGCGTGGACAACAGGCGCTGGCGGGAGCGCGGTCTGAAGCGCCTGTTCCTGCATGCGGCGCGCTTCGAGTTCGAATTCGGTGACCACGGCTACAGCTTCTCGGCGCCGCTGCCCGAAGATCTGCGCGCCGTACTCGCCGATCAGCCGGTTCCGCCCAGATAGCGCGCGCCGATGGCCAGCGAACGCAGCCAGCCGCCGTCGCTGGCGATGGCCTGCAGCAGCGTGCCGCACAGCGCATGCGCCAGCACCACCGGCAACAGCGCACCGCCGCGCAGGAAGCACCACGCCCAGTACAGCTCCGCGGCGAAGGCCAGCAGCATCAGCGCGGTGTTGGGTGCGTGTCCCAGCGCGAACAGTGCCGCGGCGGCCAGCACCGCCGCCGCACGCCGCCCCAGCGCTGCATCCAGACGACGCGCAACCACCGCCAGTACCAGGAACTGCTGCAGCGCGGCCCAGGGCAGATAGCGCGCCAGTTCGATCGCCTGCGGCGCGTGTCGCCCCTGCAGCAGCCACAGTACCGCTGCCGGCAGCAGGGGAAGCAGCGGCAGGCTGGCCCCGGACGCTGGGCCACAAAGACGCCAGGGACGCAGGTTCGCGGGCTCGAGCCGGGCCAGCAGCAGCGCATAACCCAGCGCCAGCAGGATCAGCATGCCCGAACGCAGATCGGGCGCCTGGCTGTCGCCGACGCCGAAGGCGATCAGCAGAACCGGCGCCATCGCCAGCAGCGGCTGCAGCGCGTCCGTCATTCTGGGAACGCGTCTGCGCAGCGACGGCAGGATCCCGAGTGCCATGAGCAGGGCACAGGCGCCGATCGCGGCATCCGCGCGCAATCCGGCGTGTCTGCGCTGCGGCACGGCATGCGGAACGACACCTGCCGGCAGCGCCACGGCTGCGGGATGCTGCCGCCACAGCGCATCGCGCTGGGCCAGCAGGCGCGAGGAGAACCACGCCGGCAGCCACACCACCGGAACGGTCCCGGGCGCGCGCGGCGCGGCCCGCAGACGCGCCAGCGGAATCGGCCCCTCGAGCCGTGGCGACACCGGCGGCCGCAGCCGGACCCAGTCCAGTGCGATCGTCGCGCGCTGCGGTGGCGCGAAGGCCAGACGCAGCATGGCCGCCTGCGCGGGCATGGGTGCCGGATGGCCGTTGCAGCGCCAGCGCAGCGTGGCGAGGTCGACCCGCATGGTGCCGGGGCGGCGCGGCAGCATGCCGGCGGCAGCGGTGCATTGGGGCGCTGCCAGCGCCGGCCGCACGATCAGGGTCAGCGGCCAGGGCCGGCTCCGGCGCAGATCCAGCTGTAGCACCGGTGCCTGCGCGAGGGGCGCCGGATGCGTCAGCCGCAAGCCGACCTGCACCGGCCCCCAGCCTTCGAGGGCCAGCGCGTCCGCGCCGGCCGCCAGCCGGCCGCGACCGAAGGCGCGGCCGGCGATCACATCGCGCGGCTGGCGCAGCGCCCAGCGCCAGGGCGAGACCCCGTCGTGCCAGTCGGTCCAGGCCGCCAGACCCTGTCGTGCCACGGCGGCGCGGGTCAGCGCGTCGCCCAGCAGGGCCAGCAGAACAGTCAGCGCCAGCGCAGCGCCCGCGGCGGAGATCAGGTGCAGCGGGCGCGCGCTCAGCATCCGGGTGTCAGCATCTGTTCGATCCGCGCCGCGCAGATGAAATCGTTCAGCGACAGGCCGCCGCAGTCGTGCGTGGACCACCGTACCCGGCAATGGCCATAGCCCGCCTCCAGATCGGGATGATGATCGGCCCGGTTGGCCAGGAAACCGACGGCGTTGATGAAACCCAGCGTGTGATGGAAGTCGGCGAAGCGATACTCGCGGACGATGGCGCGGCCGTCGGTCGACCGTGTCCAGCCCGGCAGCAGGGCCAGCAGCGCGCCGATGCGCTCGGCATCGAGCCGATGGGTGTCGCCCGCTCGGGGCTGGCAGGGCTGGCGGGCGAGTTCGGCCTGGGTCATGGCGCGCTCCGGCAGTGGACAGGCGCGCGAGTATAGGCCGCTACACTGGATGGCCGAGGTGAATGCGATGATCGAGATTTCCAAGCGCGCACAGGCGCATTTCGCGAAGCTGCTGGCCGAGCAGGGTGGCCCCGGCTGGGGCATCCGTCTGCGCGCCCGTGAAGGTGGCACGCTGCGTGGCGACTGCGAGTTGAGCTTCTGTGAACCCGGCGAACGGCTGGCGGACGACTGGACGCTGGACTGCGGCGGCTTCAGCCTGTACGTGGACCATGCCAGCGTGCCCTGGCTGGAGGACGCCCGCATCGATCTGCTGCCCACCGCCACCGGCAGCACGCTGAGCGTCCGCGCGCCCCGGCTGCGCGGCGGCGTCGATCGCGAGCGCGCCGCGCTGGTCGAGCAGGTGCGCCGCGTGCTGGAAGAGGAGATCAATCCGCAGCTGGCGCAGCACCGCGGCCATGTCAGCCTGCTGGAGGTGGGTGGCGACGGCAGCGTGGTGCTGGCCTTCGGCGGCGGGTGCCAGGGTTGCGGACAGGTGGACGTGACGCTGCGCCAGGGGGTCGAGCGGACCTTGCGCCAGCGCGTTCCAGGTGTGACCGCGGTACGCGACGCCACCGACCACGCGCGTGGCGAGAACCCCTATTTCCGCGCGCGCTGAATCGCAGCCTGCGGACGCCGCCGTCGCCGCGCGTGCTTACAGCGTGGTGCCCTGGCGCCGGTGCGAGCCCGATACTTCGCCGTGCAATGTCCACAGCACCGGTTTCTGCGCGCCGAAATAGGCGGCGATGTCCTTGCGGTCCCGGGCGGTGAGGGTGCTGGCGAAGCCCACCATGATCGGGTTCTTGCGCTGGCCGTCCTTGTATTCCTTGAGCGCCTGGACGATGTACTGCGGATATTGACCGGCCAGGCGGGGGTACTGCCCGACCAGCGAGTTGCCGTTCTCGCCGTGGCAGGCGAAGCAGACCGTCGCCTTCTTCTTGCCGGCGGCGGCGTTGCCCTCGGCATGGACTGCCGGCATGGCCAGCAGTGCGATCGTGGCAAGGGCGGCGGAAAGCAGTATGCGCATCATCGGCGGGATCCCGGATTCACTTGCGGATGCTGGAGAGATAGGCCGCGATGTCGCGGATGTCCCGCTTGGACAGCGCCATCGCCTGGGCCTGCATGGTCGGGTTGGCGCGCTGGCCCGCCCGGTATTCGTCCAGTGCGGCGACCAGGTAGTCGTAGTGCTGGCCGGCGATCTTGGGTACCGGATAGTTGGGATAGGCGTAGCGGTAGCCGGGAATGCCGTGACAGCCGTGGCAGGTGAACACCAGCAGCCGCCCGGTGGCCGCGTCGCCGGGATGGCGGGCGGCCGTTCCGGATGCGGGCGTCGCGGCAGGCGCCGCGGCGGCGGATGTCGCCAAAGCGATACCGCCGAGCGCGGCGGCCAGCAGGAGCGATCGCAGCATGGACTATCCTCGGATGAACGGCGGAGCTGGTCGCGCCGGCCCCGGGTGGCGGCGAGTATAGCCACAGGCTCCGGTTGCAGGACAAGACGCCACGGGCCGCGCGCGGCGACTGCTAGCATGCCCGTCGCGCTGCACTGGTCGCCGGCGTCCACCGTGGAGTGCCATGTTTCCCGAACATCCCCGCATCGCGCTGATCGGCCTGGGCTACGTCGGCTTGCCGCTGGCGCTGGCCTTCGGGCGTCAACTGGAAACGCTGGGCTTCGACATCGACGCGGCGCGCATCCGTCAGCTGGCCGACGGCCACGATTGCACGCGTGAATGCGCGGACGGCGAGCTGGCCGCGTCCGCGCATCTGCGCTACAGCAGCGATGCCGCCGAACTGGCCGGATACGACGTCTACGTCGTCACCGTGCCCACGCCGGTGGACGAGGCGCAGCGTCCCGACCTGCGCCCGCTGACCGCGGCCAGCGAGACGGTGGGCCGCGCATTGCGCCGGGGCGCCGTGGTGATCTACGAATCCACGGTGTATCCCGGCACCACCGAGGAAATTTGCGTTCCCGTTCTCGAGCGCACTTCCGGGTTGCGCTACAACGTCGATTTCTACTGCGGCTACAGCCCGGAGCGCATCAACCCGGGCGACCGCACGCACCGGCTGGAGACCATCGTCAAGGTCACTTCGGGATCGACCGCGCAGGCGGCGGACTTCGTCGACGCGCTGTACCGCCGCATCGTCGCCGCCGGCACCCACCGTGCGCCTTCGATCCGCGTCGCCGAGGCGGCCAAGGTCATCGAGAACACGCAGCGCGACGTCAACATCGCGCTGATCAACGAGCTGGCGATGATCTTCAACAAGATGGGGATCGACACCGCCGAGGTGCTGGCCGCCGCGGGCAGCAAATGGAACTTCCTGCCGTTCCGCCCGGGCCTGGTGGGCGGACACTGCATCGGCGTGGATCCCTACTACCTCACCCACAAGGCTACCGCGCTGGGCTACCACCCCGAGCTGATGCTGGCCGCGCGGCGCATCAACGACAAGATGGGCATCTACGCGGCCAACCAGGTACTGCGGCTGATGGCGCGGCATGGCATCGGTGCGGTGGGCGCGCGCGTGCTGGTGCTGGGGCTGACCTTCAAGGAGGACTGCCCGGACCTGCGCAACACGCGCGTGGTCGATCTGGTGCGCGAGCTGCAGGACGCTGGCGCGGAGGTGGACGTGCACGATCCCTGGGCCGATGCCGACGAGGCGCGCTCGGAGTACGGCATCGAGCCCGTGGTCCGACCACAGTCCGGCCGCTACGACGCGCTGGTGCTGGCGGTGGCGCACCGGTGTTTCCGCGAGCTTGGCGCGGCCGGCGTGCGCGCGCTGGGACGCGCGGGTGCGGTGCTGTACGACCTCAAGCGAGTGCTGCCGCCGGGCGGCGCCGACGGCGCGCTGTAGCGCACTGCAGCGTTTCCGTCGCCGCGGCCGCGGGTAAACTTTGCGGTTGCGCGCCGGGTCCCGGTGCATTTTCCCCGAATGACGGAATCGACATGAACGCGCAAGTCCAGGGCGGACGCCCGCAATCGCACGTCACGCTGGTCAGGGAGGTGACCGATCTGCTGACCGCCCGTTTCAAGCAGGATGGCGCCGAACTGGCGGCGCAATTGCTGGCGCGAGTGCCCGACAGCGAGCTGGCGTCGCGTTCGGCGGCCGACTGGGCGGCGCTGGCCGTCCAGATGATGGGCTTTCTGCGGGAGCGGCGGGCGGGCCAGACCAAGGTGCAGGTACACAAACCGGAAGGCGACGCCATGGCCGGCGACACGCTGTACACCGCCATCAGCATCGTCACCGACGACATGCCCTTCCTGGTCGATTCGGTGACCATGGCCGTGCGTGCCGAAAATCTGGAAATCCACACGCTGCTGCATCCCGTGCTGGGCGTGCGCAGGGATCCGGGCGGCAATCTGCTGCGGCTGGATCCCGAGGGCACGGCCGAATCGCTGATGTACCTGGAGGTCGACCGCCTGGCCGACGCCAGCGAAGTGCTGCGCCTCGACACTGCGCTGGAGTCGGCGCTGGCCGACGTGCGCGCCGCGGTGAGCGACTGGCCGGCCATGCGTGCGCGCATGCTCGAAATCGCCGACGCGCTGCCGGCCGAGCCGGGCATGCCGTCCGAGGGGGTCGAGGAGACGCAGGCTTTCCTGCGCTGGGTCGCGGCCGACCACTTCACCTTCCTGGGCTACCGCGAGTACGAGGTGGCGCGCGAGGCGGGCGAGGAGGTGCTGCGGGCGCTTCCCGCCACCGGACTCGGCATTCTGCGCGAGCGCGAACGCTCGCATGCGCCGCGTTCGCTGCGCAGTCTGGTGGCCAGCAACCTGCCGCGTTCGGGGGCGCTGGCCTCGGTGATCCTGACCAAGACCAACGCGCGCGCCACGGTGCATCGCGCGGGGTTCATGGACTACATCGGCGTGCTGCAGTTCGATGCCGGCGGCAAGCCGGTACTGGAACGCCGCTTCCTGGGACTGTTCACGTCCTCGGCCTACACCGCGCGTCCGCAGGACATTCCGCTGCTGCGCCAGCGCGTGGGCAGCATCATGGAACGTTCGGGCTTGCGCCGCGATTCGCATCTGGGCAAGGCGCTGCGGCACATCATGGAGACGTTGCCGCGCGACGAACTGTTCCAGGCCAGCATGGAGGAACTCGAAGCGGTCGCGCGCGGCGTGCTGGGCCTGGCCGAGCGCGCTCGTCCGCGCCTGTTCCTGCGCGCCGACCGCTACGGGCGTTTCTATTCGGTGCTGATCTACCTGCCGCGCGAACGCTTCAGCGCCGGCGTGCGCGACCGTCTGGAGCGCATGCTGCGCGAAACCTTCCAGGCCGACCGCATCGACTCGCAGGTGCTGGTGGACGAGTCGCCGCTGGCGCGTCTGTACGCGGTGCTGCGCCCACGTGCCGGGGCGCGCATCGAGGCCGATCCCGCCGCGCTCGAACAGGCGGTCACCACACTCTCGCGCAACTGGTACGACGACCTGCGCGAGGTGCTGGTCCGCCGTCATGGCGAGGAGAAGGGCCTGCGCCTGGCCAACCGTTTCGGCCGGCTGCTGCCGGTCGAATACATCGAGGACGCCGGCGCCGAACTGGCCGCCGACGACGTGCAGCGCCTGGCCGCACTGCGTGGCGCGGACGATGCCGCACTGACGCTTTACCGCCTGCCGCACAACGGCGTGCTGCGTTTCAAGATCATCCATTTCGGCGCGCCGGTGCCGCTGTCCGACGCACTGCCCATGTTGGAGAACCTGGGCGTGCGCGTCAGCGCCGAACACCTGCTGGAACTGGAACTGCACGGTACACCGGTGACCGTGCACGATTTCGATCTCGCCGAGCCTGTCGCGCTGGCGTTCGACGTCGACCACGTCACAGCACCGTTCGCCGAGGCGTTCGCGGCGGTCTGGCAGGGCCGCGCCGAGAACGACGGATTCAACCGGCTGGTGCTGGCGGCGGGACTGGACTGGCGCCAGGTGGCGCTGTTGCGCGGCTATTGCAAGTATCTGCTGCAGGTGGGCCTGCCGTATTCGCAGGCCTACATGGAGGACGTACTGGGCCGCTATCCGCTGATCGCGGGGCTGCTGGTGGAATGGTTCCTGGCGCGCTTCGATCCGGCGCGCGCACAGCCGCAGCCCGAGGCCGCGCAGCGTCTGCGGGCGGAGCTGGAGGTGCTGGTCGACGCCGGACTGCGACAGCGCAGCCCGGGCTTCATCGAGGAGGTGGCGCAGGCACCGACACTGGCGCGTGACGCACAGGCCACGCGCATCGAGCAGGGTATCAAGGCCGCGCTGGACGATGTGCAGAGCCTCGATGACGACCGCATCCTGCGGCTGTTCCTGGGCGTGTTGCGCGCCACGCTGCGCACCGGCTATTTCCAGCGTTTCGATGGCCAGCCGCGCGACTACCTCAACTTCAAGCTCGATTCCTCGCGAGTGCCCGAGTTGCCCAAGCCCAGGCCGTTCCGCGAGATCTTCGTCTACAGCCCGCGCGTCGAGGGCATCCACCTGCGTTTCGGCCCGGTCGCGCGCGGCGGCCTGCGCTGGTCCGACCGGCGCGAGGATTTCCGCACCGAGGTGCTGGGCCTGGTCAAGGCGCAGATGGTCAAGAACACGGTGATCGTGCCGGTGGGCTCCAAGGGCGGCTTCTTCGTCAAGCGTCCGCCCGCCGGCGGCGACCGCGAGGCGCAACTGGCCGAAGGCATCGCCTGCTACCGCCAGTTCATCCATGCGCTGCTGGACCTGACCGACAACATCGTCGAGGACCGCATCGTGCCGCCCGCCGACGTGGTGCGCTACGACGCCGCCGACCCGTACCTGGTGGTGGCCGCCGACAAGGGCACGGCCACGTTTTCCGACATCGCCAACAGCATTGCGCTGGAGCACGGCTTCTGGCTGGGCGATGCCTTCGCCTCCGGCGGCTCGCACGGCTACGACCACAAGGGCATGGCCATCACCGCACGCGGCGCGTGGGAATCGGTGAAGCGCCACTTCCGCGCGCTGGGGCGGGACTGCCAGCGCGAGGATTTCACCTGCATCGGCATCGGCGACATGTCTGGCGACGTGTTCGGCAACGGCATGCTGCTATCACGGCATACCCGGCTGGTCGCCGCGTTCGATCACCGTGACATCTTCGTCGATCCCGATCCGGATGCCGCGCGCTCCTACGCCGAGCGCGAGCGGCTGTTCAAGCTGCCGCGCTCGAGCTGGCAGGACTATGACAGGAGCGCCATCTCCAAGGGTGGCGGCGTGTGGTCGCGCGGCGTCAAGTCCATTCCGGTATCGCCGGAAATGCGCGCGGCGCTGGGCATCGAGGGCGAGGCGGAACACCTCTCGCCCGCCGAATTGCTGCGCGCGATCCTCAGGGCCCCCGTGGACCTGTTCTGGAACGGCGGCATCGGCACCTACGTCAAGGCCAGCAGCGAGAGCAACGCCGACGCCGGCGACCGCGCCAACAACGCCATCCGTCTCAACGGCAACGAATTGCGCTGCCGGATCATCGGCGAGGGCGGCAACCTGGGCCTGACCCAGCGCGGCCGCATCGAGGCGGCCTTCCACGGCGTGCAGCTCAACACCGACTTCATCGACAATTCGGCCGGCGTGGATACCTCGGACCACGAGGTCAACATCAAGATCCTGCTGGGCGATGCCGTGCAGCGCGGCGAGCTGGACGAGGCCGCGCGCAACGAACTGCTGGCCAGCATGACCGACGAGATCGCGCGGCTGGTGCTGTGGGACAACTACCGCCAGAACCAGGCCATCAGCCTGATGGAGCACATGGCGGTCAAGCGCCTGGGCTCGTTCGGGCACCTCATCCGCACGCTGGAGTCCGAAGGCGTGCTGGACCGCGGCATCGAGTTCCTGCCCACGGATGCCGAGCTGGCCGAACGCAAGACGCGCGGCCTCGGCCTGACCAGGCCGGAGCTGGCGATCCTGCTGTCCTACGACAAGATCAGGATCTACCAGCAGCTGCTGGACTCGGATGTGCCCGAGGACGCGTATCTCTCGCGCGAACTGGTGCGCTATTTCCCCGAGCCGCTGCACGGCCCTTACGCGGCACACATGCAGCGTCATCGCCTCAAGCGCGAGATCATCGCCACCGCCGTCACCAACACCCTGGTCAACCGCATGGGCGCCAGCTTCATGTTGCGCATGCAGGAGGACACCGGTCAGGGCGCGGCTGCCATCGCCAAGGCGTTCACCATCGCGCGCGAGGTGCTCGAGGCGCGCGAACTGTGGGGCGAGATCGAGGCGCTGGACGGCACCGTCACCGATGCCGTGCAGATCGAAGCGGTGCTGGCGGTGTGGGAGCTGGTGCGCAGCCTCACCCGCTGGCTGCTCAACAGGCCGGGCACGGCGCTGGATATCGCGGCACAGGTCGAGCGCTACGCCACGGGTTTCGCCGCGGTGCGCGCCGCCATTCCGCAGGCGCTGCCGGAACCCGGCCGCAAGACGCATGACAGGCTGGTGCAGCGCTGGCTGCAGGCGGGGCTGCCGCAGCGGTTGGCCGGGCAGTTGGCGGCGCTACCCGCGCTGGGCTTGGCGCTGGATGTGGTGGAAGTGGCGCACGACAGCGGCCAGCCCATCACCCGCGTGGCACATACGTTCTTCGAATTGGGCGCCGCACTGGAGCTGGACTGGATGCGCACGCGCATCGAGGAACTGGCCGTAGAAAGCCGCTGGCACGCGCAGGCGCGCGGCGCGCTGCGCGACGAGCTGGCGCACCAGCACCGCCAACTGGCCGTGCAGGTGCTGGCCAGCGCCATGCGCGTCGAGCAGTGGCTGGCGCGCGAGGATGCTGGCCTGCGCCATACCCTGGGCATGCTGGCCGAGATCCGGGCGCTGCCTCTGGACTACCCCATCGCCTCGGTGGCGGTGCGGCGGCTGGCGCAACTAGCGCAGGCGGGCGCGTGACGCGGGCACGCGCCGTCGGTCGCAAGGGTGCGCGGTCTTGAGCACGCGCATTGCCTTTCTGGCCAACCCCACGGCGGAGGCACAGCAGGCGCGTGCAGCGCTGGCGGCGCGCTACGGCGAAGTCGCGCCGGATGCAGCCGAAACCATTGTCGCCCTGGGCGGCGACGGTTTCATGCTGCGCACGTTGCATGCCGGGCTCGACCGCCGCGTGCCGGTGTTCGGCATGAAGCTGGGCAAGGTGGGCTTCCTGATGAACCATTACCATGCCGAGGATCTGCCGCAACGTCTGGCACGTGCGCACGCCACCGCGCTGGCGCCGCTGCACATGCGTGCCGAAACACAGGGCGGCGCAGTCGAGGAAGCCCTGGCCTTCAACGAGGTTTCGCTGTTGCGCCAGACCAACCAGGCCGCGCATCTGCGCATCCTGCTCGATGGCCGGATCAAGCTGGACGAACTGATCTGCGACGGCATGCTGGTGGCCACGCCCGCGGGCTCGACCGCCTACAACTTCTCCGCGCACGGTCCCATCCTGCCGCTGGACGCCAACGTGCTGGCGCTCACCCCCATCAGCCCGTTCCGCCCGCGGCGCTGGCGCGGCGCGCTGCTGCCCGCGGATGCCCGCGTGCGCGTCGAGGCCATCGAACCGGAATTGCGCCCGGTCAGCGTCACCGCCGATTTCCATGAGGTGCGCCGCATCCGCGCGGTCGAAGTACACAGCCGGCCCGACCGCGCAGTGACCCTGCTGTTCGATCCCGAGCACAAGCTGGCCGAACGCATCCTCGACGAGCAGTTCGCGCCGTAGGACGTCACCCCGTTGTGCCCGCACACGCGCCGCCCCTGCCCATCATCTGGCTGCGGCGGCGGGCGTCTCGGCGTGCATCGTCGCGTGGCATGCTGCCGCGCGACCGCGCATCAGGTTATCGTGAGCATCTCGCCCATGTCCGACGTCCACGACCCCCACGCTGCAACCGACGACCGCCTGGTGGTGGCGATTTCCTCGCGCGCGCTGTTCGATCTCGGCGACAGCCACGCGCTGTTCGAGCGCGAAGGTCTGGAAGCCTACCGGCGCTACCAGATCGAGCACGAAGACGAGGTGCTGGAGCCCGGCGTCGCGTTCCCGCTGGCGCAGAAGCTGCTGCGGCTGAACCGGCTGGCGCCGGCGGCGCCGCGCGTGGAGGTGATCCTGCTGTCGCGCAATTCGGGCGACACGGGTCTGCGCATCTTCAATTCGATCCAGCACTACGGGCTGGAGATCGTGCGCGCGGCGTTCACCAGCGGCGCACCCACGGCCGGCTACGTGCATCCCTTCGGGGCGGACCTGTTCCTGTCCGCGCATGCCGAGGACGTGGCGCGCGCGCTGCGCGCCGGCGTGGCGGCGGCCACCATCCTGCCCTCGGCGGCGGCGCCAGGGCATGCGGACCAGCTGCGCATCGCCTTCGACGGCGATGCCGTGCTGTTCGGCGAGGAGGGCGAGCGCATCTCGGCCGAGCAGGGATTGGAGGCGTTCCACCGTCACGAGCACGAGCGCCGGCACGAGCCGCTGGAGGGCGGGCCGTTTCGCGGTTTCCTGGCGGCGCTGCAGCGGCTGCAGGCGGCGTTCCCGGCGGAGGAATCGCCGCTGCGCATCGCGCTGGTCACCGCCCGTTCGGCACCGGCGCACAAGCGCGTGATCCTGACGCTGCGGCACTGGGGCGTGCGCATCGACGAGGCGCTGTTCCTGGGCGGCCGCGACAAAGGGCCGTTCCTGGAGGCGTTCGGCGCCGACATCTTCTTCGACGATTCCGAAGCCAACGTGGACTCGGCGCGCCGTCACGTCGCCACCGGTCACGTGCCGCGCGCCTGAGGAGACCGCCGGAGAGGATTCCCGCGGTGCGAGGCCGGAAGGCTCTTTGCCGTCATCCCCGTGAGCGGGCCGCCGCTGCGAAAGCGGGGGTGGGGGCGGGGATCCAGCGGCCCTGCGGGGCGTCCGTCCGGATCCCGGCCCGGCGCCGGGCGCCGGCCGAGGACCTCAAAAGCAAGGACGCACCGTCCGGAATAACGTCCGAACGGAGGCGCACGCCGTTGGGAGCGACGTTTGGCTTTTTGCCGTCATCCCCGGGCGCGCGCAGCGCGAGCCGGGGATCCAGCGGCCCTTGCGGGGCGCCCGTCCGGATCTCGGCCCTGCGGACCGTCCGGGATGATGTCCGTCGAATAAAGCGCGCGCCGTGCGGGATGACGGCAAAAAGAAGGGGCACGCTGCGTGGGGTGCAGTGCGGATCAGGGCGGCGGGGGCTGCTGGAACCAACTGCCGTTGCCCAACGCACGGGCGTGGCTGACGGCGATGCCCAGCGTCAGCGCGAACGGGTGGCGCGCGCTGCCGAACAGTTTGCTCATTTCGACATGGGCGCCTTCCCACTGGGTGGTGCCCAGCGCGTGGCTGTAGCCCACGGCGCCGGCCACGCCGCCGGTGATGATGAGCGGATTGCCGGTGTCGCCCACGGCCTGGCTGGCGTTGACGTCGGCGCCCTGCCAGAAGCTGCTGCCGAAGCCCTGGGCGTAGCCCGCCGCGGTGGTGGTGCTGCCCCACACCACCGGGTGCAGCCCGCCCGCCGTGTGCGCGGCATGTGCCGGAGGGACGCGCGCGGCGTCCGGTGTGGCGCTGGAAGAGGCCGCCGGCGCCGCCAGTGGCAGCGACTGCACGTAGTTGTTGGGCAGCGACAGGTCCAGCGCGGGTGCGGCGGCCAGCGCGGCCAGCGGCAGCAGCGCGGTGGCGAGGGCGATCAGGGGCAGTCGGTTCATGAGACAACTCCGCGATGACGCAACCCTACACCCCTGCGGACCGGCCGGACCACCCGCAGGCGCCGGCGGACAGCCCGCGTTCGGAGAGCGCGGGGTGGATTGCGGGATGGCGATCGCAGCGTCTGCATCGCGTAAGCGGCGGACGATCGTCGGGCCATGCACCGCGCCACGGTGGCAGTTGCACACGTCCATGCGACACTGGCAGCGCACGATCGCTGGATCTGCATCGCGCCTCAGGGCCGCTGCAGGATTCCGCCCGTGGCCGCCCAGGCGGCCACGCCGCCCAGCACCGAGGCGGCCTGCGTGCAGCCCGACTGGCGCAGCGCGAAAGCCGCGCGGCGCGAGCGTCCGCCGCTGGCGCAGATGCACAGCAGATCGTGCATCCCCGGATCGAGGCCATGCCGCGCCAGCGCGGCGCCCGGATCGCCCGCGAATGCGCCCAGCGGAATGTGCACACTGCCCGGCACCATGCCGTGCGCCACTTCGTGCGCCTCGCGCACGTCGATCAGGCGCGCGCCCCGGGCGATGTGCTGGCGTGCGAGCGTGCAGTCGATGTCGAGCGGAAGGGATGCGTCGGCGGTCATGCGTGACTCCAGGGTGGGGGTACGGGAACGGGGATCGAAGCGCCTGCATCGCGATCGGGGCGATGCCCGCCCGGGGCGAAAGGCGCAGGCCACGCCCGGGTTCACGTCTGCGGCCGTGTGTCCCGCGGCCGCAGGTGCACCGGCACCTTCAGGTACACCGCGCCGTTGCGCGCGGGTGGCGGCAGCGCACCGGCGCGCACGTTCACCTGCACCGCGGGGTAGAGCAGCGCGGGCAGTTCCAGGCTGCGGTCGCGTGCATCGCGCAGCGCGATGAACTGCGCACGGGTGACGCCCGCGTGCGCGTGGATGTTGCCGTGACGCTGCGCGTCGATGCTGCTGACCGCACAGGGCGCGCGGCCCGGCGGCGGGTAGTCGTGGCAGAGGAACATGCGTGTCGCCGCGGGCAGGGCATACAGCTTCTGGATGGAGTCGTACAGCATGCCGGCGTCACCGCCAGGAAAGTCGCAGCGCGCGGTACCGCCGTCGGGCATAAACAGCGTGTCGCCCACGAACACGGCGTCGCCGATGCGGTAGCTGAGCGAGTCGCGCGTGTGGCCGGGCGTGGCCATCACCCGTACCTCGATCGCGCCTAGCGCGAAGGTCTCGCCGTCCTCGAACAGACAATCGAACTGCGAACCGTCCGCACGGAACTGCGGCTCGAAGTCGAGCGTGCGGCGGAAATGTGCCTGCACCTCGCGGATGCCCGCGCCGATGCCGACCCGCGTGCCCAGCCTGGCGCGCAGGTGCTGCGCGGCGGTGAGGTGGTCGGCGTGCGCGTGGGTTTCCAGGACCCATTCCAGCGTGAGGCCCATCGCACGCACGTGTGCGAGGATCGCGTCGGCGCTGTCGGTCGCGATGCTGCCCGAGGGATAATCGAAGTCCAGCACCGGGTCGACCAACGCCGCGGACCGCGTGGCGGGGTCGACGACCAGATGCGTCCAGGTCGAACTGGGCGCGTGCAGAAAGCTTTCGACGATCGGTTGCATGCAGTTTCCAGGAAAAATCTAAATTAGATATGACTTATGTATAATGCCGCCCGGAACCGTCCCTTGCAAGCCGTGCCGCCTGCGCTGGATGTACGCAAGCGACGCTTTTCGCGTCTCCGGCGCGCGGCGGGCGACGGCCTGACCCGCACCCCCAGGTGCCACTGAGACGATGGTCTCATGAACGACTGCACGCACCGGCTGATCGATGGACGCCTGTACTGCGCGGGCCAGCCCGGACCGGACGATCTCCGGGAGCTGGCACAGCAGGGCGTGCGCCGCGTGATCAACCTGCGGTCGCATGGTGAGCTGGACTGGGACGAGGCCGCATGCGTGGCGGCCTGCGGAATGGAGTATGTCAATATCCCGGTGGCGACGCCGGCGGATCTGGACCGCACTCGAGCCGATGCCCTGTACCGGGCGTTGCAGGGCGATGCGCCGGTGCTGGTGCACTGCGCCAGCGCCAACCGCGTCGGTGCGCTGCTGGCGCTGGTGGCCGCCTGGCACTGGGGTCATGCGCCCGAGGCCGCGCTGGCGCTGGGCCGCAAAGCGGGGCTGGCGGCGCTGGAACCCGCGGTACGCGTGCGGCTGGGTCTGCCGCTGGACTGAGCGCCGCGCGGCGCCTCGCCGCGCGGCGGTTTCGGCACCGGCTGCCCGGCTTCATGCCAGGTCGAAGCGGTCCAGGTTCATCACCTTGTTCCAGGCCGCGACGAAGTCGTGCACGAACTTCTCCTGTGCATCAGCGCATGCGTATACCTCGGCCACTGCACGCAGCTCGGAATTGGAGCCGAACACCAGGTCGACCACGGTGGCGGTCCATTTCGGCGCGCCGGTTTTGCGGTCGCGGCCGTCCAACACGCCGGCGGTCTGGGCCGAGCGCCGCCACTGCGTGCCCATGTCCAGCAGATTGATGAAGAAGTCGTTGCTCAGCGTGCCCGGGCGCCGGGTGAGCACACCGTGCCGGCTGTGGCCGTAGTTGGCGTCGAGCGCACGCATGCCGCCGATGAGCACGGTCAGCTCCGGGGCGCTGAGATTGAGCAGTTGTGCCTTGTCGATGAGCAGTTCGGCGGCTGCGTCCTCGAGGCCCCTGCGGGCGTAGTTGCGGAAGCCGTCGGCGCCGGGTTCGAGCACGGCGAAGGATTCGGCATCGGTCTGTGCCTGCGAGGCGTCCATGCGGCCCGGGGTGAAGGGCACCTCGATCGCATGCCCGGCCTTTTTCGCTGCGACCTCCACCGCGGCGCAGCCACCCAGCACGATCAGGTCGGCCAGGGAAATCCGCTTGCCGCCGGCCTGCGCGGCGTTGAAGTCCTTCTGCACCGCTTCCAGTTTCTGCAGCACCTTGGCCAGTTCGGCCGGCTGATTGACCTCCCAGTCCTTCTGCGGCGCCAGGCGGATGCGCGCGCCGTTGGCGCCGCCGCGCTTGTCGCTACCGCGGAAGCTGGCCGCGGCCGACCAGGCGGTGTACACCAGTTCGCGCACGCTCAGGCCGCTGGCCAGCAACTTGGCCTTGAGCGCGGCGATGTCCTTGCCGTCTGCCAGCGGGTGGTTCACTGCGGGGATGGGGTCCTGCCAGATCAGATCCTCGTTCGGCACCTCGGGGCCGAGGTAGCGCGCCTTGGGGCCCATGTCGCGATGGGTGAGCTTGAACCAGGCGCGGGCAAAGGCATCGGCGAACGCGTCCGGGCGCTCGTGGAAGCGCTTGGAAATCGGCGCGTAGATCGGGTCGAAGCGCAGCGAAAGGTCGGTGGTGAGCATGGTCGGGCGATGCTTTTTCGCCGGGTCGGCCGCGTCGGGGATGATTTCCGGTGCGTCCTTGGCCACCCACTGATGCGCCCCGGCCGGGCTCTTGGCGAGTTCCCACTCGTAGCCGAACAGGATGTCGAAATAGCCATTGCTCCACTGCGTCGGCCTGGGCGTCCAGGTCACTTCCAGGCCGCTGCCGATCTGGTCGCCGCCCTTGCCGCTGCGGAAGCTGCTGGCCCAGCCCAGGCCCTGCTGCTCGATGGGAGCGGCCTCCGGCGGCGGCCCCACATGCGTGGCCGGGCCGGCGCCATGGGTTTTGCCGAAAGTGTGGCCGCCGGCGATCAGCGCCACCGTCTCCTCGTCGTTCATCGCCATGCGGCGGAAGGTTTCGCGGATGTCACGGGCGGCGGCCAGCGGATCGGGGTTGCCGCCCGGGCCCTCCGGGTTGACGTAGATCAGGCCCATCTGCACCGCGGCCAGGGGATGTTCCAGGTCGCGCTCGCCGCGGTAGCGCTGCCCGTCGCCCAGCCAGGTCTTTTCGGAACCCCAGTACACGGCTTCGTCGGGTTCCCACACGTCGGCACGCCCGCCGCCGAAGCCGAAGGTCCTGAAGCCCATCGACTCCAGCGCGACGTTGCCGGCGAGGATCATCAGGTCGCCCCAGGACAGCTTCTTGCCGTATTTCTGCTTGATCGGCCACAGCAGCCGGCGGGCCTTGTCGAGGTTGACGTTGTCCGGCCAGCTGTTGAGCGGGGCGAAACGCTGCTGCCCGGTGCCGGCGCCACCGCGGCCGTCGCCGATGCGGTAGGTGCCGGCGGCGTGCCAGGCCATGCGGATGAACAGCGGGCCGTAATGGCCGAAGTCGGCCGGCCACCAGTCCTGCGAATCGGTCATCAGCGCATGCAGATCCTTCTTCACCGCGCCCAGGTCCAGGCTCTTGAAGGCCTTGGCGTAATCGAAGTCTTTGCCCATGGGGTCGGACTTCGACGAGTGCTGGCGCAGCATCCTCACGTTGAGTTGCTCGGGCCACCAGTCGCGGTTGGACGGGCCACTGGCGGCGGTGGGGGCGAACGGACACTTGGGCTGGGCGGACATGGCTGCTTACCTCGGATCGATGGGGTACGGGAGCCGGATGCGGCGCGGCCGTGGCGCGCGCGTGCGGGCGGCTGGATGCGTGGACACCGGACGGATCACGCCGGACCTCCGTTGGACGCGGCCGACGCGCACACTGCGTGTCCGTGCCAACGCAACACAGCTTGCGACCCGGAAAGCGATTATGGAAATCGATTGTTTCTAGCGCAGCGATAGGCAACGCCAGAATCAGGCGCCGCGCCAGCCGCGACCGGGCCTTTCCCGAGCCGCACCTCCCTGCGCAGTCCCCGCGGGCCGATCCAGCACGGCTGGATCGGCGCGCAGCATGCGCTCCGCGGAAAGCGGGGCGGGATCCCGGCGCCGCCGGGAAGCTGCATGTCGAACGGTTTCGGGGTGAAGGTTTCGCGGACCGGCAGCCCGTCCGGCTGCGCGCACGTGCGATGCCGGGCCCGCATACGCCGGTGCGGCGCCCAGGGCCGGTGTGCCCTCAGTGCACCACGCGGTCGATGCGCACGTTGACCGGCTTCCCGCCATCCACGGCGACCGGGCCGGCACTGCCCTCCAGGTCGCCCGGCTGCGGCAGCGCCTGGCCGCTGGCGGAGAGCCGCGCGCCGATCACCACCGATTTCACCGAGGAGAGGTCGAACTTCGGCGTCATGCCCATCGCGTCGGTGAGGACGACCGTGGCCGGCAGGCTGCTGGCCGGCAGCCGCGCCACCGCCAGCGGCATGGGCGGACCCGAGGGATCGCGCGCGAACACGAACAGCGTGCGCTGGTTGCCCAGGCGCTGCGCCAGACGCGGATCGAGACTGACGTGCACCACGATGCGCGGGCCGCCGGCGGCCACCGGCGGTGCCAGTGCCGCCGTCAGTACCTGCGATTGCGCGGGGCTGAGCGTCAGTGCGCCGCGCTGTTCGGCCAGCCGCACCTGCTGTGCCACGCCGCGCGCCACGCCCGAACCCGGTGGCAGCAATTTGAGCAGTCGCGTCCAGGTGGCGACGGCTCCGGCGTAGCGGCCGAGCTGGAAGTCGCTGATGCCCAGCAGCCACAGGCCGCGCTGATGCGTGGGGTCGACCGCCAGCGCGCGCTCGAGCCGGGCGCGTGCTTCCCCGGTGATCAGATGCCGCGGCTGCACCAGCGAGTCGGCCTGCGCCCAGGCCACCAGCAGATCGGCGTTGTCGGGCTTGTATTGCAAGGCGTGCGCGAAGGCGTCGGCGGCCTTGGCGGGTTCGTTTTTCGCACCGTAGGCCTGGCCCAGCAGCGTCCACAGATCCGCATCGCCGCCGTTCTGCGCCAGCTGCGCTTTCAGTTGCGTGATCGCCTCGTCCAGGGTCAGCGGCTTGCGCAGGGCGGCCGGATCCAGCGCCGCGGGATCGCCCACCATGCGGTAGACGGCCACGCTGGCCAGCGGCAGCCCCACCGCCAGCAGCGCACACAGGGCCAGCAACCCGCGGCGGCGCGGCGGCCGCAGCAGCGGCCACAGCACGATCGCTAGCGCCAGCGCCAGCAGCAGGGCGCTGGCGGCCACGAAGGTCACGTTCACCAGTCTTCGTCCTCGGCGGCCGTCGCGGCGGCCTGGGGTTGCGCACGCCGGCGCAGATAGATGCCGACGCCCAGCGCGCCCAGGCCCAGCAGCACGAACGGGCCGAACCACAGTGCGTAGTTGGAGGGTTTCAGCGGCGGGCGGTACAGCACGTAATCGCCGTAGCGGTCCACCAGCCACTGTTTGATCTGCGCATCGCTGCGCCCGGCCTGCATCTGCTGGAAGATCTCGTAGCGCAGGTCCTTGGCCAGCTGCGCGTCGGAATCGGCCAGATCCTCGTCCTGGCACACCAGGCAGCGCAGTTGCCGGGTGAGATTCTGGAAGCGCACTTCCTCGGCGCGGTCGTGGAAGGGCAGCACATCGATGGCCGAAGCGGCCAGCGCACTGCCCAGCAGCAGGCCCAGCGCGGCCGTCCGCAGCACGCGCTTCATGCCGCCACTTTGGGCGTGACGCCCAGCCGGCGCAGCCGCGGCACGAGCTTCTCGCGGATCACGCGCGGCGTCAGCGGGCCGATGTGCTTCCACAGGATGATGCCCTGCGCGTCGATCAGGTAGGTCTCGGGCGCACCGTACACGCCGAAATTGATGGCGGTGCGGCCGCTCTCGTCGGCCACCACCTGCGTATAGGGGTCGCCGTGCCGGGCCAGCCAGGCCAGCGCGTCGCTGCGTTTGTCCTTGTAGTCGTAGCCGATCAGCGGTACGCCCAGGTCGCGGCCGTAGGCCATCAGCACCGGGTGCTCGTCACCGCAGGCGAAGCACCAGCTCGCGAAGACGTTCAGCACGTAGGGCCGGCCCAGCATCTGCGCCTTGTCCAGCGTGCGCTGCGGATGGTAGAGCAGGGGCAGCCTCCAGTCGGGGGCCGGCTTGCCGATCAGCGGCGAGGGCACGAAGGTGGGGTTGTGCGAGCCGTTCCACCACAGGCCGAAGCCGAACAGTCCGACCAGTACCAGGAAGATCGCCAGCGGCAGGTACAGCCTCATGCACCCGCCTCGCGCGGCCGTGGCGGCGGCAGCGCATCGGCCACCGCTGCCGGCGGCGTTTCGCCAGCCGGCGCGCGTACGCGGAAACGCCGGTCGAGCAGGGTGACGAAACCGCCGAGCGCCATGAACAGGCCGCCCAGCCACACCCAGCGCACGAACGGCTTGTCGTACAGGCGCAGGGCCCAGGCGCCGTGGCCGCCCAGGCTCTCGCCCAGCGCGACGTACAGGTCGCGGAACAGCCCGGCGCTGACCGCGGCTTCGGTCTGCACGACATCACCGGAATATTCGCGCTTCTGCGGGTGCAGCACGGCCACCTGCTGCCCGTTCTGCGTGACCACCACGGTGCCCTGGTGGGCGATCCAGTTGGGTCCGCGTACGTCGTCCACGCCCTCGAAGCGGAACGTGTAGGCGCCGATGCTGGCGGTCTGGCCGGGAGCCAGGCGCACATCGGTCTCGACGCTGAGCGCATTGGTGAGCAGCGCGCCAGCCAGGAAGATGCCGACGCCCAGATGGCCCAGCAGCATGCCGGCCATCTCGGCGGGATAGCGCCGTCCGGCCGGTACCGAAATCCAGCGCTTGCGGACGTAGAGCACCACGCCTGCCACCACCCAGGCCGAAGACAGGCCGCCCAGCCAGGCCTGCCACGGCGGCATGCCGCCGCTGGCCGCCCAGGCGAACAGGCTGCCGCCCACGACCGCCGCCGGCGCGGCGATGAGGCCGACGCGCTTCCACTCGCGCGGGTCGGCGCGGCCCCAGCGCGCGAACGGGCCGAAGGGCAGCAGCACCACCACCGGGGCCATCATGGCGATGAACAGCGGTCCAAAGTAGGGCGGGCCGATGGACACCCGCCCGAGGTGCAGCGCATCGCCGACGATCGGATACAGCGTACCGATCATCACCATCGCCGCGGCTACCACCAGCATCAGGTTGCCGACGACGACCAGCGTCTCGCGCGAGGCCAGCGCGAACGGCTTGCCGCCCGCCACCTTGGGCGCGCGCAGCGCATACAGCAGCAGCGATGCGCCCACCGCCAGCCCCAGCAGCATCAGGATGAACAGGCCGCGGCGCGGATCGGAGGCGAACGCGTGCACACTGGTCAGCAGTCCCGAACGCACCAGGAACGTGCCCAGCAGCGAGAGCGAAAAGGCGAAGATGGACAGCAGCAGCGTCCATGCGCGCAGGCCGCCGCGCTTCTCGGTGACGGCCTGGGCGTGGATCAGCGCGGCGCCCACCAGCCACGGCATGAACGAGGCGTTTTCCACCGGATCCCAGAACCACCAGCCGCCCCAGCCCAGTTCGGCGTAGGACCACCAGCTGCCCAGCACGATGCCGGCCGTGAGGAACCCGAACGCCGCGTTGGTCCACGGCCGCGCCCAGCGCACCCAATTGTTGTCGAAGGCGCCGCCCAGCAGCGCCGCGATGGCGAAGGCGAAGGCCACCGAAAAGCCTACGTAGCCCATGTACAGCATGGGCGGATGCATCACCAGGCCCGGATCCTGCAGGACCGGGTTGAGGTCCATGCCGTTGGCGGGCGCCGGCAGCACGCGGATGAAGGGATTGGAGGTGAACACCGAGAAGGTGAGAAAACCCACGCTGACCATGCCCATCACGCCCAGCACGCGCGCCACGAACACCTCCGGCAGCCGTCGCGAGAACACCGCCACCGCCAGCGTCCAGAAATTGAGGATCAGCACCCACAGCAGCAGGGACCCGGCGTGTGCGCCCCACACCGCCGAGAAGCGGTAGTACCAGGGCAGGGTGAGGTTGGAGTTCTCGGCCACGTAGCGCACCGAGAAGTCGTTGACCAGGAACGCGTGCGTCAGCACGGCATAGGCCAGCAGCAGGAACACGAACTGCCCGGCCGCCGCCGGCCGCGCCATGCGCATCAGCGCCGCCGAGCCGCGCCAGGCCCCCAGCAGCGGAAACGCCGCCTGCACCACCGCCAGCAGCAGCGCCAGGATCAGGGCCATTTGGCCCAGTTCGGGCATCACGGCGCGTTCTCCGCGCCGGGCAGCACCACGTGGTACTTGGCGTGCGCCTGTGCCATCGCCTGCTGCAGTTCGCGCGGCATGTAGGTGGCGTCGTGCTTGGCCAGCACCTCGCTGGCGACGAACACGCCGCCGTGCATGTGGCCGGTGGCGATCACTGCCTGGTTGGCGCGGAACAGGTCGGGCAGGATGCCGGTATAGCGCACGGGCATGGTGTGGTCGCCGTCGGTCACCATGAACTTCACCAGCAGCGAGTGCGGGTCGCGCCAGATCGAACCCGGCGCCACCATGCCGCCCAGGCGGAAGCTGCGGAAGTCTCCGGCCTTGCCGGCCAGCACCTGGCTGGGGGTGAACAGATAGCTCATGTTGCGCGAGAGTCCGTAGACCATCGCGCTGGTGGCCGCGGCGACGGCGGCCAGGATCAGGCCGATCAGGATGATGCGGCGGCGGCGGATCGGTCTCATGGCGAAACATCCGGTTGACGGCGCGCGGCCTGCCGGGCCATCCGTCCGGCCAGTTCGCGCAGCACACGGCGGCGGCGCAGCGCTGTGGCCAGCACATCGGCGCCCAGCACCAGGAAAAATACGGCATACGCCGGCCAGACGTATGCGGCATAACCGCCCATGGCGAGGAAGCGTCCCATCGCGTTCATCCGCCGGCCGGCGCGCCCGCGACTTCGGCGCGCACCCAGTCCTTGCCGCGCTCCAGGCTCAGCAGCGCCACGCGCGAGCGTCCCATCAGGCTGGCGCCGTAGTAGAACTTGGCGGCGATGGTCATTACCAGCAGCGGCCACAGCATGCTGGGGGCGATCGACGACGGTCCGAAGTAGCGCACCGTGGTGCCCTGGTGCAGCGTGTTCCACCACACCACCGAGTAGTGCACGATCGGCAGGTTCACCGCGCCCACCATGGCCAGGAAGGACGCCGCACGCGCGCCCTGGCGCGGGTCTTCGAAAGCGTGGTAGAGCCCGATCACGCCCAGGTAGATGAACAGCAGCACCAGTTCCGAGGTCAGCCGCGCGTCCCAGGTCCAGTAGGTGCCCCAGGTCGGCTTGCCCCACAGCGAACCGGTGATCAGCGCGATCAGCGTGAAAGCCGCGCCGATCGGCGCCGACTCCATGGCCAGCACCTCGGCCATCTTGGGCCGCCAGATCACCGCGATGAAGGCCGATACCGCCATCACGCCGTAGATGAACAGGCTCATCCACGCCGCCGGCACGTGCACGAAGATGATGCGGAAGGCGTCGCCCTGCTGGTAATCCGGCGGCGCCAGCACCAGCCCGCCGTACAGCCCCACTGCGGCCAGCAGCAGCGCGATCCCCCACAGCCAGGGCCGGATGTAACCGGCGAACAGATAGAAATAGGGCGGCGAGCCGAGCTTGTGGTACCAGAGCTTGAAGGCGTTCATGAATCCAGGGCGATCCGCAATGCGGTGGCGCAGGCCAGGGGCGCCAGCACCAGCGCCAGCGCCAGCGCGGCGGCCAGCCAGGCCAGGGGTGCGATCCAGGGCAGGCCCTGCTGGGCGGCACCCACGGCGCCTGCCGCGAAGATCACCACGGGCACGGCCAGGGGCAGCAGCATCAGGGACAAAAGCATACCAGAGCGCCGTGTGCCGACCGTGAGTGCGGTCAATACGATCCCGAGCAGGTCCAGCAACGCCGACGCAAGCAGCAGCGCCAGCAGCAGCACCGGCTGCGCGACCGCATCCAGCCCCAGCATGTAGGCCAGCAGCGGCGCCACCAGCACCAGCGGCAGCGCGGTGACCAGCCAGTACGCCAGCATGCGCGCGGCCATCAGCAGCGCCAGCGGCTGCGGCGCCAGCAGCATGTGCTCCAGCGCGCCGTCCTCGAGATCGCCGCGGAATACCGCGTCCAGCGACAGCAGCATGGCCAGCAGCACCGTCACCAGCACCACGCCGCCGCTGATGCGCGCCAGCAGCGCGTGTTCCGGTCCCAGCGCGAAGGGAAACAGCGTGGTCACGATCACCGCGTACAGCACCGGCAGCAGCGCGTCGCCGCGCCGGCGCCAGGCCAGCACCACGTCACGCCTGAGCATGGCCAGGAAGGCACGCGGCAGGGCGGACGCGCTCATGTGCCCAGGCGCAGGGTGTAGCCGACACCCTCGTAGAACGCCACCGCACCGTGGCTGGTGACCAGCGCCGCACCACCGCGCGCGGCGTGCCCGGCCAGCAGCGCGTTGACCAGCGCGATGCCGTTGCGATCGAGATTGGCGTAAGGCTCGTCCAGCAGCCAGAGCGGCGCCGGCAGCAACGCCAGCCGCGCCAGCGCGGCGCGCTTCTTCTGCCCGGCCGACAGCGTGCGCACCGGCTCGTGCGCATACCCCGCGAGACCGGCGTGCTCCAGCATCGCCTGCGCGTCCGCGTCCTCGCGCGCGCCGTACAGGCCGGTGCCCAGCGCGAGATTCTCCTGCACGGTCAGATCGCCTTTCAGTCCCAGCAGATGCCCGAGCGCCGCGCAGCCGGCGCGCGCCTGTTCGCTGCCCGGCGCGGCGCCCAGCACCCGGGCCTCGCCGGTGGTGGGGTGCAGCAATCCCGACAGCACCCGCAGCAGCGTCGTTTTGCCGCTGCCGTTGTCGCCTTCGACCAGGGCGATGCAACCGGCGTCCAGGCTGAAATCCAGTGGGCCGAACACGCGCTCGTCGCGGCGCCCGTAGCCCAGGCCCCGCGCCACGATGAACGGATCGGCAGGGGCGGCGTGCAGGCTCATCGGGGCGGCGATTGTGCCGGTGCCGCTGCCATGCTGTCCATGCGTCCGACCGGCAGCACGGCCAGCCGTACCCGACCGCCGCCGATGCCGTACAGCACCGCGCGCTGCCCGAACCGCCGCGCCAGGCCGACCGCTCGGGACCGTGCGATCCCGGCCACGAACAAGTGCGCTTCGCGCCATCCGCCGCTGCCGTCTCCGCTCTGCGCCGGCAGCAGGCGCAGGGCGATGCCTTCCTGCGCCAGCGCGGCGCGCAGCGCGCGCATCGCGGCCCGATTGTCGGCGGCGGGCCGTCGCGCCGCACCCGGATTCCAGGCGGTGACCAGGCTCCAGGGCTGCGCCGCAGCGCCCAGCCACGCGGCCAGCGACTGCGGCAACCGCGCCTGCACGCGCAGCGGCACGCTGCCGCGACCGGGCACGCGCACCCGGTACCTCGCGCCGGAAAAAATACGCGCCAGCGCGTCGTCCTCCGCACTCATGCGTCGTCGCCGGTTTCGTAGCGGATGCCGATGATGCGGACATGCAAGGGTCCGGAGGGCAGTTGCGCGATGCATTCGTCGTCCACACACCGGCCCAGCAGCGCGCGTGCCATCGGCGAATCGATGCTGATCCACCTGCGTCGCGCGTCGGTCTCGTCCGGCCCGACGATGCGCAGGCGCTGCCTGTCGCCGCAGTCATCCTCGATGTCCACCCAGGCGCCGAAGTAGGCGCGATCGCGCCGTGCCGGCGCCTGCTCCACCACCCGCAGCGCGGGCAGGCGCCTGCCCAGATAGCGTACGCGGCGGTCGATCTCGGCCAGCTGTTTCTTGCGGTAGGTGTATTCCGCGTTTTCCGAGCGGTCGCCTTCGGCGGCGGCGGCGGCCAGCGCCGCGACCACCTCGGGGCGGCACCGGCGCCACAGGTCGTCCAGTTCGGCACGCAGGGCTTCGAAGCCCGCGCGCGTGATCACTGCGGTCGAACCGGGCTGCGCGGGCCGCCAGCGTCCCATGGCCGTGCTCAGCGTGCCGGCTGCCGGGACGCCTGGCCGCGCCGTGCCGCGCGAGGGCACGCGCGATGCGTACGCGGACGGATGCGGGCGCTGGGCGGGGTGGACATGACGGAGACTCGGCAGTCGGATGTGTGATGGCACGATGCACGATTGTATGCGCGCGCGTCGTGCCCCTTGAGCGTCCGCGGCACCGCGGCTAACGTGCGCGGCATCGCAACCGCTGCTGGAGCCGACCTTGAATCCGATCCGCGCCCGCCGCTGGCTGGCCCTGCCCGCAATCGGCGGCCTTGCACTGGCGGGTTGCGCCAGCACCGGCATGCGCGCGGGGTCGCCCGGCGCACAGACCGCGTCCGTCGCGGTGGCCAGCATCTACGCGCAACTCGACCAGGGCGTGCAGGCCTACCAGGCGGCGCTGCTGGCGCGGCAGCAGGACCAGAGCGGCGCCGGCGGCGCCATCCTCGATGCGCTCGACCGCATCTCGCGCGCGGCGCGGATGTGCGCCGACACCCGCGCCTGCGATATGCATCGCGTCAGCGCCACCTACGACCAGTTGCTGCAGTTGCGGCAGAACGCCAGCAGCGACAATCCCGAACTGGCCGGCACCGAAGCACAGACGCTGGCCGGCGAATCCTCGCCGGTGCTGACCCTGGTGCCGCAGACGCAGCGCGCGGTGACGCTGCTGAAAAACGGCGGCCTCTCCGATCTGGTGGCCAACAACGATGCGGTGAAGGCCGCCATCGCCGAATGGCTGACGCAGATGCGCAGCCAGCTGATGTCCAGCTACGTCAACTACCAGTTCCTGCGCGCCGAGATGGAGCCGGCGTATCACAAGGCCGGTCTGCCCGAAGCGCTGCTGTTCGGCATCATGGCCAAGGAATCGGCCGGCAAGGTACACGCAGTCTCGAGCGCCGGTGCCGCCGGTCCGCTGCAGTTCATGCCCGGTACCGCGGCCGAGTACGGATTGCATGTGGTCGACGGTTTCGACCAGCGTTTCGATCCGCGTCTGGAGGCGCTGGCCAATGCCGCGTTCGTCAACCAGCAGCTGAAAGCCTTCAACGACAACCTGGAGCTGACGCTGGCGGCCTACAATGCCGGCCCCGGCTTGGTCTCGCGCCTGGCCGACCGCGGCGGCGGCGATGCCAGCTTCTGGTCGCCGCAGGTCTACGACGCCCTCAGTCTGGAGACGCGCCGGTACGTGCCGATGGTGCTGGCGGCGGCCTGGCTGTTCCTGCACCCGGACCGCTACAACCTGAAATTTCCCGCCATCAATGGCGCGCCGGGCAAAGTCACGCTGACCGCCCCGGCTTCACTGGCCGAACTGACCATCTGCCTCGGGCAGGCCGGCGGCATGCAGGACGGCTGGTTCCGCACGCTGCGCAATCTCAACCCGAAGCTCGATCCGCAGGCGGTACAGCCGGCCGGCAGCCGGGTGCGCATCCCGAAGCAGCTGGAAGGCGCTTTCGCCAGCCAGTGCGCGCCGGGCAGCCGCTGGATGGCGCTGGCCGACACGCTGCACGCAGCGCTGCCGCCGCCGGTCGCGGCGGCTCCACGGCGCGCGCTGGCGGCGATGCACCAGTACCGCGTGCGGCCCGGCGACACGCTGGTGGCCATCGCTCAGCGGTTCGGCTGCGATGATCCGCGCGCCATCGCCCGCAGCAACGATCTTGCACACGCCGGGGCGTTGATCCGGCCGGGCATGGTGTTGCGCGTGCCGGCCTGTGGCGGCGGTGCGCTGGCCGCGGCCGATCCGCCCGGCGGACCGGGGCGCGTCATCGCGGGTCGCTACGTGGTGCGGCCGGGCGACACCCTGGGCGCCATCGCCGACCGTTTCGGCTGCACCGACGCCCGCGCCCTGGCGCGCGCCAACCGGCTGGACTCCCGCGACCTGATCCGTCCGGGCATGCGCCTGCGTCTGGCCCGTTGCGCGGGTGGCGCGCTGGCCGACCCGCGTACCTACCGTGTGCGGCCGGGCGACACCCTGGGCGCCATCGCGCAACGCTTCGGCTGCCGCGATCCGGGCCGCATCGCCGCGGCCAATGGACTGAGCGCGCCCTATCTGATCACCGCCGGCATGGAACTGCGGCTGCCGCACTGCGGACACGGCTGACGGCCCCACCGGGGCGGCGCCTGCCGCACGTGCGGCAGGGCCGGCGCGCGCCGGCTTCTCCGGCTCAGGCCGCTTCGCCGCGGCCGGCCGACCATGCCTCGTAGACTTCCGGTCGCGTGCCGGCGGCATCCTTGATCAGCCGCAGCAGGCGCAGCACCTGGCGGTGCAGCGCGGACAGCGGGCCGGGTTCGGCGTCGCGGGTCTGGTGATAGACCACCGCCACCCACAGCGCGATGCCGCGCATGCGCACCTGGGGATTGTCCGAACGCGCCCGCTCCAGGGCGATCTCGGTACCGTCGCCCCAAGCCTGGCCGGTACGCTCGGGCGCCGACCCGTACAGGTGCGGGAACTGCGCACGCGCGGCATTGGCCAGCTCCTTGACGGTGAGTGCGGCCAGTACCTCGCGCAGCGGAGCCGGCAACTGGTGGATGGCCGTTTCGATCTGGCGCGCCTGCCGGCCCAGCCGCAGTGCGCGGCTCAGGGAGAGTATCCGTGTAACCAGTTGCATGCCGTAGCCCTGGACTGCGTGGACGATCGCGCGCCGGATCGCACGAGCGTGTCCGGCGGCGGATCCGAGTATAGACGCTCCGGGTCCCGAGATGACGTACGCGATCACAGTGGAGAAAGCATCCGCCCCAGCCGCATGCCTACGCGCACCGGCTGCTGCGGCCGCAGTCCGGCATCCAGCAGCGCGCGTCCGGGCGGCAGCAGCACGATCACCGTCGAGCCCATGTGGAAGCGGCCCAGTTCGGCGCCGCGCTGCAGCCGGGGTCCGTCGTGACGGCGGCGGCGGAGGCCGCGCGCATGGGGCGGCGCCACCGTGCCCGCCCAGACGGTGGAAATGCCGGAAACCAGCAGGGCGCCGACCATGACCACGGCGAACGGTCCGGCCCCGTCCTCGAAGTGGCACACCAGGCGCTCGTTGCGTGCGAACAGCCGGTCGATGCCCGCCACCGCATCCGGGGCCACGCTGAACAGCGTGCCGGGCACGTGCAGCGTTTCGGCCAGCCTGCCGTGGCAGGGCATGTGCACGCGGTGGTAATCGCGCGGTGAGAGATAGATGTTGAGGAAACAGCCGCCGTCATAGCACGCCGCGGCCTGCGCGTCGGTCAGCAGTTCGGCCACGGTGTACTCGCGTCCCTTGGCCTGCACGATGCGGCCGTCGCGGACGGTACCGGCCTGGCTGATGCGGCCGTCGGCGGGGCAGAGCAGAGCGTCGGCCGCGGGATCCGGCACCCGCGCGCCGGGCTTGAGCGCGCGGGTGAAGAACGCGTCGAAATGCACGTAGTCCGCGGGATCGGCGGATGCGGCCTCGGCCAGGTCCACCCCGTAGCGGCGCACGAACAGGCGGATCAGCGCGTTCTTCCACGGCCGCCAGCGCCAGCGCGTGGCCAGCCGCACCAGCGCACCGAGCGCGCGCCGCGGCAACCGGTGGTCGAGGGCGATGCCCGGTTTCATCGCGACTTCCAGGCCGGCGGGCGTTCGCGCGTGCCGGCCGGAGGCGCGGTGCGCGGGCGCAGGAGCAGACGGAGCATCGCGCCAGTATAGCGACGGCCTGCTGCCGGCCCGGGACGCCGCGCGGCGCGGGCAGCCTATACTGTGCGGCCCCGAGTTCTTCCCATCGCCGTGACCGACGCGCTCGAGAGCCTGCTCGACTTCATCCGCTATGGCGCCAGCCGCTTCGCCGGAGCGCAGCTCAGCTTCGGCCACAGCCACGACAACGCGCTGGACGAGGCCACCCACCTGGTGCTGGCGACGCTGCATCTGCCGCCCGATCTGCCGCCCGCCTACGGGCAGGCGCGGCTGACCGCCGCGGAACGCCTGCGCGTACTGGACCGGATCGAGCGCCGCATCACCACGCGCATGCCCACGGCCTACCTGGTGGGTGAAGCCTGGTTCGCCGGATTGAAGTTCAAGTGCGATACACGCGCGCTGGTGCCGCGTTCGCCCATCGCCGAACTCATCGAAAACGGATTCGCGCCCTGGCTGGAGGGACGCCAGGTCCGGCATGCGCTGGACCTGTGCACCGGCTCGGGCTGCATCGGCATCGCGATGGCCGTGCACAACCCCGACTGGCAGGTCGATCTGGCCGACCTCAGCGAGGATGCACTGGCGCTGGCGCGCGAAAACATCGCTTTCCAGCACGTGGATGACCGCGTGCGTGCCGTGCGTTCGGACCTGTTCGCCGGCCTGCAGGGCCGGCGTTACGAGCTGATCGTGGCCAACCCGCCCTACGTCACCGAAGACGAATATGCCGCCATGCCCGCGGAGTACACCCACGAACCCAGGCTCGGCCTCACCGCAGGCGCCGACGGGCTGGACATCGCCCTGCGCATCCTGCACGAGGCGCCCGCGCATCTCGCCGGGGATGGGCTGCTGATCGTCGAGGTGGGCGAGGCCGAACGCGCGTTGACGGCACTGCTGCCGCAGGTGCCCTTCGTCTGGCTGGAGTTCAAGGTCGGGCCGATGGGCGTGTTCGCCATCGAACGCGCGGCCCTGGCCGGGCACGCCGACGCCATCGCCGCGGCGGCGCGCGCGCGATCGCGCTAGCCTTGCCGCATTCCGGTCGGGTTCCGCATCCGTGTCCAGCAACCACTTCGGCAAGCTGCTCAGCGTCACCACCTTCGGCGAGAGTCACGGGCCGGCCATCGGCTGCGTGGTGGATGGCTGTCCGCCAGGCTTGGAACTGGCCGGCGACGATTTCGTGCCGGATCTGGCGCGCCGCGCCAGCGGACGCAGCCGGCACACTTCGCAGCGACGCGAGTCGGATCAGGTGGAGATCCTCTCCGGCATCTACCAGGGCCGCACCACCGGCACTCCGATCGCGCTGTTGATCCGCAACACCGACGCGCGTTCGCGCGACTACGACGATCTGCTGGACACCTTCCGCCCGGCGCACGCCGACTACACCTACTGGCACAAGTACGGCATCCGCGATCCGCGCGGCGGCGGACGCAGCTCGGCGCGTGAGACCACGATGCGCGTGGCCGCGGCCGTCATCGCGAAGAAATGGCTGGCGCAGCGTTGCGGCGTGCGTGTGCGCGGATACCTGGCGCAACTGGGGGAAATCACGCCGCAGGGGTTCGCCTGGGATGCGGTGGAGGGCAATCCCTTCTTCTGGCCGCACGCTGCGCAGGTGCCGCAGCTCGAGGCCGCCATGGACGCGCTGCGCAAGGCCGGCGATTCGGTGGGTGCGCGCGTGGAGGTGATCGCCGAGGGCGTGCCGCCGGGCTGGGGCGAGCCCATTTACGGCAAGCTCGACGCCGAACTGGCCGCCGCGCTGATGGGCATCAACGCCGTCAAGGGCGTAGAGATCGGCGACGGTTTCGCCAGCGTGGCCCAGCACGGCAGCCAGCACCGCGACGAGCTGACTCCGCAGGGGTTCGCCAGCAACCACGCCGGCGGCATCCTCGGCGGCATCAGCAGCGGCCAGCCGGTGCGCTGCTCGATCGCGCTCAAGCCCACCTCGAGCATCCGCATTCCCGGCCGCAGCGTGAACCTGCGGGGCGAACCGGTCGAAGTCACCACCACCGGCCGCCACGACCCCTGCGTCGGCATCCGCGCCACGCCCATCGCCGAGGCGATGGTGGCGCTGGTGCTGATGGACCATGCCCTCCGGCACCGCGCGCAGTGCGGCGACGTGCCGCCGCAAACCCCGCGCATCGCCTGATGCCGTGCCGCCACGATCCCGTTTTCACCTTCACGACGAAGAAATCGAGAGCCCATGTCCCCCAGCACACCCCGACGCATCGCGATGGTCGGCGCCACCGGCGCCGTCGGCGAGACCCTGCTGCAGATCCTGGCCGAGCGCGGGTTCCCCGTGGCCGAACTGGTACCGCTGGCCAGCGAGCGCTCGGCCGGCAGCACGGTGGATTTCGCCGGCCGCGCGCTGACCGTGCAATCGCTCGCGGATTTCGATTTCGACGGCATCGACATCGCGTTTTTCTCGGCCGGCGGCGCGGTCAGCCGCGAACATGCGCCGCGCGCGGCGGCTGCGGGCGCGGTGGTGATCGACAACACCTCCGAGTTCCGCTACGTCGACGACATCCCGCTGGTGGTCAGCGAGGTCAACCCGCACGCCATCGGGCGGCATCGCGCACGCGGCATCATCGCCAATCCCAACTGCTCGACCATGCAGATGCTGGTGGCGCTGGCGCCGATCCACCGCGCGGTGGGCATCGAGCGCATCAACGTGGCCACCTACCAGTCGGTCTCCGGCGCCGGCCGCTCGGGGCTGGACGCGCTGGGCCGCGAAACCGCGGCGCTGCTGAACTTCCGGGACGTCGAGCCCGGTAGGTTCCCGCAGCGCATCGCCTTCAACCTCATCCCGCACATCGACGCCTTCCAGGACAACGGCTACACCAAGGAAGAAATGAAAATGGTGTGGGAAACGCGCAAGATCCTCGAGGATGAGCGCATCCGGGTGAACCCCACGGCGGTGCGCGTGCCGGTGTTCTACGGCCACGCCGAAGCGGTGCATATCGAAACGCGCGAAAAGATCGGCGCCGACCATGTGCGCGCACTGCTGGAACAGGCGCCCGGCGTGGTGGTGATGGATGAGCGACGCGACGGCGGCTATCCCACGCCGGCGGTGCACGCGCAGGGGACCGACCCGGTGTACGTCGGCCGCATCCGCGAGGACATCTCGCATCCGCGCGGGCTGGATCTCTGGGTGGTGGCCGACAACATCCGCAAGGGCGCCGCGCTGAATGCCGTGCAGATCGCCGAAATCTTGGTGAAAAACCCATTCTGAACTACAGTTGCGGCACTTTGTTCAGGCGCCTTCGCACGTGGCGCCGCAGATCATCATGGGGGCAGGACGATGAAGCGTGTGGCATCCCTTGCTGTGGCGGTGGCGCTGGCGCTGGGCAGCCAGCCGGTGCTCGCGCTTGGACTGGGGCAGATCCAGGTGCGTTCCGCACTGGGCCAGCCGCTGCTGGCCGAGATCCCGGTCCGTTTCGACAACCCGCAGGAAATGAAAAGCCTGCATCTGGGAATCGCCTCGCCTGCGGCCTACCAGCGGGCCGGCATCAGCACCAACCAGATGGGCATCCCGCTGCAATTCGATCTGACCGGCACCCCGGCAGGCGGCTACGTGATCCGGGTGACCACGGCCGACCCGGTGCGGGATCCGTACGTCGATTTCCTGCTCGACGCCAGCTGGTCCGACGGCAGCCTGGTGCGCGAATACACCATCCTGCTCGATCCGCCCGGATTCAACAGCGGCGCTGCCGCGAGCCAGGCCCCGGCTGCGGTTCCGGCGCCATCGGCAGCGGTGACGTCCGCGCCCGCGCCTGCGGCCGCACCGCCCGCTGCCGCACCGCCCGCTGCCGGCAGCGGGTCGACCGCGGCGCCCCCGACCGCGGGCGCGGTGCCGTCGTCCACGGGCACCTATATCGTGCGCAGCGGCGATACCGCCTATGGCATCGCCAGCCGCAACCTGCCGGCCGGGGTCAGCATCGACCAGATGCTGCGCGCGCTGCAACTGGCCAATCCGCGCGCGTTCATCCACGGCAACGTCAACGAACTGCGCAGCGGGGCGATTCTGCGTCTCCCGTCCGCGGCGGCTGCGCAAGCCATTCCCGCCGGCGTCGCCCGCGCGGCGGTGCGCGCGCAGACCGAGGCCTGGCAGGCGCGTGCGCCGCAGCCGCTGCTGAACGCATCCGCCGTCGCGGCCGGCGCGCCGTCCGCGGCCCCGCCACCGGCCGCCTCGGGACGGCTGGAACTGGTGCCACCGGGACGCGGCAGCGGTGCCGCCACCCGCGCGGGCGTAGCCGGCGGCACCGGCAATGCGGCCATCGCCGGCATCAAGCAGAAGCTGGACCGCGCGCAGGAGGCACTGGCCAGCGAAAAGCTGCACGCCGCCGATCTCAAGTCGCGGATCGAGCAGCTGCAGAAGATCAACACCGACAACGCCCGGCTGCTGGCGTTAAAAAACAACGAGATCGCGCAGTTACAGGCGCGGCTGGCGCAATTGCGACATGCGGCCGCCCGATCGGGCTCGGCGGCTCCCGCGCCGGTGGCCAGCGTGGCCATGCCCGCGGCAATCCCTGCACCGGCGCCGGCGAACCGAGTGCCGGCCCCCGCCGCCAGCGCATCCCCGGCCCAGCCGGCGGCCAAGCCCGCGATCAAGCCGGCCATGCCCGCAGCGGCCCGTACGCCGGCAGTGCGGACACCGTTTTACCAGCAGCCGCGGGTACTCGCGGCAGCGGGCATCGCGGTGCTGCTGGGACTGCTCGGACTGCTCTGGTTGCGCCGCCGCCGTGCATCGGCGCCGGCCGCGCGGGTCTCGCTGGCCGACTCCCTTTCGGCCGTCATGCCGGGTGCCGGCCCGGAAGAAACCGGCGCTGCAGCCGCGGACGCCGATGGCGAGGAGGCCCGTCTGCAAGGCGAACTGCAGCAGCAGCCGGATGATCTGGGGCTCTACCTCGAACTGGCCTCGCTGCAGTACGCGCGCGGCGACGCCGCGGCCCTCACCCGCACCGCGGAGGCGATGCAGCCGCACGTTTTCCACGCCGATGCCGCCGAGTGGCAGGCGGTGCTGGCCATGGGCGCCGAACTGGCGCCGGCGCAGCCGTTGTTCCAGGCCGCAGCCGCCGCGCCACCCGCCGGGGAAGACGCCCACGGCGTACGCGAGCCGTTCGGTGCCCGACCCGAGCCGGCCCGGACCGGGCTGGAACCGGCGGAGCCGGACCTTCCGGCCGGCGTGCCTGAACCGCAGGCGATGGATGCGCCGCCGGCGCAGGGTTACGAGGATCCCTACGCGCCGCTGACCGGCGAGGGTGAAACCGCCGGGATCGGGGATCCGGTGGATACCAAACTCGATCTGGCCCGCGCCTATCTCGACATGGGCGACTACGAAGGGGCCCGCGCCATGCTCGACGAAGTGCTCGCCGAAGGCAGCGAGTTGCAGAAGGACGAGGCACAGCGCCTGCTGGACACCGCACGCTGATGCGAATCCGCGGCGGCCGCCGTTGCCCGCACCCGCCGCGTCGCGCATGCCGGTGCTGAGATGCGCTGGGCACTGGGCATCGAGTACGCCGGGGATGCCTACCTCGGCTGGCAGCGGCTGGGTCACGGCCCCTCGCTGCAGGCTGCGGTCGAGTCCGCGCTGTCCCGCGTCGCCGACCACGCCGTCGGCGTGACCTGCGCCGGTCGCACCGATGCGCGCGTGCATGCGCGCTGCCAGGTGGTCCATTTCGACTCCGGCGCCGAGCGCACCGCGCGTGCCTGGATGCTGGGTGCCAACAGCGCGCTGCCGGCCGACATCGCGGTGCGCTGGGCGCAGCCGGTGGAAACGGTCTTCCATGCCCGTTTCAGCGCGCTTTCGCGGCGCTACCGCTACCGCATCGTCAACCGCACGGCGCGGCCGGCACTCGAGCACGCACGCGCCGCATGGGAGCGGCTGCCGCTGGATGCCGCGCGCATGCAGGCCGCGGCGCAGGCGCTGCTGGGCGAGCACGATTTCTCCGCATTCCGCGCCGTGGCTTGCCAGGCGCGGCACCCGCGCCGTACCGTGCTGTCGGCGCGGGTCTGGCGCGAGGATGACGAGGTGCTGCTGGAGATCGAGGCCAACGCCTTCCTGCACCACATGGTGCGCAACATCGCCGGTTCGCTGCTGCCGGTCGGACGCGGCGAGCAGCCGGAGTCCTGGCTGCGCGAACTGCTGGAGGCGCGTGATCGCGGTCGTGCCGGTCCCACCGCGCCGCCGCAGGGACTCTGCTTCCTCGGGCCACGTTATCCGGCGCATTTCGGGCTGCCCGCCGAGGTGACGGCGTGAGACCGCGCGTCAAGATCTGCGGCATCACCCGCACCGAGGATGCGCGCCATGCCGCCGCGCTGGGGGCCGATGCCATCGGCCTGATCTTCACACCGCGCAGCCCGCGCTGCCTTACGCTGGCGCAGGCGGTGGCCATCCGCGCTGTGCTGCCGCCGCTGGTATCCGCCGTGGCGCTGTTCATGGACGCCGACGCCGGACAGGTGCGCGAGGTGTGCGCGTCGCTGCAGCCCGACCTGCTGCAGTTCCACGGCGGCGAGGACGACGCCTGGTGCCGGCAGTTCGGCCGGCCCTGGCTGAAGGCACTGCCGATGCGCGATGCTGCGCCGGTCGCGCCGCGACTGGCGCGCTATCCGCATGCGGCGGGTTTCGTGCTGGACGGCCACGCGCAGGGCCAGCCGGGCGGGCAGGGTGAGGCCTTCGACTGGTCGGCGCTGCCGGCCATCGACCGGCCCTGGCTGCTGGCCGGCGGCCTGGGCGCGGACAACGTGGCGCAGGCGCTGCGCACGGCCCGGCCCTGGGGCGTGGACGTATCCAGCGGCGTGGAACGCAGTCCCGGCGTCAAGGACGCGCGCAAACTCGAGGCTTTTTTCCGTGAGATCCACCGTGAAACCGCTGCGCAAGACCGGCACTGAGATCGACTTCCACGCCTATCCCGACGCGCAAGGCCGCTTCGGCGACTACGGCGGCGTCTACGTGGCGGAGACGCTGATCGCACCGCTGCACGAGTTGACCGAAACCTACCTGCGGCTGCGCGACGACCCCGCCTTCCAGGCCGAACTCGAGCGCGATCTCAAGCATTACGTCGGCCGCCCCAGCCCCATCTACCATGCCGCGCGACTGAGCCGCGAAGTAGGCGGCGCGCGCATCCTGCTCAAACGCGAGGATCTCAACCACACCGGCGCGCACAAGATCAACAACACCGTCGGCCAGGCCATGGTGGCCAAGCGCATGGGCAAGACGCGCATCATCGCCGAGACCGGCGCCGGCCAGCACGGCGTGGCCAGCGCCACGGTGGCGGCGCGGCTGGGGCTGCAATGCGTGGTCTACATGGGCGAGACCGACATCGCGCGGCAAGCCATCAACGTCTACCGCATGAAGCTGCTGGGCGCCGCCGTGGTGCCGGTGAGCGCGGGCTCGAAGACGCTCAAGGACGCGCTCAACGAGGCGCTGCGCGACTGGGTCACGAACGTGCGCGATACGTTCTACATCATCGGCACGGTGGCCGGGCCGCACCCGTATCCGATGATGGTGCGCGACTTCAACGCGGTGGTCGGCCGCGAGGCGCGCGCGCAGATGCTGGACGAATACGGCCGCCTGCCCGATGCCATCACCGCCTGCGTGGGCGGCGGTTCCAACGCCATCGGCCTGTTCCACGCCTTCCTCAACGACCGCGACGTGCGCATCGTCGGCGCCGAGGCGGCGGGCGAGGGCATCGCCAGCGGCCACCACGCCGCCTCGCTGGCCGCCGGCCGTCCCGGCGTGCTGCACGGCAACCGCACCTACGTGCTGTGCGACGACGACGGCCAGATCACCGAGACGCACTCGATCTCGGCCGGCCTCGACTACCCCGGGGTCGGCCCGGAGCATGCCTTCCTCAAGGACGCCGGCCGTGCGCAGTATGTCGGCGTCACCGACGCCGAGGCCATGCAGGCGTTCCATCTGCTGGCGCGCACCGAGGGCATCCTGGCGGCACTCGAATCGGCGCACGCCGTCGCGCAGGCCGTCCGCCTGGCACGCGAACTACCGCGCGACGGCATCGTGCTGTGCAACCTCTCCGGGCGCGGCGACAAGGACGTGCACACCATCGCCGCGCGCGAGGGAATCACGCTATGACGCGGCATCGGGCAGGACCGTGGCCCTGGCGGTCGCGATGACCCGCCGCACCGCCGCATGTCCGTTCATTCTCTGTCGCCCGCCTTCCCGACCGCCGCCGCACGCATGAATCGCATCGACCAGCGCTTTGCCGAACTCAAGGCCGCCGGACGCACCGGCCTGATTCCCTTCGTCACCGCCGGTGATCCGCGGGCCGACATCGAATCCAACCTCGCCGTGCTGCGCGCGCTGGTGGACGCCGGGGCCGACCTGGTCGAACTGGGCATGCCGTTTTCCGACCCGATGGCCGATGGCCCGGCGATCCAGCGCGCCAGCGAGCGTGCATTGGCGCGGCGGGTGGGCCTGACACGGGTGCTGGAGATCGTGCGCGCGTTCCGCGCCGGTGATGCACGCACGCCGCTGGTGCTGATGGGTTACCTCAACCCCATCGAGATCCGCGGCGTCGCGGGTTTCGCCGACGAGGCGGCTGCAGCGGGCGTCGACGGCCTGCTGCTGGTGGACGCGCCGCAGGACGACGAGGCGCTGCTGGCGCTGCTGCAGGACCGCCGGCTGCACCTGATCCGGCTGGTCGCACCCACCACCGGCCCCGAACGCATGCGCGCGCTGGCGCGCCGCGCCGGTGGTTTCCTCTATTTCGTCTCGATGGCGGGCACCACCGGGGCCGCGCGGGTTGACGCCGGCGCCATCGAAGCGCAGGTTGTGGCGCTGCGCCACATGGCACCGGTGCCGGTGGCGGTGGGCTTCGGCATCAAGGACGCGGAGAGCGCCCGGGCGGTGGCGCACTGCGCCGACGCGGTGGTGATCGGCAGCGCGCTGGTGGATCATCTCGCCCGGGCGGCCGATGCCGCCGAGGCGGCCCAACTCGCGGCGCAGTTCATCGCCCCCATCCGCACCGCGCTGGACGCGCGACAGGCCGCCTGAAGGCCACCGCGGCCACCGACCGATCGCCATTCACGGAGTCACCAATGAGCTGGCTGCAGAAACTCGTCCCCGGAGCAAGCCGACGCGAGCGCCGGGCCAACCCGCGCGGCAAGGTGCCCGAAGGTGTGTGGGAAAAATGCGCAGGCTGCGGTGCGGCGCTCTATCGCCCCGAGCTCGAACGCAACCTGATGGTGTGCCCCAAGTGCGCGCATCACCACCCCATGTCGGCGCGCGCGCGGCTGGCCGCGTTTCTCGATGCCGATGGTGCCGTGGAACTGGACGCATCGGTGACGCCCGTCGATGCCCTGGGCTTCCGCGATACCAAGCGCTACC
Organism: Pseudomonadota bacterium; assembly: GCA_021792975.1. Lineage (GTDB taxonomy): Bacteria > Pseudomonadota > Gammaproteobacteria > Xanthomonadales > Rhodanobacteraceae > Metallibacterium. The sequence goes on along the minus strand of JAJYTR010000001.1, from coordinate 70,277 downwards.
GCGACCGTATCGCCGCCGCGCAGCAGAGTACCGGCGAGAAGGATGCCCTGGTGGTCATGCACGGCGCGCTGTGCGGCCAGCCGGTGGTGGCGGCGGCGTTCGAGTTCGCTTTCATGGGCGGCTCCATGGGCTCGGTGGTGGGCGAGAAGTTCACCCGTGCCGCCGAGCATGCGCTGCAGGCGCGCTGCGGGCTGGTGTGCTTCTCGGCCACCGGCGGCGCGCGCATGCAGGAGGGTCTGCTCTCGCTGATGCAGATGGCTAAGACCGCGGCCGCGCTGGCACGCCTGCGCGAGGCCGGGTTGCCCTTCGTGTCCGTCCTGACCCATCCGACCACCGGCGGCGTTTCCGCCAGCCTGGGCATGCTGGGCGACATCAACATCGGCGAACCCAGGGCACTGATCGGTTTCGCGGGACCGCGCGTGATCCAGCAGACCGTACGCGAAACCCTGCCGGAGGGCTTCCAGCGCTCCGAGTTCCTGCTCGAGCATGGTGCGCTGGACATGATCCTCGACCGTCGCCAGCAGCGCCCGCGTATCGCGCAACTGCTGGCCCTGCTGACCCGGCGTACGACGCGGGACTGCGCGGCCTGACCCGGCGTGCGGCGGATCAGCGTCCGGCGCCGCGCCGCGCCAGGGCCGCCGCCAGCAGCGCCGCGGCCGTGCGGGCATCCGCAGGCTCCCGCGCCTGCAGGCGCTGCAACCGCGCCTGCCGCTGCCGGTAGTGCCGACGCGCCGCCTCGGCCTCTTGCGGGTCCAGCCACGGCCGCACGTGCGGCCGCAGATCGATGCAGTCCACCGGGCACGGCGGCAGGCACAGGCCGCAGCCGGTGCAGTCTTCCGCCAGCACGCTGTGCATACGCTTCGGCAGGCCGGCGATGGCATCCACCGGACAGGCCTGGATGCACCGGGTGCAGCCGATGCACTCGGCTTCGCGGATGGACGCCAATTGCCGCGGCCGGTGTTCGCCGCAGGCCGGGTCGAGCGGCAGCGCCGGCCGGTTCAGCAGCGCGGCCAGTGCGGCGATGCCCGCCTCGCCGCCCGGCGGACAGCGGTTGATCGGCGCGCCCTCGCTGGCAATGGCCTCGGCATACGGCATGCAGCCACCGTAGCCGCACTGGCCGCATTGGGTCTGCGGCAGCAGCGCGTCGATGCGGATGGCGAGGGATGCGGAATCGTGCACGGGCGGTGACTCGGCAGGCACCCTATTGTGCCGGCGGCGTGAGGATGGCGCTCCATCGTGAGAGCATCGGCGGCCATGGTGGCACCCGCGCCGGCCCGCAAGATCATCCACGTGGACATGGACGCGTTCTACGCGTCGGTGGAGCAGCGCGACGATCCGGCGCTGCGCGGCCGGCCGGTGGTGGTGGCCTGGCGCGGTCCGCGTTCGGTGGTGTGCGCGGCCAGCTACGAGGCGCGCGCCTTCGGCGTGCGCTCGGCCATGCCGGCGCTGCGCGCCGGGCGCCTGTGCCCGCAGGCCGTGTTCGTGCCGCCCGATTTCGGCCGCTACCGCGCGGTCTCGCAGCAGGTGCGCGCGATCCTGCTGCGCCACACGCCGATCGTGGAGCCGCTGTCGCTGGACGAGGCCTACCTCGATGTCACCCGGCCGCTGCAGGTGCTGCCCAGCGCCACCGCCATCGCCGAAGCCATCCGTGCCGAGATCCGCGCGGAAACGGGGTTGACGGCATCCGCCGGCGTGGCGCCCAACAAGTTTCTGGCCAAGATCGCATCCGACTGGAACAAGCCGGACGGGCTGCTGGTCATCCGGCCTGCGCAGGCTCTGGCGTTCCTGTCGCCGCTGGCGGTGACGCGCCTGCCCGGCGTGGGCAGGGTGATGGAACGGAAGCTTGCGGCACTGGGCATCACGCGCGTGGGCGAACTGCGGGCATGGGGACGCCGCGGACTGGAATTGCGCTTCGGACGCTGGGGCACGCGCCTGTACGAGTTGTCGCTGGGCCTGGACGACAGTCCGGTGTGCGGCGATCGCCCCAGCCTGCAGATCTCGGCCGAGGACACGTTCGCGACCGACCTGCCGCTGGAGGCGTTGGCGGAGCCGATTGCACGGCTGGCGGAGAAGGTCTGGCGCGCGTACCGGCACGACCCGGACAGACTGGCACGCACCGTGGTGCTGAAACTGAAGACCTCGCAATTCAGGACGCTCACGCGCAGCCATACCGGTACACCGCCGCGCAATGTCCGCGAACTGGCCGAGCGCGCCGCCGCGCTGCGCGCACGCGTGCCGCTGCCGGCCAGCGCGCGCTATCGGCTGGTCGGGGTGGGGCTGTCCGGGTTCATGGACGGCGACCGTGCGCAGGCCGAACTGTTCGACGCGGCCGCGCCGCCGGCCTGAAAACTCAGCGCACCGGCATGCCCGCCTGCGCGCCCGGATCCGCATCGAGCAGGAACAGATCGGCACCGCCGCTGCCGGCGGAAAGGATCATTCCTTCCGAAACGCCGAAACGCATCCTGCGCGGCGCCAGGTTGGCGATGAACACCACGCGGCGGCCCACCAGCCTGGCCGGTTCGGGGTAGGCGGCGCGGATACCGGAGAAGATCTGCCGCGTGCCCAGCTCTCCGGCATCCAGCTCGAGGCGCAGCAGCTTGTCCGAGCCTTCGACAAGCGCGCAGGTGCGCACGATGCCGACGCGCAGGTCCAGCCTGGCGAAGTCGTCGATGGAAATGAAGGAGCCGGGACTGGGGACTGGGGACTGGGGACTCGGGGTAGAAGAGCCGGAGTCCGGAGGTACGGACGCGGGAAGGGAGTTCATCGGTCGTGCCTTCGGTTCGGCGGCGGGTGCTGCCGGCTGCAGGGATTCGGTGGACGCCGCGACCATCGCCTCGATCTGCTTGCGATCGATGCGGCCGAGCAGCGGCGTGAAGGCGTTGACGCGGTGGCCGAGCAGGGGCCGCGCGGCGGCGTCGAAATCCTTGATCGGCGCATCCAGAAATGCTTCGGCCCGTTCGACCGTGGCCGGCAGGACGGGTTTCAGCCAGCCCGCCAGCAGGCGGAACGCCGACAGCGCGAAGGTGCAGACCTGGTGCAGCTCCGCGCGGCGCGACTCGTCCCTGGCCATCTGCCAGGGTGCCTTCCCGGCGATGTAGCCGTTGACGCGGTCGGCGGCCTCGACGAACGCGCGACAAAGCTCGGCGTACTCGCCCGACTCGAATAGCGGCACGGAGGCCTGCAGCGCGGCAACCAGGCCGCCCCACAGCGTCCGCTCGATCGGATCAAGTTCGCCCGCCAGACGTCCGTCGAAATACTTGGTCACGAACCCCGCCGTGCGACTGGCGATGTTCACCCACTTGCCGACCAGGTGCGAGTTGACGCGCTCCTCGAAGGCGCCCAGGTCCAGATCGACGTCGGTGGGCGCCGGGCCCAGCATGCTGGTGAAGTAGTAACGCAGATACTCCGGCGCCAGCCCCGCATCCAGATAGGTGCGCGCCCGGATGAAGGTGCCGCGCGACTTCGACATCTTGGCGCCGTTCACCGTCAGGTAACCGTTGACATGCAGCGCCGTCGGCAGGCGGTAACCCGCGCCGTGCAGCATCGCCGGCCAGAACAGGCCGTGGAAGTTGATGATGTCCTTGCCGATGAAGTGGTGCATCTCGGTGCCGCTGCCGGCGCCGAGATATTCGTCGAAGCTGGTCGGCGTCAGGCCGTGCCGCACGCCACCGGCGCTTTCGCACAGCGCCTTGAAGCTGGCGAGGTAACCGATCGGCGCGTCCAGCCACACGTAGAAATACTTGCCCGGCGTATCGGGAATGGCAAAACCGAAATAGGGTGCGTCGCGCGAGATGTCCCAGTCGCGCAGGCCGCCGTCCAGCCACTCGCGCAGTTTGGCCTTGACCGCGGGGGGCGCCATTTCGCCGGCCATCCAGTCGCGCAGCACGGCTTCGAAGTCGGCCACCCTGAAGAAGTAGTGCTCCGAATCGCGCAGTTCGGGCGTGGCGCCGGAGAGCACTGATCGCGGTTGCTTCAGATCGGTGGGCGCATAGGCCTTGCCGCAGACCTCGCAGTTGTCGCCGTACTGGTCGGGTGAACCGCAATGCGGGCAGATGCCCCTGATGTAGCGATCGGGCAGGAACATGCCCTTGACCGGGTCGTAGAACTGCTGGACCGCCCGTGCGGCGATGTGGCCGCCTTCGCGCAGGCGCGCGTAGATCAGCCCGGCCAGCGCGCGGTTCTCCTCGCTGTGCGTGGAGTGGTAATGGTCGAAGGCCACGCCGAAGGCGGCAAAGTCGGTTTCGTGGCCGCGCTGGATGTCGCGGATGAACGCCTCGGGTGGCAGGCCCGCCTGTTCCGCCGCCAGCATGATGGGCGTGCCGTGTGCGTCGTCCGCGCAGACGAAATGCACGGTCTCGCCGCGCATGCGCCGCGCGCGCACCCAGATATCGGCCTGGATGTAGCCCAGCAGATGACCCAGGTGCAGCGGGCCGTTGGCGTAGGGCAGGGCGCAGGTGACCAGCGTGCGGCTCATGTCGGCGGCGTGCGGATGCGAGCCGCCGATTATCGCATGGGCCGCGCGCCGTCCGGCGCCGCGGCGTCCGCTCAGTGCCCGCCGCCGGTGTCGCCCAGGTAATGGGCTGCGGCGGCCGCGGCCGGCGTCTCGCGCAGCCACACCTGGGTACGACCGAACAGCGAGAAGCCGATGTAGCCGCGCACCTTCAGCTTCTGCCCGCCGTCGATGACCTTCATCGTGCAGCGGTAGGTGCTGCCGGATTTGGGATCGAGGATGGTGCCGCCGCTCCAGCTGTCGCCGTCGGGTTTCATGCCCTTGAGGATCTCCATGCCGTTGACCGGCTGATTGTGCAGCGCCCCGGAGCAGCGGTCGCACAGCGGGTTGGGGCCCTTGTTGGATCGCAGCACTTTCAGCACATTGCCCACCAGCTTGCCGTCGACCTCGCGGATCTGGATCAGCGATTTGGCCTCGCCGGTCTTGTCGTCGACCTGCTTCCAGATGCCCACCGGCGAGAGATCGGCAGCCGCCGGGGACTGGGCGCGCAGTGCCGGAGCCGACAGCCCCAGCAGCAGGACGCATGCAACCAGCAGGGATCCGAGCGGGCGGCGCAGGCTGCACATGGGCGGACTCCGGTAACGGGCGTGAGCCGCGAGCGTGCGCACACCGTACGCCGGCGTCAAGCGGCGCCGCGGCACGCCGGGCGAATGCCCGGCTCTGGCATACTCGCAGGCTTGCACTTCGTCACGGCACTCCATGACCGACGCCGAAACCCGCCTGCGCCAGCGCATCGCCGCGCTCGTCGATCCGCATCACGATGGTGCGCTGGGAGCGGATGCCGTGCGCGCGCTGGTCATCGAAGGCAGGCACGCCGCAATCCAGATCGAGCTGCCCTATCCGGCCCGCGGCTGGTGGCCGCAACTGCAGCAGGCGGTGCTCGCGCTGGCGCGCGAGGAGGGACTCGAGGCATCGGCGATCGACCTGTCCACGCGCGTGCGCAGCCACAGCGTGCAGCAGGGACTGCAGCCGCTGCCGGGGGTGAAGAACATCATCGCCGTGGCTTCGGGCAAAGGCGGGGTGGGCAAATCCACGGTTGCGGCCAACATGGCGCTGGCGCTGCAGGCCGAAGGCGCCGCCGTGGGCATCCTCGATGCGGACATCTACGGTCCCAGCCAGCAGCGCATGCTGGGCCTCTCCGGACAACCGGATTCGCCCGACAACAAGCGCCTGCTGCCCATGCAGGCGCACGGTCTGCAGGCGATGTCGATCGGCGCGCTCGTGGGCGAGGACACGCCGATGATCTGGCGCGGCCCGATGGTGACGCAGACGCTGCAGCAATTGCTGCAGGGTACGCTCTGGTCCGACCTGGACTACCTGGTGATCGACCTGCCGCCGGGTACCGGCGACATCCAGCTCACGCTGGCGCAGCGGGTGCCGGTGGCGGGTGCGGTGATCGTCACCACGCCGCAGGATCTCGCCTTGATCGACGCCCGCAAGGCGTTGAAGATGTTCGAGAAGGTCTCGGTGCCGGTGCTGGGCATCGTGGAGAACATGGCCACGCATGTCTGCTCGCAGTGCGGCCACGAGGAGCACATCTTCGGCAGCGGCGGCGGCGCGCGCATGGCGCGGGACTACGACGTGCCGCTGCTGGGCGCACTGCCGCTGGATATCCGCATCCGCGAACAGGCCGACGGCGGCATCCCCACCGTCGCCGCCGCGCCGGACTCCGAACTCGCGCAGCGCTACCGCGCCATCGCGCGCGCGGCGGCGGCCCGGCTGGCGCAGCGGGCGCTGAACAAAGCGATCGCTTTTCCCCGGATCGTCATCGAATAGGCGCGCCGGCGCCGGAGCTCGCATGTCCATCAAATCCGACCACTGGATCCGCCGCATGGCCGCACAAGGCATGATCGAGCCTTTCGAGCCCGGACAGGTGCGCGAAGCCGGCGGACATCGCATCGTGTCCTACGGCACCTCCAGCTACGGTTACGACGTGCGCTGTGCCGACGAATTCAAGGTATTCACCAATATCAACACCACCATCGTCGATCCCAAGCACTTCGATGCGCGCAGCTTCGTCGACGTGTGCGCCGGCGAGTGCATCATCCCGCCCAATTCGTTCGCGCTCGCACGCACGGTCGAGTACTTCCGCATCCCGCGCAACGTACTCACCATCTGCCTGGGCAAAAGCACGTATGCGCGCTGCGGCATCATCGTCAACGTCACGCCGCTGGAGCCGGAATGGGAGGGGCACGTGACGCTGGAGTTCTCCAACACCACGCCGCTGCCGGCCCGCATCTACGCCAACGAGGGCGTGGCGCAGATGCTGTTCCTGGAGTCCGACGAAGTCTGTGCCATCAGCTACCGTGACCGTGGCGGCAAGTACCAGGGGCAGCGTGGCGTTACACTGCCGCGCGCCTGAAATGCCCATCCTCCGGAGTACTTCCACGATGTCATCCCGCAAGCTTTTCCCGCGCGCGACGCTGGCGGCCGGCACCCTGGCGGCGGCGCTGCTGCTGGCCGGCTGCAACGGTAACGTGCGCAGCGGCGCCCCGGTCACGGCCAACGTGCCGCAGCACTTCGACATGACGCTCGAGACCTACAAAAACGGCCAGTTCCTGCTGGATGGCGCACTGCTGTCGCCCGAAGACCTGGCCAGCCATTTCCGCTACCTGGACGAACAGAAGAAACTGCCGAAGACGGTCCTGCTCAAGCCGAGCCGAGAATCGGGGGTCAAGGACACCCAGTTGCGCTGGTTCGCCGGCCTGCAGGTAACCTTCGGCTTCAAGGGCTATGCCGAGCTCGATGGCAAATTGACCGTGGTCAACGCGCAGGCGCAACCGAATACCAAGAAATGATCTTGCGGGGCACCTGCTGAGGCTTTGTCGGACTGGCGCTGCATGGAGCAGCACCAGTCGTTCGGGCGGTCACGCTTCGCTGCTGCGGCGCCGGAACCACACTGCGCCAGCAATCATCGCGATACCCACCAGGGCGCCGATCCACAGCTCCGGCGACGCATAGAGTGCGCCGAGCCCGCGCCCGGCCGCCTCCCAGCCGAAAATGCTGCCGCTGCGCAATGCCCCGTCGCCGACGGAGCGGGTCTGCCCCCAGGTGCCGTAAAGACCCAGCATGCCCAACAGCATCCGCGCAATGCCTTCGCGCCACACGAACCATGCGGGCAGATTGGGCACGCCCATCAGGCCGATCCAGCCATTGGCGATACCAGCCAGTACGGGGATCAGCACCGCCCACAGAAAGGGTTTGCTGCGCACCGCCGCCGAGCACAACAGCAACCAGCCGACCGCCAGCAGGCTCCACAGCATGTGCGCGGGCAGGTCTGCGAGCATCACGGCGAGCATCGGCAGCAAGCTGTGCTGCCCCCAGATCAGCGTCCACGGGCTGCCGCCATGGATCAGTACGAATACGCTGAACAGGATCTGCAGCAGCAGCCAGGTAACCAGCATCAGGCCGAACACCAGGAACGGGATCAGCACCGTCGCCATCAGCGCCTTGCTGATCACCGTGCCGGCATCGGATACGGGCAGCGATTTCCAGAACAGCACACTGCGATCCCTGCGGTCGTCGTACAGCGCGCCCAGCAGATAGAAAAACAGCACGACGCCCATGACCAGGCCGAACAGCGCGTTCACACCGAGCAGCGAGCCATTGAGCAGTTTGGCAGCGTGTTCGATCTGCCCGGGCGTCTGCTCGGAAAAAAACAGCATGGAGAGGGCCGAGTTCGATGCGCCGTCGCCGGCCTGCAGCATGCGCACCTCGCCGGCGAACAGGCCGAGCAGGGTGAGCGCCAACACCGCCGCGCCCGTCCACAGTGGCGCCCAGAAGAAGCCGCCACGGTGTTCCCAGAATTCGCGTTTCAGCAGCCAATGCATGGTGTTCATGCGTAGGATCCTTGCATGGAGGCCACGAAAATGTCGGCCAGCGAAGGCCGGCGCACTTCACCCAGTGTCTGCAACTGCGCGCGCGCGACGCCATCGAACAAGAACACGCTCCGGCCAAACACGCTGCGCTCGCTCAGTGGTTTCAATGCGCGCGCGGCGTCGCCCTGTTCGGGGTTGACCATGACCTCGGCATAGCGCTCGCCCAAGCTGTCCATGTCGCTTTGCAGCGTGATGCTGCCTTCGCGGATGAACATCACGTCGCTGAGGATATGCTCGATTTCTTCGACCTGGTGGGTGGTGATCAGGATGGTGCGCTGCTCGTCGAAGTAATCCTCGAGCAGGCTCTGGTAGAACTGCTTGCGATACAGCAGGTCCAGCCCCAGCGTGGGCTCGTCCAGCACCAGCAGGCGGGCGTCGATCGCCATCACCAGCGCCAGATGCAGCTGCACGATCATGCCTTTGGAAAGTTCGCGTACGCGCGCGTTCTGCAGCAGCTTGGTGCGCGCCAGGAAAGCCTCGCAGCGCGCGCGATCGAAACGTGGATGCACGCCGGCGACGAAATCGACGACCTGCCGCACGCGGATCCAGCGCGGCAGCACGGCCACGTCGGCGATGAAGCTCACATCGCGCATCATCCGCTCGCGCCCGACGCGCGGATCGTGCCCCAGTACATCGAGCCGGCCTTCGAACTCGGTGAGGCCGAGGATGGCTTTCAGCGCGGTGGTCTTGCCCGCCCCGTTGGGGCCGATCAGGCCCACGATGCGTCCGGACTCGATTGTGAAATCGACACCGCGCAAGGCCTCGGTGTTGCGGTACCGCTTGCGCAGGCCGTGTGCCTGGATGACTGCACTCATGCCTCGTTCTCCTTGTGGCCGTCGGCCTCGAGCAGGGTTGCGGGGTCCAGGCCCATGCGCCGGATGCGCTCCAGCAGGGCGGGCCACTCGTCACGCAGGAAGCGCTCGCGCTCGCTGCCCAGCAGCTTGCTGCGTGCGCCCTCGGTGACGTACATGCCGAGCCCGCGGCGCTTTTCCACCAGCGTCTCGTCCACCAGCTCCTGGTAGGCCTTGGATACGGTCAACGGATTGATCTGGAAATCGGCTGCCACCTGGCGCACCGAGGGCAGCGCATCACCTTCCTTCAGCACGCCATCGAGGATCATCGCCACCACGCGGTCGCGCAGCTGACGGTAGATGGGGACGCTGTCGTTCCAGGTGACGCTCATGGTCGGGATCCGTCAGAAATGCAGACTGCGCGCGGCGAAGGAATAGTAGGGCATGCCGGTTTCCAGGCCGGCGCCGGCGCGATCGTTGGTTTCCGCGGCGGCATGCGGCATCGCCCACCCGGTGCGCACCGGGTGCGTCGTGCCCGCATGAACCCGGTCCTGCAGTACGCCCGCCTCGCAACCGGCCCGCACCACCCCCAGCGAAAGGCTGGCGAGCAGCACCGCCGCGAACGCGGCCAGCAGTTCGGTTCTGGCGCACATGGCGGCAGGACCTCAGGCCGGTCGCGTCTGTGCAGCCACCGTCGGGCCCTGCGGGCTGCCGCTGAATCCGGCGCGAACGCTGGCAACCATCAGCACGGTCATCAGCGCGGCGGCAAGCAGGACTGCCAATCGGGCGATGTTCATGGTGGACTCCGGATCAATGGACCAGCGGGATGGGGGTGCGTCCCTGGGGAACTTCGAAGCCGGCGCGGATTCCGGCCAGCATGGCCAGGGTCATCAGCGTCGCGGCCAGGACGCTCAGTGTGCGGGGGTGTCGGCTGTACATGGTGGCTCCGTTTTGGCGCGTTGCTAATGTGGTGTTGTATATGACTATAACACTAACTCTGTGCGTTGCAAGCCCTTCGTGCCGATGATTCAGTATTCATTCAGCTTACACGCCCGACACACGACCGCTCGGTCGGCCCTGGGATGGGCTGCATCGCCTTCGAGCCGTACGCGGCGCCGATCACGGCTTTCCGGCGGCATGCGCTGGGGCGGGGAGCGTGCTGCGCGAGCGATGGACGCGGGGCGACTGGGGCTGGACTGTACGCACTGCCTGCCTTCGCGCCCCGGTTGCGGATCGGGCGTCGGGCCGTCCGCGCCTCTCGCCGCAAGGGGTACCGCTTTGCCGCCCGGGTGGGGCGGAGCGTGCGTTCAAGCCTGATCGCGTGCACTCCGGCGCGGGTGGGGTGCCGGAGCGTCTCGCTGCCGGTACTGGCCGGTTCGCGACAGCCGGCCCAGTTCGGCGTGCGTACGCGGATGCCGCGCAGGCTCAGGCTAGAACACGCTGCGCAGGATGCGGATGCCGGCGATGTATTCGCCCGCCAGCGCACCCAGATTCACCAGCATGAACAACAGTAATGTCCGCGCCACGCGGTTGCGCCACCAGCCGCGCCAGTGTGCAAGTTCGCGCTTGAGCGACTCGAAGTCGGCCACGCGCGGACGGCGCAGCATCAGTTCGGACAAGGCGGCGAACGCTCCGGGCGGCAGGATGCGGATGGGCTTGAACGGCGCCACCACCGCGCCGGCGAGGATGCTCAGCGGATGACCTCCGGCCAGGATTCCCCCCAGTGCGGCCAAGCCGGCGGTGTAGACGATCCAGTCCAGGACGGCCGCGCGGCCCAGTGCCGGACTGCGCAGGAACGCGAAGACGATCACGGCGAACAGCGCCAGAACCAGCCCCACGGCCAGCGCCCGCGGCCAGCGCGCTGCAGGCGGAATGCGCTCCAGTTCCTGCAGTTCCCGCTCGGGCTCGATGCGGGCCTGTTCGAGCTGGCGCCCCAGCCCCGCGAGGTGGCCCGCCCCGACCACCACGAGTACGCGGCGCACCTGGGCCGACTCCTGTACGCACCGCTGCAGGCGCAGGGCCATGTAGGCGTCGCGTTCCTCGATCAGGCTGCGATAAAGCACGGCCGAATCGCGGGCGAACTCGCCGAAGGCATCCTCGAGCAGGTCGCCCTGCTTCAGGGCCTCGATTTCATGCTCGCTGGTGTCTTCGCCGCCGAGCACGCCCGCGGCGAGACCGCCGAGTATGCGCATGCGCTCGCGCAGGCCCACGCCGCGCCATGCCCGCCTGAGCGTGACGCCGACTTCACGGTCGATCAGCCAACAGGGCAGGGCGCGCTGCTGCGCGCCGTCCATGGCGGCCTTCATTTCCGCGCCCGGTTCGATGCCGAAGCGCTCGGCGATGCGGCGCTGGAATGCACCCAGTGCCAGACTGGCGGCGACCATTCCGACCTTGCCTTCGCGCACCACACGGAACAGGTCCATCTGGCGCATGGCGTCGGGGTCGCGCAGCGCTTCGGCGCGGCTGGCGCACAATTCGATCGCGACCGCATCGAAACTTTCTTCGGCCAGCAGCGCCCGTACGGCTTCGGCGCTCTGCCTGGACACATGCGCGGTACCCAGCAGGACGAAACGGACACCTCCGCGTTCGAGGTGCAGCATCGGCTGGACGGGAAGGACCTCCTGATGCGGCGCCGCCGTGCTGCTGTCCATCAGTCGCGATACCGGCGCAGAAGATCACCGTAGGCGTCGATGCGGCGGTCGCGCAGGAAGGGCCAGATGCGCCGCACGTGTTCGCTGCGCCGCAGATCGATTTCCGCGTGCACGCGCGCGGGACCACTGACACCGGCCTGCGCCAGCAGTTCACCCTGCGGACCGCACACGAAGCTGCTGCCCCAGAATTCGATGCCGGCACCGCCCGCCGGATGCGGCTCGCGGCCGGTACGATTGCAGGCGGCCAGCGGCAGACCGTTGGCCACCGCGTGGCCGCGCTGCACGGTGAGCCAGGCTTCCCGCTGACGCCGCTGCTCGGCCTCGCTGTCGGTAGGATCCCAGCCGATGGCGGTGGGGTAGAGCAGGATCTCGGCGCCGCGCATGGCCATCAACCGCGCTGCTTCGGGATACCACTGGTCCCAGCACACCAGCACGCCCAGCCTGCCCACCGAAGTGTCGATCGGCTCGAATCCCGTATCCCCCGGCGTGAAATAGAACTTCTCGTAAAACCCGGGATCGTCCGGTATGTGCATTTTCTGATACTTACCGACGATTCCTGCAGTGTTGTCGAGAATCACCGCGGTGTTGTGGTAGAGCCCGGATGCCCGCCGCTCGAACAGCGACGCCACGATGACCAGCCCGAGTTCCGCGGCCAGCGCGGCCAGCTTCTGCGTGCTGGGGCCAGGGATGGGCTCGGCGCGGTCGAACTCGGCCACCGCCTCGTGCTGGCAGAAATAGGGCCCGTTATGCAATTCCTGCAGCAGCACCAGGCGGGCGCCATCGGCGGCGGCGGCGCGCAATTCCGACTCGATGACGGCGAGGTTGTCGGCGGGCGAACCGTGATCGCGCTGCTGCAGCAGTGCCAGGGCAAGAGTGTCGCGTGCCATCGGCGGGGGCCCGGAAAAGGGCCGATTCTAACCGCCTGCCAGCGCGCCGGCGGGAATCTGCATCGTCACGCAGTGCAGGCTGCCGTTCTGCCAGATCAGCGGGCGGCAGGGCACCGGCACCATCTCGCGCCCGGGGTGGGCGCGGGCGATCGTGCGCGCGGCTTCGGCATCGGCGTCGTCGCCGTAGGCCGGCACCAGCACCGCCCCGTTAATCACGAGGTAGTTGGCGTAGGAGGCGGCCAGCCGGCGGCCTTCGTCCAGGATCGGCCGGGCCCAGGGCAGGGGGTGCAGCGGGTAGGGCCGGCCGGCGCGATCCCGCAGGCCCGCCAACTGGCCGCGCATCGCCTCCAGTTCCCCGTGGTGCGGGTCCGCCGGGTCGCCGCAGTGCTGGAACACGATGCCGCCATCGGGGCTGAAGCGGGCCAGCGTATCGATGTGCGCGTCGGTGTCGTCGCCCTGCAGGCAGCCGTACTCGAGCCACAGCACGCGCTCGGCGCCCAGCATCCGGCGCAGACAGGCATCGAGCGCATCGCGGCTGGCCTGCGGATGCCTCTGGTGCAGGCAGCGCCAGGTCGTCAGCAGCGTGCCGCGGCCGTCGCTTTCGACGGCGCCGCCCTCGAGCGCGAAGTCGTGACGTTGATGGACTCCGGGCGCAAACACGCCCATCGCGATGAGTCGGCCCGCCAGCGCGTCGTCCTGCTCCGCCGCGAACTTGCCGCCCCATCCGGTGAAACGGAAATCGGCGTAGGCGAAACCCGGTGCGCCTTCCAGGACGATCGGCCCGGAGTCACGCAGCCAAGTGTCGTGGTAGGGCACGTGCAGACAGGTGATCCGCCCGGAATTCACGCCCACCCGCTCCAGCCGGGCACGGACATGCCGCTCGAGCGCGGCGTCGCGGACGCAGATCAGGCAACGCTGATGACGGGCCACCGCCGCCGCCAGCGCGACATAGGTCTCCTCCACCTCGTCCAGCCGCGCGGCCCAGTCGGTGCCGCGGTGCGGCCAGGCGATCAGCACTGCAGCCTGCGGTTCCCATTCGGCGGGCCAGCGCCAGTGTCCCGCCCGGGTCATCCGTGTGCCGGGTGCTCGCCTGCGGGTGCATCGACCACGCTGTGGATCACGATATCGCGCTCGAAATAGACCACGTAACCCGGATACACCCAGCGGTGGATCGGCGGTTGCCAGCGGCTGCCGCCGCCGCGCACCGGCAGCCGGCGCACCGGCGCGCCGAAGCGCTTCTCCACCTGCGCCATGGTCAGGCCCCGCTGCGGCACGTGCATGCGCGCCTCGCGCCGGACCTGCCGCTGCAGTGTATCGGCGTGTGCCGCGGCGCCGGCGAATGCGAGCACACCCAGAACTCCAAGAACGAACGTCGAACGCCTCATGGTCCGCCTCCCATGTCCCCACGGAATCTGACGATCCGCTTGTAGCAGATCACCCGCCGGATTGCAGCGCCGCGCAGCGGAATCGTGTCCGGCGTCGCGGGGTCCATTCCAACGAAAAAGGCCGCCTGCAGGGGCGGCCCTCGGAGATCGGCACGAATCCGCCGTGTTCAGCGCTGGCGCGCCTTGAAACGCGGATTGCTCTTGCAGATCACGAACACCTTGCCGCGCCGGCGCACGATCTTGCAATCACGGTGGCGTGATTTGGCGGACTTGAGAGAGGAAAGAACCTTCACGGGCGGACTCCGGCGCAGACATGCATCCGCGTGATTTTACGGGCACTGCGCCGGCAGGACAAGCCCGATGGGGCCGGCAGGGCCGCAGGTTCCTGGATGCACCCGGCCTGGGCTGCGGTCCGATGCAGGCAAGGGGCCAGGCGCTGCCCCCGCAATGGTGGAGCGATCCATTTGCGACCACGTGCGTCACACCGACACGCGGGTCACCGGCCGTAGCGGCGGTCGCGACGCTGGAACGAACGGATCGCCCGCAGATAGTCGATCCGCCGGAATGCCGGCCAGTTCGCGTCGCAGAAATGCAGCTCGCTGTGCGCGCTCTGCCAGAGCAGGAATCCGGACAGCCGGACCTCGCCGCTGGTGCGGATGATCAGATCGGGATCGGGCAGTTCGGGAAGATAGAGATGCCGGCGGATCGCCGCGGGACTGATTTCCGGGAGGATCTCGGCGATCGAGTCGCCGCGCGCGGCACGGTCGGCGAGCAGGGCGCGTACCGCGTCGGTGATTTCCTCGCGGCCGCCATAGCCGACTGCCAGAATCACGGTCATGCGGTCATTGCCGCTGGTCGCCGCCTGCGCCGCGTCGATCGCTTCGAGCAGGGCGGGAGGCAGGATCTCACGCCGGCCGATCGCCGCTACCCGTACCCCACGGTGCCGGATATGCGGATCGGCGACCAAGGCGCGGATTTTCGCCTCGACCGCACCGAGAATGCCGTCGATCTCGGCTTCTGGGCGGCCCAGGTTGTCCGGCGAGAACACCCACAGCGTCACCATCGGAATGCCCAGATCGGCACTCCAGGTCAGGATGTCATCGAGCTTCGCTGCGCCGAGCCGGTAGATCGCCTCGGGTTCCTGCAATCCCGCGGCACGCCCATGCCGGCGATTGCCGTCGAGGATGATGCCGACATGCTGGGGCATCGGCCCGGTGGCGACCTGTCGGGCCAGGCGGCGCTCGTAAATCCGGTAGATCGGCCACCAGGCCCAGGTGTGCAGGCGATCCGCGAGTCGCACGTGTGTAGCCATCCCGGCATTATTCCTCCGGATGCCTGCCGCCGGCTTGTGCCGGCGGAACCGTGGCGTCCGCCGCGATCGACTGGTTGGTATTGAAGCCAATGAAGAAACTTCGTTGCAGTTGCTTTAACTTTCGCATATACATATTATGTAAAATAACCGCATCGCCCGGCAACGCGCCCTACCGTCGCGAACTCACCGGCGGCTTCTGAAGAAGGCTTTCAGCAACGCGGAAGATTCCTCCGCGAGCACCCCGCTGTCGACGACGATGCGGTGGTTGTGGCGGTCGGATGCAAGGATCTGGAACACGCTGCCGGCGGCTCCGGTCCTGGGATCGCGGGTGGCGTAGACCACCCGGGCGACCCGCGCGTGGACGAGCGCCATCGCGCACATGGCACACGGCTCCAGCGTGACGTAGAGCGTGCTGCCGGGAAACCGGTAATTGCGCAGCCTGGCCCCGGCGTCACGCAGGGCTTCGATTTCGGCGTGCGCGCTGGGGTCGTGACGGCTGATGCTGCGGTTGCAGCCGGCGCCGACGCAGGCGCCGCTCTGCACCAGTACGGCACCCACCGGAACTTCGCCGTGCGCCTGGTCGGCCTGCAGCGCCAGCGCCAGGGCTTCGCGCATCCAGCGGACGTCGCCGGCCGTGGCCGGTCGCAACGGGGCAGTCATTCCCATTCGATCGTGGCCGGCGGCTTGCCGGAGATGTCGTAAACGACACGAGAAATGCCTTTTATCTCATTGATAATACGCAGAGATACCCGATCGAGAAAGGCATAGGGCAACGGCGCCCAGCGGGCCGTCATGAAGTCGACGGTCTCGACGGCGCGCAAGGCGATGACCCACTCGTAGGCGCGCCCGTCGCCCACCACGCCGACGGATTTCACCGGCAAAAACACCGCGAACGCCTGGCTCACGGTGTCGTACAGGCCCTCCCGCCGCAGTTCCTCGATGAAGACGTGATCGGCCCGCTGCAGCAACGCGGCGTGTTCGGGACGCACCTCGCCGAGGATGCGCACGCCCAGCCCCGGGCCCGGGAACGGATGCCGGTACACCATCTCGCGCGGCAGGCCCAGTTCGACGCCGATGCGCCGCACCTCGTCCTTGAACAGTTCGCGCAGCGGCTCCAGCAACTTCAGCTGCATGCGTTCCGGCAGGCCGCCGACGTTGTGATGGCTCTTAATGACGTGCGCCTTGCCGGTGCGCGCGCCGGCCGATTCGATCACATCGGGATAGATGGTGCCCTGCGCCAGCCAGCGCACATCACTGAGTTTCGCGGCTTCCTCCTCGAACACGTCGACGAAAAGCCGGCCGATGGTCTTGCGCTTGGTTTCGGGATCGTGGATTCCCGCCAGTGCCGCGAAAAAACGCGCGGCGGCATCGACACGGAGGACGCGCACCCCCAGATTCCCGGCCATGGTGGCCATCACCTGATCCGCCTCGTCGAAGCGCAGCAGGCCGGTGTCCACGAACACGCAGGTCAACTGGCTGCCCACGGCGCGTTCCAGCAGCGCCGCGACCACCGACGAGTCGACGCCCCCGGAGAGTCCCAGCAGCACGTGCCCGCCGCCGACGCGGGTGCGCACCGACTGCACGGCATCGTCGATGATGCCGCGTGCAGTCCAGAGCGTGGCGCAGCCGCAAACCTCGACGACAAAGCGGCGCAGGATCTCGCTGCCGCGGCGGGTATGGGTCACTTCGGGATGGAACTGCACGCCGAACAGGCGACGCCGCGGGTCCGACATGGCGGCGATCGGAATGCTCTGCGTGCTGGCCACGGTGATGAAGCCCTCGGGCAATGCGGTGACGCGATCGCCATGCGACATCCATGCGTCCAGGCGTGGGCATGGCGCACCTTCCCCAGCGTGGTCGTCCAGACCGTCGAACAGTGCACAGGCGCCGGGCAGATCGACGGCGGCATAGCCGAATTCGCGCGCGTGGCCGCTTTCGACACGCCCGCCCAACTGTACGGCCATGGCCTGCATGCCGTAGCAGATGCCCAGCACCGGCACGCCCAGCGCGAACGCCTGCTGCGGTGCACGCGGAGAATCCACGGCGGTCACCGACTCCGGACCACCGGAGAGGATCACGCCGCGCGGCGCGAAGGCGGCGATTTCGGCGGGATCGTGATCCCATGCCCAAATCTCGCAGTACACGCCGATCTCGCGGATGCGGCGCGCGATCAGCTGCGTGTACTGCGAGCCGAAGTCGAGGATGAGGATCTTGTCGGCGTGGATGCTGTCGGACATCGGGACTCGGAACTTCGGGTTCGGGATTCTGGATCCCTGCCCTGCTGCGGACGGTGGAATCGAGGCGCTTCTGGATGCGGCAGCGGAGCGGGATCAGTCCAGGCGATAGTTGGGCGCTTCCTTGACGATCTGCACGTCGTGCACGTGCGCTTCGCGCACGCCGGCCGACGTGACGCGCACGAACTGCGCCTGCGAGCGCATCTGCTCGATGCTGGCGCAGCCGCAATAGCCCATGGCCGAGCGCACGCCGCCGACGAGCTGGTGCACGATGGCGCGCAGCGGCCCGCGATAGGGCACGCGTCCCTCGATGCCCTCGGGTACCAGCTTGTCGGTATCGGATTCGTCCTGGAAGTAGCGGTCCTTCGATCCCATCTGCATGGCGCCCAGCGAGCCCATGCCGCGATAGCCCTTGTAGGAACGGCCCTGGTACAGCTCGACCTCGCCGGGGGCCTCCTCGGTACCGGCGAACATCGAGCCCAGCATCACCGTCGAGGCTCCCGCCGCCAATGCCTTGGCCACGTCGCCGGAATAGCGCACGCCGCCGTCGGCGATCAGCGGAATGCCGGTCCCCTCGAGGGCTTCCGCCACCATGGCGATGGCGCTGATCTGCGGCACCCCCACGCCGGCGACGATGCGGGTCGTGCAGATCGAGCCTGGTCCCACGCCCACCTTGACCGCGTCGACACCGGCGTCCATCAGCACCCGTGCGGCCCCGCCAGTGACGATGTTGCCGGCCACCACCTGCAGTCCCGGGAACTGGCGCTTGATCCAGCGCACGCGTTCGACGACGCCGCGGGAATGGCCGTGCGCGGTATCCACCACCACCACGTCGACCCCCGCCTCGGCCAGCGCGGCCACCCGCGCCTCGGTGTCGCCGCCCACGCCCACCGCCGCGCCCACGCGCAGCCGCTCGTGGTCGTCCTTGGCGGCGTGCGGATTGTCGCGCGCCTTCTGGATGTCCTTGACCGTGATCAGCCCGCGCAGCTCGAACGCATCGTTGACGACAAGGACTTTCTCGATGCGGTGCCGGTGCAGGAGCTCCAGCACCTCGTCATGACCAGCGCCCTCACGCACCGTCACCAGGCGCTCCTTGCGCGTCATGATGTTGCGCACCGGATCGTCCGGCTTGCGCTCGAAACGCAGGTCGCGACTGGTGACGATGCCCACCAGGCGGTCGCCTTCGACCACCGGGACGCCGGAGATGTTGTGTGCGCGGGTGATCTGCATCACGTCGCGGATCGATGTATGCGGGCCCACGGTGATGGGATTGCGGATGACGCCGGCCTCGAATTTCTTGACCAGCCGCACTTCGGCCGCCTGCTGCTGGGGCGACATGTTCTTGTGGATGATGCCGATGCCACCGCTCTGCGCCATGGTGATGGCGAGGCGCGCCTCGGTCACCGTATCCATCGCCGCCGAAACCAGCGGGATGTTCAGGCGGATGCCGCGCGTCAGCTGCGTGCCGGTGTCGACATCGCGCGGCAGGACTTCGGAATAGGCCGGCACCAGGTAGACGTCGTCATACGTGAGGGCTTCGGTCAGAATGCGCATGGGTGCCTCAGGGGGGACTGATCGGATCGAGCGCCTCGGCGGCCTCGAGGGTATTGTCCATCAGCGTCGCCACGGTCATCGGCCCGACACCGCCCGGTACCGGCGTGATCCAGCTGGCGCGCTGCGCGGCGGCGGCGAACTCCACATCGCCGGCCAGGGTGCCGTCATCCAGCTTGTTGATGCCGACATCGACGACCACCGCGCCCGGCTTGATCCACGCCCCGCGCACCAGTTGCGGTTTGCCCACCGCGACCACGACGATGTCGGCGTCGGCGACATGATGGCGAAGATCGCGCGTGAACCGGTGGCAGCAGGTGACCGTGCAGCCGGCAATCAGCAGCTCGAGCGCCAACGGGCGTCCGACATGGTTGGAGACGCCCACCACCACCGCATGCTGGCCGCGCACGGGACGATCGGTGTGGCCCAGCAGCGTCATCACGCCCTTGGGCGTGCAGGGGCGCAGACCGAACTGGCGCAAGGCCAGCCGCCCGACGTTTTCGGCGTGGAACCCGTCCACGTCCTTGCGCGGATCGATGTGGTTGATTAGGGCGGTGGCGTCGAGATGCGGCGGCAGCGGCAACTGGACCAGGATGCCGTGCACGTCGGGGTCGCGGTTGAGCCGAGCGATCAGGGCCAGCAGTTCACCCTGGCGGGTGCCGGCGGGCAGATCGAAGTCGCGGACCTGGAAGCCCACGCGCTGGCTGGCACGACGCTTGTTGCGCACGTAGACCGCGGAGGCGGGATCCTCGCCCACCAGCACGACCGCCAGACCGGGCCGCGGGCGGGCGGCCGCGACCCGAGCGGAAACGCGCGCCGCAACCCGTTGCAGCAGTTCGTCGGCGACCTTGCGACCGTCGAGAATACGCGCGCTCATGAACGACCCGCCCAAAACGTGATTATCCCAGCCCGTGCACGGACTGACAAACGCACGGCGCTCCGAGGCGGGCTCGCGGTTCAGGCGCTCGCCGTTGCGGCGGCCTGCAATCCACCGCGCGGTTCGATCAGACTGTACGCCTCCATGAGGTGCGCCAGCGCGATGAGGTTCTCCACTTCGAGCTTGGTCATCAGACGCTGCTTGTAGGTGGAAACGGTCTTGGGGCTCAGATGCAGCTGCTCGGCGATGCGGAAGACCGGCTTGCCGCGCACCAGCATCATCGCCACCTCCAGCTCCCTCGCGGAGAGCTGTTCGAAGGGCGATCCGCCACCGTCCAGCGTGGCCAGCGCCAGCTGCTGAGCCACGTCGGGGGCGAGATAGCGCCGTCCGGCGGCCACCTGGCGGATCGCGGCGAGCAGCTCTTCGGTGGCACAGCCTTTGGTCAGATAGCCCATCGCGCCGGCCTCGAGCAGGCGGCGCGGGAAGCGCGCGTCGCTGACTACCGTCAAGATGATGATGCGCGTCGGCAACTGCGAGCGCAGCGCGCGTTCGGTGAGCTCGATGCCGCTCATGCCGGGCATGTGCACATCCACCAGCGCGACGTCCGGATTCTGCGTGCGGATCAGACGTAGCCCCTCCTCCGCACTGGCCGCCTCGCCGATGATCTGGATGTCGCTGTGCTGACCCAGGATCAGCTTGAACCCGGTGCGCACCAGCTCGTGGTCATCCACCAGCACCAGCCGAATCATCGCCGCATCCCCGCAGGCCCCCGCCGGCACCATAGGCAGGCGTCGCCGCTGCGGTCAAGCCTGCGGATGGTCACACCCGCGCGATCCCGCAGCCGCATGGCCGCAGGGGGTATGCCCGGAGCCGGACTCGAACCGGCACGGCCTTGCGGCCTGCGGATTTTAAGTCCGCTGCGTCTACCGATTTCGCCACCCGGGCATGGCCGGAGCTGCGGCGTGTGGATCGCGGAAGATGGAGGCCAGGGTCGGAATTGAACCGGCGTACACGGCTTTGCAGGCCGCTGCATAACCACTCTGCCACCTGGCCTCGGTTCACCCGCCCCGCGGCAGCGGCATTGTGCGGCGGATCCGGATAAAACAAAACCTCGGACTGCCGAGGTTTTGCAGGAACTGGAGCGGGAAACGAGACTCGAACTCGCGACCCCGACCTTGGCAAGGTCGTGCTCTACCAACTGAGCTATTCCCGCGCGAGAAGCGGGATTGTAAATCCGGGCCGGGGACTGTCAACCCCCGCCGCCGGGGCGCCCGCCCAGCAGGGACGGCCACGCGGCGCGCAGATAGGCGGCTCCCGACAACAGCGTCAGTGCCGCCGCAAGCAGAAGCAGGCTCTCTCCGACCCTGTACAGGCGCAGGGTGCCGTCATCATGCTCGATCAGCAGGACGACGATGGCGACGAACTGCACCACGGTTTTCAGCTTGCCCATCAGGCGCACGCGCACACGGCCGCCCTCGCCGAGTTCGGCCATCCACTCGCGCAGCGCCGACACCCCGATCTCCCGGCCGACGATGACCGCGGCGGTCAGAGCCAGCAACGCGCTGGGATGATCGGCCACGAGTAGAAACAAGGTCACTGTCACCATCAGCTTGTCGGCAACCGGATCGAGAAAGGTGCCGAAGGGCGAGATCTGGTCCAGCCGGCGTGCCAGCCATCCGTCCAGCCAGTCGGTCAGCGCAGCGGCCACGAAGACCGCGGCCGCGGCCACGCTGGACCAGCGCCATGGCATGTAGAAGGCCAGCACGATCACCGGCAACAGCAGGATGCGGAACAGGGTGAGCCAGGTCGGGAGGTTGATGCGCATGGGGTCGGCTTCGGCGATGGGCGAGTGTGGCACGCGCCGCCGCGTTCCGTCAGTCGTGCAGCGCCGCGTAGATGCGCCCGGCCAGCGCGCGGTCGATGCCGTTGACGCGGGCGATCTCCTCGACCCCCGCGGCCTGCAGTCCGGCCAGCCCGCCGAAGGCGTCCAGCAGAGCCCGCCGGCGTCGCGGTCCGATGCCTGGAATCTCCTGCAGCACGCTGCGTTCGCGTGCGGCTTCGCGCCGGCGGCGGTGCGCGCCGATGGCGAACCGGTGGGCCTCGTCACGCACGGCATCGATCAGCTGCAGCGCCGGCGAGGTGCTGCCCGGATGCAATTCGCCGCGGCCGTGCGCCAGCACCAGGGTTTCCTCGCCGCTGCGGCGCGCCGGCCCCTTGGCTACGCCGACGATCGGCAGGCCGCGGACGTCCAGTGCAGCCAGTACTTGCTGCGCGCGCGCCACCTGCCCGGCGCCGCCGTCGATCAGCAGCAGGTCGGGACCGGACCATTCGCCACCTTGTGCGGCACGGCGGAAACGGCGTGTCAACGCCTGTTCCATGGCGGCGTAGTCGTCGCCGGCAGTGCCGACGATATTGAACCTGCGGTAGTGCCCCTTCATTGGGCCCTCGCGGCCGAAGACTACGCAGGACGCCACCGTGGCTTCGCCGCGGGTATGGCTGATGTCGAAGCATTCGATGCGTGCGGGCGGCTGTTCCAGGCCCAGCAGACGGGTGAGATCGGCGAAGCGCGCATCCAGTGTCTGCCGGCTGGCCAGGCGCGCTGCCAGTCCGGCTTCGGCATTGCGGATGGCCAGTTCGATGAAGCGCGCGCGGTCGCCGCGCACCTGGCTCTTGATCTGCACGGCATGCCCGCGCCGGGTCGACAGCGCTTCGGCCAGCAGTCCGGCCTGCTCGGGCGCATGCGCCAGCACCAGCTCGGCGGGCGGCAGATGCTCGCCGTAGTACTGGGCGATGAATTGCGCCAGCAGGGCGCCGGGCGTGGGCGTCTCCACCCCCAGCCGTGGAAAGAAATCGCGTGAACCCAGCGCCATGCCATTGCGGAAAAACAGCACGCTGACGCAGGCGCTTTCGCCGCGGATGGCGCAGGCAAGGACGTCCATGTCGGCGCTGGCGCCATTGACGTAATGCGCGCTCTGCAGGCTGCGCAGAGCCTGGACCTGGTCGCGCAGATGCGCGGCCTGCTCGAAACGCTGCGCGGCACTGGCCGCACGCATGGTCGCGGAGAGTTCGTCGATGATCGCGCTGCTGCGGCCCTGCAGGAACATGCGCACATGGCGCACATCCTGCGCGTACTCCTGCGGGCTGATCAGGCCGACGCAGGGTGCGCTGCAGCGGCCGATCTGATGCTGCAGGCAGGGCCGCGTGCGGCTGCGGAAAAAACTGTCCTCGCAGCCGCGCAGGTGAAACAGCTTGTGCAGCAGGTTGAGGCTCTCGCGCACCGCACCACTGCTGGGAAAGGGACCGAAGTACTCGCCCGCGGGATCTCGCGCACCGCGATGGTAGGCCATGCGCGGGTACTCGTGCTGCGCGGTCAGCAGCACCCAGGGGTAGCTTTTGCCATCACGCAGCAGGATGTTGTAGCGGGGCCGCAGCTGTTTGATCAGCTGCGCCTCCAGCATCAGTGCCTCGCTCTCGGTGCGGGTGACGGTGGTTTCCATGCGCGCCACCTGCGCCACCATCGCGGCGATCCGCGGCTCCATCGGCGGGCGCATGAAATAGCTGTTGACGCGCCTGCGCAGATTTCCCGCCTTGCCCACGTACAGCAAGCCATCGTGCCCGTCGTACATGCGGTAGACGCCCGGCGCACGTGTCAGCGTGGCGACGAACGCACGGCCGTCGAAAGCGGATGGCTGCGACTGCATGTTGCGATTCTAAGACCGTGCCCTGCACGGACCGCATGCCGTGCGGTCAGGTGCCGATGGCGATCCGGTGCACGGCACCGCTGTCCAGATCGATGCGCAGCACGGCGTGCGCGTACCGTTCGGCTGCCCAAAGCACGCGCCCCTGCGCGGTGATTGCTCCCGGCTCCTGCAGCGCATCGGCCAGCGTCTCGGCTTTCCAGGCACCGCGATTGCCTGCGGCGAGGCGCACGATGCGGCCGCCCAGCGTATCGGCCACATAGACGTTGCCGCCGGTGTCCACCGCGACCCCTGCGGGAGACTGCAGCACGGTGGCGGCATCCGCCGCCGCGGCCGCCGGACCGGGCCATGGGCCCGTGCCCGCCAGCGTAAGCAACTGGCCATCCGCCAGGCGCAGACCGCGCAAGGCGTTGCCGCCGGCATCCGCGATCAGCAGCAGGCCCGCGTACAGCGCCAGCGCCGAGGGCTGCACCAGGCCGGCTTCCAGCGCGGGGCCGTCGGTACATGCCGCCTGCCCTGATCCAGCCACGCAGGTGCTCTCGCGATTGCCCAGGTCGGTGCGCCAGACCTGGTGCTGACCCGCCAGCGCGGTGTACAGCAGATTGTCACGCACCAGCACCGCCTGCGGCGCGCTGACCGCCAGCTGCGTCGGCGACGGATCGGATTGCGGCGTGTCGTAGCCCAGGCGGCCGCGACCGAGCACGGTTTCGACCTGGCCCGACGCCAGGCGGATGCGCCGTACCGCATGATTGCCGCGATCGGCGACGTACAGTGCCTCTCCGACCAGCGCCAGGCCCTGCGGATCGTTGAAGCCGGCGTCGTGCTGACTGCCGTCCCAGTAACCCGGGGTACCCGAGCCGAACTGCCTCAGCACGCGCCCGTCCGGCGTGCACTCGAGGATGCGGTTATGCCCGCTGTCACTGACGAACAGACGCTGCTCGCCGAACGCGATGCCGCCAGGCGCGCGCAGTGCCGTCTGCGCACCGCTACGTTCGACCGCGGGCGCGGCATCGAAGCGCCGGAGGTCGCGCGCCGCGGCGTCGTCCAGCAGGCGGGTCACCAGGACATCGAGGTCATCGGCCAGGCTCTCGCCCTGCAGAACCCGCGCCACCTGCCCGCTGCAGTCCAGGATCACGGCACTGGGCCAGGCCTCGATGCCCCAGGCACGCCATTGTGCCCAGTCGGCATCGTTGGCCACCGGCACGCGCAGATGCAGGCGCCGCGCCGCCTGCGCCAGGGTGGCGCTTTGCCGCTGCGCGGCGTAACGCGGCGTATGGATGGCCAGCAGCACCACGCCGTCGTGGAAGCGTCCGGCCAGGCGCGTCAGTTGCGGCAGCAGGTTGATACTGTGGATATCCTCGCTGTTCCAGAACAGCAGGATCACCACCCGGCCGAGGAAATCCTCGAAGCGGTGGTGCACGTGCGTGTTGACCCAATCGGGTACCGGAGCGCGGGAACTGCGGGCGGCGATGGCGGCGGACACGACATTCCCCCTCGGCGCGTGCGGTGCTGCAGGCATGGTAATGCGCTGTCGGGACCGCCGCAGCAGAGCTCAACCGGCGGCGGCCAGAAAGGCCTCGGCACGCGTCAGATCCTCGGGCGTATCGATGCCCGGCGGGAATGCCGAGGTGGCGATCGCCACCCGGATGGCATGGCCATGCTCGAGCGCGCGCAGCTGCTCGAGCGCCTCGGCGCGCTCGAGCGGCGTGGACGGCAGGCCGGCGAACCGGCGCAGAAAGCCCGCGCGGTAGGCGTACAGACCGATGTGCCGCAGCAACGGCACACCGGCAGGCAGCGTTCCGCGACCCTGCGCCAGGGCGTCGCGTGCCCACGGCAGCGGCGCGCGGCTGAAATACAGCGCCCGTCCCTGCGTGTCGCACACCACCTTCACCACGCCGGGATCGAACCATTCCGTGGCCGAGACCAGCGGCGCGGCCAGCGTGGCCATGGGCGCCGTGTCCGCGGCCAGGGCCGCCACCACGTCGTGCACGGCGCCGGCCGGCACGAACGGTTCGTCGCCCTGCAGGTTGACCACGATGCGCTGGTCCTCCCACGCGCAGCGTTGCGCGCATTCGGCCAGGCGGTCGCTGCCGGAGGCATGATCGCGCCTGGTCATCACCACGCGCAGGTCCAGGCCTTCGACCGCGGCGGCGATACGCGCGTCGTCGGTGGCCAGCACGACCTCCGCGGCACCCAGCTCCAGCGCCCGCATCGCCACCCGACGGATCAGCGGCTGGCCGCCCAGCAGCCGCAATGGCTTGCCGGGCAGTCGCGTCGAGCCGTAGCGCGCCGGGATGACCACGATGAACGGTGCGGTGCGGCTCACGCGGCAGTCTCCACTACCATGCCTGCCGCACGCGCCTGCGTTTCGAAACCCGGGAACGAGGTGGCCACGTTGGCGCAGTCGCTCACGCGCACCGGCTGCGCAGCGCGCAGCGCCGCAACCGCCAGGCTCATCGCGCAGCGGTGATCGCCGCGGCTGTCCACGCAGCCGCCGCGCAGTTCTCCGCCGCCTTCGATGACGGCGCCTTCGGCGGTCTCCTCGATCGGCACGCCCAGCTCCGCCAGCGCGCGCGCCATCACGGCGATGCGGTCCGATTCCTTGACGCGCAGTTCCGCCGCACCACGCACCACGGTGCGGCCCGTCGCCAGCGCCGCCGCGACGAACAGGACGGGAAACTCGTCGATCATGTCCGGCACGTGCCGCAACGGCACTTCGATCCCATGCAGCGGCGCATGCCGCACGCGGAGGTCGGCGACCGGCTCGCCCCCCTCCTCCCGGCGCGAGTGCAGCCTGATGTCGGCACCCATCGCGCGCAGCACCTCGAGCAGTCCGGTACGTCGTGGATTCAGGCCGACGCCCCGTAGCCGCAGTTCGCTGCCCGGCACCAGGCTGGCCGCCACGATGAAAAACGCCGCCGAAGAGAAGTCGGCGGGCACCCGCACCGTCCGTGCCCGCAGTGCATGGCCGCCGTCCAGCTTCGCCCAGCCCGGGCCGTACCGCACCGGCCAGCCGAAGGCCTCCAGCATGCGTTCGGTGTAATCGCGCGTGGGCTGCGGCTCGGTCACCTCGGTTTCGCCCTCGGCGTACAGCCCGGCCAGCAGGATGGCCGACTTCACCTGCGCGCTGGCCACCGCCGTCCGCAGGCGCGTACCGCGCAGGGACTGATCGCCGTGGATGAACAGCGGCGGCAGGCCCTGACGGCTGTCGATCCGCGCCCCCATCGCCGCCAGCGGCTCGATGACACGGCCCATCGGGCGCCGGGACAGCGAGTCATCGCCGGTCAGCACACTGTCGAAACGCTGCCCCGACAGCAGGCCGGCCAGCAGGCGCATGCCGGTACCGGCGTTGCCGCAGTCCAGCGGCGCGGCGCTGGCACGCAGCCCGTGCAGCCCGGCGCCGTACACCACACGCATGCCCGGTTCCGGCGTTTCCACGCGCACGCCCAACTGCTGCAGGATACGTGCGGTGGCGCAGGTATCCTCGCCTTCCAGAAAACCCTCCAGGGTGCTGGTTCCCTCCGCCAGCGCGGCCAGCATCAGCGCGCGATGCGAAACCGACTTGTCGCCCGGAACCGCCAGCGTGCCCGCCAGCGGCGCACGGGCCGGGTGCACGACCCAGTCGCGGCGGGTTGCCGCTGCGCCGTCCCGACCGGTTGCGGCGGCACTCACGGAATCGCCACCGGGTAGGACCCCAGCACCCTGATTTCGGCCGCATGCGGCGCCAGCCCGTCCAGTGCGGCGCGCATGGGCGGATCGTCCACGTGGCCCAGCAAGTCGATGAAGAACGCATACTGCCAGAGGCCGGTGTGCGCCGGACGCGACTCGATGCGATTCATGCTGACGCCGTGGTCGGCGAAGGGACGCAGGGCGTTGAACAGTGCGCCGGGCTGGTCCTTCACCGACACCAGCAGCGAGGTGCGGTCGTGACCGGTGGCGGGGAACAGCTCCCGTCCCAGCACCAGGAAGCGCGTCGTGTTGTCGGCGCGGTCCTCGATCGGACCGGCCACCACGCGCAGACCGTAGAAGTGCGCGGCGGTCTCGCTGGCGATGGCCGCGGCATCGTCGGCCAGGCGGGCACGGCGGGCGCCCTCGGCATTGCTGGATACCGGCACGCGCGCGCTGGTCGGCAGATGCTGGCGCAGCCACACCTTGCACTGCGCCAGCGACTGCGGATGGCCGTACACGCGCTCGATGTCCTCCAGCCGGCCGCCGCGCGACAGCAGGTACTGGCGCACGCGCAGCTCGACCTCGCCGCAGATCTTCAGCGGCGAGGTGAGGAACATGTCCAGCGTCGACTGCAGCGTGCCCTCGCCGGAATTCTCCACCGGGACGATGCCGAAGTCGGCACGGCCGGTCTCGACCTCCTGGAACACCTCGTCGACGCTGGCCAGCGGCAGCAGATGCGCACTGTGGCCGAAGTGCTTCTGCGCGGCCTGCTGGCTGAAGGTTCCCTCCGGCCCCAGATAACCGATGCGCAGGGGTTGCTGCTGCGCCAGGCAGGCCGACATGATCTCGCGGAACAGCCGCACCAGTTCGGCATCGGACAGGGGGCCGCCGTTGCGATCGACCACCATGCGCAGCACCTGCGCCTCGCGCTCGGGGCGGTAGTAGTCCACGGCCGCCTGCAGCGGCCCCTTGGCGCGGCCCACCTGCTGCGCCCAGCGCGCGCGCTCGGCGATCAGCGCCTGCAGTTCGCGGTCGATGGCATCGATGCGCTCGCGCGCCTGCGCGAGGCTGGCGTTCGGCGGCGTGGCGGGAGCGGATTCGGGATCGGGATCGGAGGCCATGATGGTGCATCGCGGCAAGAACCCGCATCCTGCGCGAAGCGCGGCGCCGATTCAACCGTGGCGCTGCTGGAAATCGCGCATGAAGGCCACCAGCGCGTCCACGCCCTCCTGGGGCATGGCGTTGTAGAGCGAGGCGCGCAGGCCGCCCAGGGCGCGGTGCCCCTTCAGCGCGAGCAGGCCCGCCTGCTCGGATTCGCGCAGGAAAGCGGGTTCCAGCGCCGGGTCGTGCAGGAAGAAGGGCACGTTCATGCGCGAACGCGCGGCCGCCTGCACCGGATTGGTGTAGAAGCCGCCCGAACCGTCGATGGCGTCGTAGAGGCTGTCCGCCTTGCGTGCATTGCGCTCGCCTATCGCCGCCAGCCCGCCCTGCAGCGCGATCCACTTGAACGTCAGTCCGGCCAGGTACCAGCCGAAGGTATTGGGTGTGTTGAGCATGGACTCGTGGGCCGCGTGCTCGGCGTAGCGCAGGATGCCTGCCATCGGCCGCTTCTCGGCGCGCTGCAGCAGATCCTCGCGCACGATCACCAGGGTCAGGCCGGCGGGTCCGATGTTCTTCTGCGCGCCGGCGTAGATCATGCCGAAGCGCGGTACCGGCAGTGGTTCGGAGAGGATGCTCGAGGAGAAGTCGGCCACCAGCGGCACGGCATCCACTTCGGGCACGTCGTGGAACTCGATCCCGTGGATGGTCTCGTTCGGCGTGTAGTGCACATAGGCAGCATCGGAATGCAGCCGCCAGTCCGCCCGCGACGGCAGCGCGGTGTACCCGGATTCACGCGCGTCGGCGGCGATGCGCACATCGACGTAGGGGCGCGCCTCGCGCGCGGCCTTCTCGCTCCAGTGGCCGGTCAGCACATAGTCCGCGTGCTGGTCCGGCCGTGCGAGATTCATCGCCAGCAGGGCGAACTGCAGTGTGGCTCCGCCCTGCAGGAACAGGATGCGGTAATGCGCCGGGATGCCGGCCAGCGCACGCAGGTCGGCTTCGATCTCCGCGGCCAGCGCGGTGAAGGCGCGGCCACGATGGGAAATCTCCATGACCGAGGCGCGCGCATCGCGCCATTCCAGCAGTTCGGCCTGCGCCTGACGCAGAACCGGCTCGGGTATCGCGGCGGGGCCGGCGGCGAAATTCCAGGTGCGGCTCATGGGGTCATCTCCGGTCAGTCAGTGGCGCAGGGCCAGCAGCATGACCATGATCAGCGCGATGGCCGCGGCGGTCAGCAGCAGCCACCGCACTTCGCGGCGCGAGCCGGCGGTGTCCTCGGGCTGGGCGGCCTCCGGAGGGACCATGGAGAGGCGCGCGGAATCGCCGCGCGCCGCATCCGCCGGTGCGTCGAGCAGGTAACGCTGCCCGCCGATGGCGATCTGGTCGCCGTCCTGCAGCCAGACGCTCGCCACCGGATGTCCGTTGATGCGCGGCCAGTCCTCCGGCGACAGGCCCACGGTTCTCAGCGCGGGACGTCCCGCAACGCTCATGAGGACGACATGCGGCGCGCCTTCGCAGGCCGCGCAGGGCAGCCCGTCGGGGCCCAGTTCGAGCGTCGGCGCGACCACCAGCACGGCCCCGCTGCGCGCGCCGGATACCCCACGCAGCGCCAGCGCACCGGGCTGCAGGACGGCATCGGGGCGTGTTTCAGGTGTGCACGCCTCGCGCACATGCTCGCCCAGCAGCAGGATCTGCGCTGTCCCGAGGCTCACGTGGTCGCCGGGGTGCAGGAGCGCCCGCTGGCGTACCGGACGCGCATTGACGTGGGTGACGCCGCCGCCGGTGCCGACTTCGAGCACATAGCCGCGGGCGTCGTGGCGGATGCGCGCGTGCCCGGCAAGCACGCCCGCCGCCTGCAGTTTCAGGTCGTCGCTTTCGCCGCTGCCCAGGCTCACCTCGGCGGTACTGCGGCTGAATTCGGATGGTTCCGGAAACAGGACGGCGATGCGCATCGTTTCACTCCTGCGGGCGACTCTAGCAGCAGGTGCCGCCCGCCCTGCTGTGCGCATGCCGCGCATCACCATCCGCCGGCATCGCATGCTCCAGGCCGCGCAGCCACGCGCCGTGCTGGAGCGGATTTCCGGCGAACTGCATGCAGGCTGCGGCGTGGCCACGCGCCGGGAAGGGATGCGGTTGCATTTCCAGCGTCCCGGCATCGCAGGACGGGTCGAGCTGGGCGTGGACGAGGTGTACCTGCAGGCCGGGCCGGGCTTTCCGCCCGCGCCGATGCGCGCGCATCGAGGCAAAAATGCATGCGCGCATCCAATAAATGTTTCGCCGGGGACTGCCCCTCCGCGCGGCGGCGCAAACGGGCGGCCCGGCGGTATCGCCGTCGCGCGCCGCATGGCACAATGGCGAATCCGAGCGGCCACGCGCCGCGCAAGCGCCCCGTACATGGCCAAAGACGACGTCATCGAAATGGAAGGCACGGTCGCCGAAACCCTGCCCAACACCATGTTCCGCGTGCAACTGGAAAACGGTCACATCGTGACCGCACACATTTCCGGGCGCATGCGCAAGAACTACATCCGCATTCTCACCGGCGACAAGGTCAAGGTGGAAATGACGCCCTACGATCTCACCAAGGCACGCATCACCTACCGCATGAAGTGACGCCGGGAAGGCATCGTCCCGCGCAGGCAGCGGATGCGCCCGCCGGTGCGGGATACGGCGCGGGACCCGGCGGCGTCCTGCCGATGCAATTCCGCGCAACGCGATCGCAGCCCGCCCCGATTCGGCGCCGCGCGCCAGCAGGATGGCGATCCCCCCTGCCGCCCACTCCGCCGCACCGGCCCCGGGGCCGCCGCTCAGCCCACGGTTTCCGCCACCGGCGCGCTGGATTCGACCTCGGTGACCAGCTTGCCGCCCAGCACCCGCAAGGTGACACGGCCACCGTTGGCCAGCTTGCCGAACAGCAGTTCGTCGGCCAGAGGCCGCTTGACCTGCTCCTGAATCACGCGCGCCATCGGCCGCGCACCCATCTGCGGGTCGAATCCGTGTTCGGCCAGCCAGCGCCGTGCATCGGCGTCGACGTTGAGGCTGACCTGCTTCTCGTTGAGCTGCGCCTCCAGCTCGATCAGGAACTTGTCCACCACGCGCAGGATGTGGTCGATGCCCAGTGCGCCGAACTGCACGGTCGCGTCGAGCCGGTTGCGGAATTCCGGGCTGAAGGTACGGCGGATCACCTCCATCGCGTCGCCGGCATGGTTCTGTTCGATGAAACCGATGCTGCGCCTCGCCGCCAGCGTGGCGCCGGCGTTGGTGGTCATCACCAGGATCACATTCTTGAAATTCGCCTCGCGCCCGTTGGTGTCGGTGAGCGCACCGCGATCCATTACCTGCAGCAGGATGTTGAACACGTCGGGGTGGGCCTTTTCGATCTCGTCCAGCAGCACCACGCAGTGCGGATGCTTGACCACCGCCTCGGTGAGCAGGCCGCCCTGGTCGAAACCCACATAGCCGGGCGGTGCCCCGATCAGGCGGCTGACCGAATGCCCCTCCATGTATTCGGACATGTCGAAACGGATCAGCTCGATGCCGAGCTGCATGGCCAGCTGGCGGGTCACCTCGGTCTTGCCGACGCCGGTGGGACCGGCCAGCAGAAAGCACCCGATCGGCTTCTGCGGATTGCCCAGGCCGGAGCGCGCCATCTTGATGGCCGCGGTGAGGGTGTCGATGGCCTCGTCCTGGCCGAACACCACCATCTTGAGATTGCGGTCCAGGTTGCGCAGAACGTCGCGGTCGGATGCGGAAACCTGTTTCTGCGGAATGCGCGCCATGCGCGCGATGATGTACTCGATGTCGGACACGTCCACACGCGCACTGCGCGATTCCGGCGGCAGCAGACGCTGGCGTGCACCGGCCTCGTCGATGACGTCGATGGCCTTGTCCGGCAACAGGCGGTCGGGCAGATGCCGCACCGAAAGGTCGACGGCCGCTTTCAGGGCCTCGGTGGTGTACTCGACGCTGTGGTGCGCCTCGAAGCGGCTCTTGAGGCCCTGCAGGATCTCCACGCTCTCGGCGAGCGAGGGCTCCGGCACGTCGATCTTCTGGAAACGCCGCGCCAGCGCGCGGTCCTTCTCGAACACACCGCGGTATTCCTGGAACGTGGTCGAACCGATGCACCGGAGTTCGCCCGAGGCCAGCACCGGCTTGATCAGGTTCGAGGCATCCATGGTGCCTCCCGAAGCCGAACCGGCGCCGATGATGGTGTGGATCTCGTCGATGAACAGGATCGCCTTGGGATCCTTGCGCAACTGCGCGATCACGCCCTTCAGGCGTTTCTCGAAGTCGCCGCGATACTTGGTGCCGGCCACCAGCGCGCCGAGATCGAGCGCCCAGACCGTGGTGTCCTTGAGGATTTCCGGCACCTCGCCCTCGACGATGCGCCGTGCCAGGCCCTCGGCCAGCGCGGTCTTGCCGACGCCGGCTTCGCCCACGTACAGCGGATTGTTCTTGCGCCGGCGGCACAGCACGTGGATGGTGCGCTCGATCTCCACGCCGCGGCCGATCAGCGGATCGATCTTGCCCTGCCGCGCCTGCTCGTTGAGGTTGAGCGCGAACTCGTGCAGCGGGTTGGACTTGCCCTCCCCGCTCTCATCTTGCTCGCGCTCGCTCTGCTGCGCGCCGGCAGCACCCTCCGACTCCAGCTTGGCGATGCCGTGCGAGATGTAGTTGACCACGTCCAGCCGGGTGACTTCCTGCTGATTGAGGAAATACACCGCGTGCGAATCCTTCTCGCCGAAAATGGCCACCAGGACGTTGGCGCCGGTCACCTCTTTGCGGCCCGACGACTGCACGTGATAGACCGCGCGCTGCAGCACGCGCTGGAAGCCCAGCGTGGGCTGGGTGTCGCGTTCGTCGTCGGGCGGCAGTACCGGCACGGTCTGCGCGATGACCTCGCGCAGCTCGTGTTCGAGCTTGCCCAGCTCGGCGCCGCAGGCGCGCAGGGCTGCGGTGGCCGCCGCATTGCCCAGCAGGGCCAGGAGCAGATGCTCGACCGTCATGAATTCATGACGGTGCTCGCGGGCGTCCTTGTAGCATTGGCCGATGGTGAGTTCGAGATCCTTGCTGAACATGGGAGTGACCTCGTGGAGTTGCCGGCGATCTGGGGGCAGCTTAGAGCTTTTCCATATCGCACAGTAACGGGTGCTGGTGTGTGCGCGCGTACTCGTTCACCTGGTTGACCTTGGTCTCGGCCACCTCGCGCGTGAACACGCCGCACACCCCCTTGCCGCGGTGGTGCACGTGCAGCATCACCTGCACCGCGCGTTCCTGGTGCATGCCGAAGAACACCCGCAGCACCTCGACCACGAACTCCATCGGCGTGTAATCGTCGTTCAGCAGCACCACCTGGAACATGGAGGGCCGCTGCAGCTCGGGCTTGGCGGTTTCCAGCGCCAGTCCGTGCTCGTGTTCGGGCTCGGATTCAGGACGTGGCAGTTCGGCGGACATGGTCGGAGATCCTGGCAAGCCGGATCGGCAGGCGCGGCCCGGGTCTAGTCTGCCACCGGCACGGGCCGGCGGAATCGCCCGCGGCGGGCGGGGTCACCCATGGAGGCGCCGGGCAACGATGGCAGAATGCGGCCGCTCCGGAGGATTGCAATGCCGCACGAGGAAACCACCCAGGTCTGGCGCCCGCGGGTCACCGTCGCCGCCGTGGTGGCGTGCCGGGACCGGTTTCTGATGGTGGAAGAAAATGTGCAGCAGCAGTTGTGTCTGAACCAGCCCGCAGGCCACCTGGAATCCGGCGAGGATCTGGCCGCCGCCATGGTCCGCGAAACGCTGGAGGAAACCGGCTGGCACGTGCGGCCGCTGCATTTCATCGGCGTCATGCCCTGGATCAACCCGCGGCATGGAGACACCACGCTGCGCTTCGCCTTTTCGGCCGAGGCACTGCGGCATGACCCGCGTCGTCCGCTGGATGCGGGCATCGTGCGCGCGCTGTGGCTGAGCCGCGGCGAAATCGCCGCCCAGGCGCCGCGGCTGCGCACGCCGCTGGTGCTGGCCAGCATCGATGCCTGGCTGGGCGGACAGCGCCTGCCGCTGCGGAGCATCGCGCCGCTGGCACGCGGCCGCGGCAGCTGAGATGCGCATCGCGATCGGCCTTTCCGGCGGGGTGGACTCCTCGGTGGCGGCGCTGCTGCTGCAGCAGGCCGGCCACGCGGTGGAGGCCATCCACATGCGCAACTGGCGCGGTGACGACGACGACCC
The DNA here is from genome assembly GCA_021792975.1 of Pseudomonadota bacterium. GTDB lineage: Bacteria > Pseudomonadota > Gammaproteobacteria > Xanthomonadales > Rhodanobacteraceae > Metallibacterium. The sequence goes on along the minus strand of JAJYTR010000001.1, from coordinate 35,520 downwards.
GCACTGCCGCGCCGAGGCCGACCGGCGCGACGCGGTGGCGGTCGCCGGCCAGCTGGGTCTGCGCTTCCATGTACGCGACTTCGCCGACGACTACCTGCGCACGGTGTTCCGGCATTTCCTCGACGAATACGCGCGCGGACGCACCCCCAATCCCGACGTGCTGTGCAACCGCGAAATCAAGTTCAAGGCCTTCCTCGATGCGGCGCTGGCGCTGGGGGCCGAAGGTATCGCCACCGGGCACTACGCACGCGTGCAGGAAGGCGATGACGGATTCCGGCTGCTGCGCGGCGTGGATCCCGGCAAGGACCAGAGCTATTTTCTGCACCTGCTGGGTCAGCGCGAACTGGCACGCACGAGCTTCCCGCTGGGTGGAATGCGCAAGAGCGAAGTGCGCGCGCTGGCGAGGCGGCGGGGTCTGGCCACCCAGGCCAAGAAGGATTCCACCGGCATCTGCTTCATCGGGGAACGCGATTTCCGCGGTTTTCTCTCGCAGTATCTGCCGGCGCAGCCCGGTCCCATCGTGGACACGCGCGGACGGCGCCTGGGTGAGCATCCCGGCGCGCTGTACTTCACGCTCGGCCAGCGGGAGGGGCTGCAACTGGGCGGCGTGCGCGGCGCGGCAGGCGGCGCCTGGTACGTCGTCGGCAAGGACGTGCGGAGCAATACCCTGATCGTGGCGCAGGGCGACGCGGCACACTGGCTGGACGCGCGTCATGTACGCACCGGTACGGCCAGCTGGGTTGCCGGCCGCGCGCCGGCGCAGCGTTTCCGGGCCCAGGCCCAGGTGCGTTACCGGCAGCCCGCGCAGGACTGCGAGGTGACCCTGGACGCAGCGGGCTGCAGCGTGCGCTTCGAACGGCCGCAGCGTGCCCCGGCCCCGGGCCAGGCGCTGGTGTTCTACCGCGGCGAGATCTGCCTCGGTGGCGCTACCATCGAGGCCAGCGACGCGGCGTACGGCGGCCTCGCGGCGTGAGACTGGATCCGCAGCCGTCTTCTTCCATCCCTCTCCGACGATGACCGCAGACCGCTCCGAAGAACGTACCCTGGCCCTGGCCGCGCTGTTTCAGGCGCTGGCGCTAGTGCGCACGCTGGCCACGCAAGGCAATGCCGACGGCCCTGCATTCAGCACCAGCCTGGCCAGCGTGCTGCGCATCGATGCGCCCAGCACCGCGTCCGTGTTCGAGGGCGGCGGCGGCCTGCGGCTGGGCATGCAGACGCTGCTGCAGCAACTGGGCGGCAGGCAGGCCGATGCCATGATCAACCGCATGGCCCTGACCGTGCTGCGCCTGGAGCGCCGGCTGATGGGCGACCCGCCGCGGGTGGAACACCTGCAGCAGGGACTGCGCGATGCCCAGCGCCAGGCCGAACACTTCGGCAGCGCCGATCACCCGACCGTGGTGGCCAGAATGGCCGCTCTGTACGCCGAGACGCTCAGCAGTCTGCGCCCGCGGGTGCTGGTCACCGGCAATCCGCAGATGCTCAACCAGCCCGCCATCGTCGAACGCATCCGCGCCGCGCTGCTGGCCGCCGTGCGCGCCGCCGTGCTGTGGCGGCAATTGGGCGGTTCGCAATGGCGGCTGCTGCTGCAACGCCGGCAGACGCTGATGCTGGCGCGCGGCCTGCTGACGCGCAACCGGCTCGATCAGGGCTGAGCGGCTGCCGTCCCGCCGCCGCGCGGGCGCAGGCGCGGCAGGCGCCGCGCCACTTCGCGCAGCAGCATCGCGAAACGCACGAGATCGTCGCGCCAGGGCGCCGCTTCGCGCCAGTACAGCGCGATCTCCCGCCCCGGTCCGTTGCCGCGGATGCGCGCCAGAACGATGTCCGGCATCGAGGCGAGCCGCACGTGTGCCAGCGCCGGCACCAGCGCACACCCGCCGCGCAGGCGCAGCAGCGCGGCCAGGCTCTCCAGACTGAGATCCTGCACGTCCCCCGCTGCCGCCGCGGCCGGGCCTTCGGCCATCAGGGTGGCGCCCGCGGCATCCAGTTGCCGCACGGTCATGCTACGCCGGCCGGCCAGCGGGTGATCGGCGCGCATCATCGCGTCCCATGGTTCGAAAAACAGCGGCTGCTGCGTCAGCCCGGCCGGCGCGGCCGTCACCGGCGCCAGCACCGCATCCAGTTCCGCTTCATGCAGACGCCGCAGCAGGCCGCGCGGTTTGCCTTCCGACAGATCCAGATGCGCGCCCGGGAAGGCGCGCGGAAAGGGCACGATCAGATGCGGCAGCAGATAGGGCCCCAGCGAGGCGGGCACGCCCAGGCGCAGCTCGCCGCCGAAGGCGACGGCGCCGGCGCGCGCCCGTGTCTGCAGATGCTCGGCCGCAGCCAGCACCGCGTCGACCTGAGCCAGCAGGTCGCGTCCGGCGCTGCTGGGCAGCACGCGCCGCGCGCCGCGCTCGAACAGCGGCACCCCCAGCGCCTGCTCGACCTTGTGCACCTGGTGCGAGAGGCCCGAGGGACTGATGTGCATGGCGCGCGCCGCGCTGTTGAAGCTGCCGGCACGGGCCACCGCCTGCACCAGTGCCAGATCGCGCAGGGAAACCGCAGCCAGCGCCGCCGAAATCATCGAACGCTGCATGTGATCGCTTGTGATTGTGCGCCACACGGGAAGCGGCCATGCTATCGCGTCTGCAGGGATGCCGCTGCGCTCCGGCCGCGTGTCGTGCGTGGCGCGCCCGACCGATTCCTACCGCCTGCAAGGAGCCCGACATGAAAGACAGCTTCGCCGTGCGCGATATCCTCGAGGTGCACGGACAGCGCTACGCCTGCGCCAGCCTGGCCAGGCTGGGCCGGCGCTTCGATCTCCAGCGTCTGCCCTATTCGATGAAGATCCTGCTGGAGAACCTGCTGCGGCACGAGGACGGCGTCAACGTCACCGCCGCGGAAATCGAAGCGGTGGCCAACTGGGACGCGCACAGGGAACCCGACACCGAGATCGCCTTCATGCCCTCGCGCGTAGTGCTGCAGGACTTCACCGGCGTGCCCTGCGTGGTGGACCTGGCCGCGATGCGCGACGCCATGCGCGCGCTGGGCGGCGATCCCAAGCGCATCAATCCGCTGATTCCCTCCGAACTGGTGATCGACCATTCGGTACAGGTGGACGCGTTCGGCACCGCCAGGGCGCTGGAGGACAACGTCGCCATCGAGTTCCGCCGCAACAGCGAGCGCTATGCATTCCTGCGCTGGGGTCAAAAAGCCTTCGACAACTTCAAGGTGGTGCCGCCGCGCACCGGCATCGTGCACCAGGTGAACCTCGAGCATCTGGCGCGGGTGGTGATGACCGCCGACCGGAACGGGACGCGCTGGGCCTTTCCCGACACCGTGTTCGGCACCGATTCGCACACCACCATGGTCAACGGTCTGGGCGTCCTGGGCTGGGGCGTCGGCGGCATCGAGGCCGAGGCGGCCATGCTGGGCCAGCCGTCCTCCATGCTGATTCCGCAGGTGGTGGGCTTCAAGCTCGCCGGCAAACTGCCGGAAGGCGCCACCGCCACCGACCTGGTGCTCACCGTCACCCAGATGCTGCGCAAGCTGGGCGTGGTGGGCAAGTTCGTCGAGTTCTACGGCGATGGTCTGGCGCATCTGGCGCTGGCCGACCGCGCCACCATCGCCAACATGGCGCCCGAATACGGCGCCACCTGCGGCATCTTCCCCATCGACGCCGAGGTGCTGAATTATCTGCGCCTGACCGGACGCGATGCCGCGCAGATCGCGCTGGTCGAGGCCTACGCCAAGGCGCAGGGCCTGTGGCACGACGAACGGACGCCGCATCCGCAGTTCAGCGCCACGCTGGAACTGGACCTGGCCGCCGTGCGCCCTTCGCTGGCCGGCCCCAAACGCCCGCAGGACCGCGTGCCGCTGGAGGAGGTCAAGGCCAGCGCCGCCGCCGCGATCAAGCCGCTGGCGGCCGCCCGCGCCGCGGCCGGCAAGACCGCCTCGCCCGGCGCGGGCAGGCTGGCATCCGGCGCCACCCTGCGCGACGGCGCGGTGGTGATCGCCGCCATCACCTCCTGCACCAACACCTCCAACCCGGCGGTGATGCTGGCCGCGGGCCTGGTCGCGCAGAAAGCCGCCGCGCGCGGCCTCAAGGCCAAGCCCTGGGTCAAGACCTCACTGGCACCGGGCTCGCTGGTGGTCACCGACTATCTGCAAAAAGCCGGATTGCTGCATGAACTGGAGAAGGTTGGCTTCTATCTGGTCGGCTACGGCTGCACCACCTGCATCGGCAACTCCGGCCCGCTGCCGGCCGAGGTCAGCAAGGCGATCGCGGCAGGCGATCTGGCGGTGGGCGCGGTACTGTCCGGCAACCGCAACTTCGAGGGCCGCGTGCACCCCGAGGTGAAGCTCAACTACCTGGCCTCGCCGCCGCTGGTGGTGGCGTATGCGCTGGCCGGCTCGCTGGACATCGACCTGGCCAGCGAACCGCTGGGCACCGGCAGCGACGACAGGCCAGTCCATCTCAAGGACATCTGGCCCAGCAACCGGGAGATTTCCGATCTCATCGCGCGCAGCATCAACCCGCAGATGTTCGCCAGCAGCTACGCCAACGTGTTCGCCGGCGACAGCCGCTGGAACAGCATCGCCGCGCCGGAAGGCGACCGGTACCGCTGGGACGCTTCGACCTACATCAAGAATCCGCCCTACTTCGAGGACATGCCCGGGCAGCCCGGCGCCATCACCGGCATCCGTGGCGCGCGCTGCCTGGGGCTGTTCGGCGATTCGATCACCACCGACCACATTTCCCCGGCCGGCAACATCAAGAAGGACTCGCCGGCGGGGCGTTATCTGATCGAGCATGGCGTGCAGCCCGCGGACTTCAATTCCTACGGATCGCGCCGCGGCAACGATGCCGTCATGGTGCGCGGCACCTTCGCCAATATCCGCATCAGAAACCTGATGCTGGACGGCGTCGAGGGCGGCTATACCCTGCACGTGCCGTCGGGGCAGCAGATGGCGATCTACGACGCGGCGATGAAGTACAAGCAGGAAAAGACGCCGCTGCTGGTGATCGCCGGCAAGGAATACGGCACCGGCTCCTCGCGCGACTGGGCGGCCAAGGGCACGCTGCTGCTGGGCGTGCGGGCGGTGATCGCCGAGAGCTTCGAGCGCATCCACCGCTCCAACCTGGTGGGCATGGGCGTGCTGCCGCTGCAGTTCAGGCCCGGCGAGAACGCGCAGACCCTGGGGCTGACCGGCCGTGAGAGCTACGCCGTCGCCGGTTTCGAAAGCCCGGATGCACGCGAGGCCACGGTGATCGCGCAGGGCGAGGACGGCGAAAAGCGCTTCCAGGTGCGGGTGATGCTGCTGACGCCGAAGGAGCGCGAGTTCTTCCGCCACGGCGGCATCCTGCCCTACGTGCTGCGCCAGCTCGCCGCCAAGAAAGCCGCCTAAGCACTCCAAGGGGCGGAAGTCCCGCCGGCGGCTGAGCCGCCGGCCCTCGCCGCTGCGCGCGATGCCCTTCAAGGCATCGCGCAAACGCACCGTCTCGGCCACCACGGCGGCATCCTGCCCTACGTACTGCGCCAGCTCGCCGCCAAGAAAGCCGCCTAAGCACTCCAAGGGGCGGAAGTCCCGCCGGCGGCTGAGCCGCCGGCCCTCGCCGCTGCGCGCCGGGGAGTGCCCTGCCCCGCGGCGCGCGTCCAGTCACCGTCGCGACAGCGCGAGCTGTCGTGACGGCGTGCCGATCGCGCGCTGCGCCTGCGCGTAATCGGTCAGATGCGCTTCGATCCAAGCGCGCACCTCGGCTCCGAACAGACGCTCGAACTTGTGCTCGGGACGACCGATCACGCCGGTCGCTTCGCGGCGCCGCCAGGGCTCGTGATCGACGCTGCTGACCCGGCTGCCCGGTCGCACCAGCAGCGGCTGCGACGGCTCCAACCCCAAAAAGTCGCGCAGGGCGTTCCAGGTGTTCTCGAAATCCCGCGTCAGATCCTCCAGACAGAGCAGGAAATGCCGGGGATGGTCGCGGAACGACAGCGAGATGGCTAGCGCCCGGTTCCAGCGCCGCGTCCAGGTGACCACGCCGCCGGCGAAGTCCGCGCCCGGCTGGTGCAGGTCCGCATCGATGATCGAGGCCAGTACGTCGCGGCCATGACGGATGACGTGCACGAACAGCGCATCGGGCACCGCCGCGGCGATCTCGTCCAGGTACAGCAGGTGCTGCGGGGTTTTTTCGACCCAGGCACGGAATCCCGCGCGTCCGGCGACGTGATCGAGCGTGCCGATGAAGCGCCGCGTGCAGCCGGCCGTGCGCCAGGGAACCGGCGTCCGGCGGCGCACGTGCAATTGCGTCTCCAGTCCCCGCAGGCGGCGGCGGCCGCGCGACTGCGCCAGGCCCAGGCGCCGGTGGTACCAGCGCTGCCCGCGGCCCGCGTAGGGATCGTCCCAGCGTGCCTGGGTGCCGCCATGCAGCGCTTCGAAGAAATCGGTTTCCGGCAGAGTGTAGACATCCGGGTGGCGGGCGATGAGCGCCTGCACCACGGTGGTGCCCGAACGCGGGCATCCGACGACAAAAATCCGCTTCACGCACTGCCCTCCAGGTCGACCCCCTCCCGGAGCAACGCTTCCATGACCTCCGGGTTGACCGCGCGGGTACCGCCCGCGCGGCCAACGACCGGACTACGGTTTCTCCCCGGCCGCGTCGACCGCCAGCGTGCTGCGGTAGAAACGGTCGAGATCGGCGTGGTACGCATTGAGCGCTTTCGGGTTGAGGTAGATCATGTGCCCCGAGTCGTAGAAGGCGAACTCGACGTGGCTGCGCAGCTTCGGCTCCAGCATCATGTGGTCGAGGTCGTACTCGGTGGCGAAGTACGGCGTGGCCAGATCGAAATAGCCGTTGGCCGAGAGCACGCGCAGGTACGGGTTTTTGCGCAGCGCGGCGCCGAGATCGCCGGCCACGTAGGGCAGCGGCAGCTTCCAGCCCATGCCGGGCACGGCGTGGTGCCAGTCCCAGGCGCCGATGGTCTTGTCGTTCATCACCCGGTACGGGCGCTGCGAGTGGTACTTCAGCACGTTGGTGATGTACCAGTTGAAGGCGGTGGTGAAGCCCGGCGAGACGAACTGGTCGGAGGGATCGAAGTCGGGCGTGGAGCCGATGGCGTTGATGTCGAGCCCCGCGTAGCGGCCGTCGTAGCGGCCGATGCTTTCGCGCTCGGGCAGCATCAGCTCCTTGCGGAAGTTGCTGGCCTCGACGCGCAGGTTGGCACGCTTGATGTACGCGACCGGTAGCCCGGTGTACTGGTGCAACTGCTCGGCGATGGCGTCGCGTTGCGCCGCCGGCAGGTTGTCGCCCTGCGCCAGTGCCTGTGCGTAGGGGCCGAGCGCAAAGGCCTGTGCCTTGGCCAGCAGCGCCGGCAGATCGTTGCCGGGGTTGCCCGGCAGCTTGTGGTGGTACCAGGCCAGCGCGGTGTAGGTGGGCAGGTACAGCTCGTATTTGGCGTCCGAACCCGGCATCAGCAGGCCGTAATTGAGGATGGAGGACTGCAGGATCACGCCGTTGACGCTGATGCCCTGGTCCTGCAGGTATTCCGACAGCGCCGCGGAGCGCGTGGTGCCGTAGCTCTCGCCCAGCAGGAACTTGGGCGAGTTCCAGCGGTTGAACTGCGTCAGGTAGCGCTGGATGAACTGGCCGAAGGATTTCACGTCCTGATCCACGCCCCAGAACATCTTGTCGGTGCCCTTGCCCACCACGTGGCTGTAGCCGGTGCCCACGGCGTCGATGAACACCAGGTCGCTGGCATCCAGCAGGCTGTCGTGGTTGGGCACGATGGCATAGGGTGCGGGTGGCGTGGCGCCGGCGTTGTTGAGCGCCACCTTCATCGGACCGAGGCCGCCCAGATGCAGCCAGATCGACGACGATCCCGGCCCGCCGTTGTAGAGGAAGGTGATCGGCCGCTGCGCCGGATCCCCGCCGTCCTTGGTGTAGGCCACGTAGAACATGCTGGCCACGGGTTCGTTCTTGTCGTTGCGCAGCAGGATGGTGCCGGCGGTGGCGGTGTAGCGGATGTCCTGGTTGCCGATCCGCACGCTGCCGCGGGTGACCACCTCGCGCTGCTGCGGCACGGGCGCGGCGACGGCTGCGGCCTTGGCCGGCGCTGCCGTCGCGGCATCGGCCGTCCAGGCGGCGGGCAGCAGGCAGGCGGCCAGCAGCACAGGCAGAAACTTGCGCGTCGGATTCAAGGGCGTCTCCTCGGTTGATCGGCGTGCCCGGTGCGGGCATCGAGCCGGTTAGAGAGGCCCGGGACCCCGGGGTTCCACGCCCCTGCCGTTGGTCATGCGCCGTCGTAAGGAAATCGCATGGCGCGATGCGCCTTGCCGAGCGCTTCGCCGGCGTGCTGCAATCCCGACCGTTCGCGTGCGGATGGCGCGCGCCGAGTGCCGAGAAGGAGCCGCATGTCCGTCGACCGCCCGTGGCTGGCCCACTATCCGCGCGGCGTCGCCGCCGAAGTCGACCTCTCGCGCTACGGTTCGATCGTGGCGGTGATCGACGAGTCCTGCGCCCGTTTCGCGGACCATCCCGCCTTCGGCAACTTCGGCCGGCAGCTGAGCTACGCGGAGATCGACCGCATGAGCGCCCGCTTCGCCGGCTACCTCGCCGGCACGCTGGGTCTGCGCAAGGGCGACCGCATCGCGCTGATGATGCCCAACGTGCTGCAGTATCCGGTCGCGCTGTTCGGCGCGCTGCGCGCGGGGCTGGTGGTCGTCAACACCAATCCGCTGTACACCGCGCGCGAGCTGGAACACCAGCTCAACGACTCCGGCGCGCAGGTCATCGTGGTGCTGGAGAACTTCGCCGGCGTGCTGCAGCAGGTGATCGGCCGCACTGGTGTGCGCCACGTGGTGGTAACCAGTCTGGGCGAGATGCTCGGCGCGCTGAAGGGTGCGATCGTCGATCTGGTCGTGCGGCGCGTACGCAGGATGGTGCCGCCCTGGCGCATCAACGGCGCCATCGGATTCCGCGAGGCGCTGCAGCGCGGGGCCGGCCAGCCGCGTCCGCAGGTGGCGCTGGGGCACGATGATCTGGCCTTCCTGCAGTACACCGGCGGCACCACCGGGGTGGCCAAGGGCGCCATGCTCAGCCACGGCAACATGGTGGCCAACATGCTGCAGGCCTCCACCTGGATCCAGTCGCTGCTGCACGAGGGCGAGGAGGTGATCGTCACCGCCCTGCCGCTGTATCACATCTTCTCGCTGACAGCCAACTGCTTCACCTTTTTCAAGACCGGCGGCTACAACCACCTGATCACCAATCCGCGCGACATGCCGGGCTTCGTCAAGGAATTGCGCGGGCTGCGTTTCAGCGCCATCACCGGCGTCAATACCCTGTTCAACGGGCTGCTCAACACACCCGGCTTCAGCGAACTGGACTTCTCGCGGCTGCGCATGACTCTCGGCGGCGGAATGGCGGTGCAGCGAACGGTGGCCGAGCGCTGGAAACGCACCACCGGCTGCACGCTGGTGGAGGCCTACGGCCTGACCGAAACCAGCCCGGCGGTGTGCATCAATCCGCTGGACCTGCCCGCCTACAACGGTTCGATCGGGCTGCCGGTCCCCTCCACCGACGTCTGCATCCAGGATGATGCCGGCCGGTTACTGCCGCCGGGCGAGGTGGGCGAGCTGTGCGTCAAGGGCCCGCAGGTGATGCAGGGATACTGGAACCGGCCGGACGAGACCGCCAAGGTCATCGATGCCGCCGGATGGCTGCACACCGGCGATATCGCGCGCATGGATGCCGGCGGATATTTCTATATCGTCGACCGCAAGAAGGACATGATCCTGGTGTCGGGCTTCAACGTGTATCCCAACGAAGTCGAGGATGTGATGGCCGCCTGTCCGGGCGTGCTGGAGGTGGCCGCCATCGGCATTCCCGACGAGAAGTCCGGCGAAGCCGTGAAACTGTTCGTGGTGCGCAAGGACCCCGCGCTGACCGTCGAGCAGGTGATGGACTACGCACGCGAAAACCTCACCGGCTACAAGCGCCCGCACCAGATCGAGTTCCGCGACAGCCTGCCCAAGACCAACGTCGGCAAGATCCTGCGCCGCGAGTTGCGCGGCACCGGCATCGCCGGCAAGGCCTGATCAGGCGTTGAAGGCCTCCAGACGGTCGGCATAGCCGCCCAGCAGGTTCCACAGCGGGATCTGCCGGTCTTCGGGAATGCGCGTGAACTCGAAGCACACCTTGTGTTCGGTCTCGCGCACGCAGGTGGCCTCGAGATGGACGTGGGCGTCGCCCTCCAGCAGCAGATCCAGCGCCCACAACTGGCCCGGCTGGCCCTGCCAGGTTTCCGGCTTGTGTACGCACAACCCGGTGGCCGAGATGTCCACCATCTCGCTCTGGGCGCTGACCGCGCCACGGCTGAGCAGCACCGCACTGACCACATGCAGGCGGGCGTGCCGGTAGAAGGCTTGTACGCTCATGGCTGCGGATTCACGCCGGCCCCACGCCGGCTTCCGTCCGGTCTCCAAGCAGGATTCGGGCCAGCCGCGGCGGCGCGCCGCCACAACGCCGCGAAGCCGCAGTGGACGCTATGGGTCACCCTGGGTGACCGGCAGCGTCGGCCGCCGCGCCCGGCCGCCCGGGCCGGGCGTTGACCCCTTCCGGTGCGACGTGTTTAATGCCGGCGTCCACGAGTGGGGGACACCCCATGTCCGACCACCAGCAGGCGTTTCTCGCTGCCGCCGAGGCGGTGAAAAAGCTGGCCGTGCGCCCGGACAACGACACCCTGCTTAAACTGTATGCGCTGTACAAGCAGGGTTCGGAAGGCGATGTCGCCGGCCCCAAGCCGGGTTTCTTCGATTTCGTCGGCACGGCCAAATACGAAGCCTGGGCCAAACTGAAAGGCACCACGCGCGAAACGGCGCAGCGCCGCTACATCGAACTGGTACGCAGCCTGGGCGCCTGAGAGAGTCCCGCCCCGCCGGGTTCAGCGGCCGCGCAGCGTTACCGGTTCGCCCTCATGACGGCGGTCCCATCCACGCAGGTCGTCGCGGACCAGCTGGCTGCCCTGGCGGCTGAGCGGGTTGCGCTCGGCATCGAGCACCACGCCGTTGAGCAGTTCGGCCATGCGTTGCGCCGCGGGCAGCATGGTGTCCCAGGCGTCCAGCGCCGGCAGCGGCCCCGGCAAGGTCATGAAAAATCCGAGCCCCGGAGTATTCAGCGCATCGATGCGCGCCAGATCGAAGCTGCCGGGCTTGACCATATTGGCCACGCTGAACACGGGGCCGCGGCTGGCACTGCGCTCGTCGAGGCGGTGGAAGATGCCCATGTCGCCGAACTCCAGGCCCACCTTCTCCGCGGCCACCACCAGATCCGCACCACGGAACATCTGCCCGTCGCGGGCGGCCACGAACAGGGTCACGATGCGCTCGATGTTCACCTCCTGGCGCCGCCCCGGCGGATCCTGCCGTGAGGCCGCTCCTGCAGTGCGTACATCGTGCCCGGGCGCCGGCAGGGGATCCGCAGCGGCGTCGCGACGTACCGTGGGCGGACCGTCCGCAGTACCTGCCGCCGGTTCCGCTGCCGCCCCGAGGCTGGGCTCGATCCGCTGGCTCTCGCCGCGTCCGCCGTCGGAACGCGCGACGGACGGGCCGCGCGTACGGCCGAGAAGATAAACCGCCGCCAGAACCACCAGGCTCAGCAGCAGCAGCGGTAGTCCGATCGCGGGATCCCAGTGCATCGTCGACTCCGGCGCGTGCGCGGCGCGCGTAGGGTTCAGGCCACGCCGGCGAGTTTAGCGGCTTCTTCCAGATCCACCTGCACCAGTCGTGACACACCGGGTTCGCGCATGGCGACGCCGCAGAGCTGCTGGGCCGACTCCATGCTGGTCTTGTTGTGGGTGACGTAGAGGAACTGGATCTGCGCGCTCATTTCGCGCACCAGCTCGGTGAAGCGGCCGACATTGGCCTCGTCCAGCGGCGCGTCCACCTCGTCGAGGATGCAGAACGGCGCCGGGTTGAGCCGGAAGATGGCGAACACCAGCGCCACTGCGATCAGCGCTTTCTCGCCGCCCGAGAGCTGCGAGATGTTGCTGATGCGCTTGCCCGGCGGCCGCGCCATGACCGCGACGCCGGCGTCGAGCAGATCCTCGCCGGTCAGTTCCAGATAGGCGGTGCCGCCGCCGAACAGGCGCGGAAACAGCTCCTGCAAACCGGCATTGACACGATCGAAGGTGTCGCGAAACAGCTGGCGCGTCTCGCGGTCGATCTTGCGAATGGCGCTCTCGAGCGTTTCCAGCGCTTCGGTCAGGTCGGCCAGTTGCGCATCCAGATACGTCTTGCGCTGTGCCAGTTCGGCATGCTCCTGGATGGCCGCGAGGTTGACCGGCTCGAGACGGCGGATCTTCTGCTCGAGATCGGCCAGCCCGCTGCGGCAGGACTCGACGTCCAGATCCTCGCCTAATCCCGAGAGCAGCTCGTCGATGGCCAGCCCACTGTCCCGCACCGCCGCCGCGATCTGCTCGGCGCGCAGGCGCAGCGCCTGCTCTTCCAGCTGCAGGCGCGTGCCGTCCTCGCGCTGTTGCGCCAGACGCCGTTCCGCCTCCAGCCGTTCGCCCTCCAGTGCGCGCAGACGGGCTTCGGCGTTCTCCAGCGCCGCACGCGCGAACACCAGTTGCTGGTCGGCCAGCAGACGCTGCTCGAGATAGACACCGCGCTCACGCTCGAGCTGTTCGATCGGGCCGGCGCCGGTGTCCACCTGCTGCTGCAGATCCGCGTGCCGGGCCTCGAGCTGGGTGATCTGCGCCGCCAGGCGGGCGACCGCCTGCTCGATCCCGCTGCGCGTGCCGCGCCGCGACTCCTGCTCCAGCGCCAGCCGGCGCAACTGCTCGCTGCATTCGCGCAGATTCAGGCCGGCTTCCTCACGCGATTCCAGCAGCGCACGCCGGACCGATTCGAGTTCACGGCGCTTCTGCTCGCCGACCTCCATCCGGTCGAGCGCGCCCTGCAGGCGGCCGCGCGCGGAGCGCACCTCGTCCTCGAGCGTCCGCAGGCGCTGTGCCACGCCGGCGAGTTCTTCGTCGATGCGTACCAGCCTGCCGCGCGCCAGCTCGATGCGCCCGGCCTGCCCCTGGCGCTGTCCGGCCAGTTCGGACAGGCGCCGGTGCGCGTGGTACAGATCGCGCTGGGCTTCCTCGCGCACCCGTTCCAGTTCCTGGCGCACGCCGGTGGCCGCCTGCACTGCGGCGACTGCGGCTTCCGCTTCCGCCTCGTCGGCCTGCATGGCCTGGCGGACCGAGTCGATTTCCCGCGCGCGCGCCAGCACACCGGCCTGCCGGTCGTTGCCGCGCAGTACACGGACGAAGCCTGGCCCCAGCCACAGTCCCTGCGGGCAGATCACGCTCCGGCCATCGGCCAGCGAGGCCGCCGCCGCGCGCGCTGCCGCGGCATCGGCCGCCGTGCGCACCTGCGCGAGCATCGACTGCACGGCGGCAGGTCCGCGGACATGTTCGGCGAGCGTGCCGACGGGGCCCGCGCCGCGGGCGGCCTCGACCAGCGTGAGATCGGCGGCGGACAGCGCCTCGACCGCCTCGTCGAGCGCATGGATATCGCTGCCGACCACGGCGTCCAGCCAGCCGCTGAGCACGGTTTCCACGGCATGTTCCCAACCCGGGGTCACCTGCAGCGCGGCACCCAGCCGTAGCGCATCGCCCAGCCCCAGCCGGCGCAGGTGTTCGTTGCGTTGGCCGTCGTCTTCGCCCAGCGCCGCGTGCTGCAGGGCTTCCAGCGAAGCCAGACGCCCATGCAGGCTCTGCAGCTGCCGGCGCGCCCTGTCCTGCCGGTCCAGTTGCTCGCGTTCGTGCTGCTGCGCCTGTGCCAGTTCGGCCTTGATCTGCTCGAGGCGCCGGTCGAGATGCTCGACCTGCCGCTGCTGTTCGGCATGGCCGGCCTCGATGGCCTGCAGCGCCGCCTGCAGCACGGCCAGATCGAGCGTCCCGCGTTCCTGCTGCAGTGCCTCGCGGCGCCGCGCCAGCTCGACGCCTTCGCGCTCGAGATGGCCCAGGCTGGTGCGCTCGACATCCGCCGTACGCGCGATCGCGGCCGCCTCGCGGACATGGGCGTCCCAGTTCTGTTGCCACTCGCCCAGCCGGGTTTCGGCCTGCTGCAGGGCGGCCTCGTGCGCGCGCGCCTCGGCGCGCAGCGCGACGTCACGCGGTGCAGCTTCCGTTTCGGCGCGCTGCAGTTCCTCCAGGCGTTGCCGGTCTTCGCGCAGCTGCTGGCCGGATGCGTGCAATTGGTGTCCGATCTCGGCCTGCTCGCGCAGCAGGCGTTCGCCCATCTCGCGGCTGTGGCGAAGCTGCTGCTCGACCCGCGCGATCTCGCTGCCGATCCGGTAAGTCTCGGCCTGGGCGGCATTGAAGTCCGCACCCGCGTCCGTGTGCGCCTGGCGGGCCTGTTCCAGGCCGTTGTCGATGGCGGCGAGCGCGGCCCGTCCGCGCTCGATTGCCAGCAGGCTCTCGCCCAGCGCCTGCCGCTGGCGCGTCAGCTCGGCGGCCAGCGCCCGGTACTCCAGCGCGTGCAGTTCCGCTTCGCGGCGGGTGTGCTCGTTTTTCAGTGTCTGCCAGCGCTCGGCCGCGCGTGCCTGGCGATGGAGGTGTTCGAGCTGCTTGCCGACCTCCTCGCGCACGTCGCGCACGCGGTCGAGGTTCTCGCGTGTGGCCTTGATGCGGCTCTCGGTTTCCTTGCGCCGTTCCTTGTATCGGGAGATCCCGGCAGCCTCCTCGAGGTGCACGCGCAGGTGCTCGGGCTGCGATTCCACGAGGTCGGAGATCACGCCCTGCTCGATGATGGCGTAGCTGCGCGCGCCCAGTCCGGTGCCCAGGAACAGGTCGGTGATGTCGCGGCGGCGGCACCGCGTACCGTTGATGAAGTAGCTGGACTGGCCATCGCGGCCGACCAGGCGGCGTACCGAGATCTCGGCGAAATTGGCCCACTCGCCGCCCAGCTTGCCTTCGCCGTTGTCGAATACCAGTTCGACGCTGGCCTGCCCCGCCGGTTTGCGCTCGCTGGAGCCGGCGAAGATCACGTCGGCGATGTTCTCGCTGCGCAGGCGGCTTGCGGCGCTCTCGCCCAGCACCCAGCGCACCGCATCGATGATGTTGGACTTGCCGCTGCCGTTGGGTCCTACCACGCAGGTGATGTTGGTGGGCAGCGGCAGCGTGGTCGGATCCACGAAGGACTTGAAGCCGGCCAGCTTGATCGAGGTCAGGCGCATGCGGACAGTGGGCTGCGGAGGCGCCGCGCTCCCCTGCGGCCAAGCGTGCGACTGTAGCCAATGGCGGGGGCGCGGCGCAACGCGAATAATCTCCGAAACACTTGAAGATAATATTAAAACTTATTGATTTCAATCAATTATTTTGAGGATAAAAGCGATTCATGCGGCTCCGGGCGGATACGCCTCGATCTGCAGGGCGTGGATCTCGTTGCGCATCATCTCGCCCAGGGCGGCATACACCGCGCGATGGCGCGCCAGCGGCGCCATGCCGGCGAAGGCCGCGCTGACGATGCGTACGCGGAAATGCCCGCGACCGTCGCGCGCGCCGGCATGGCCGGCGTGGCGATGGCTGTCGTCGATCACCTCCAGTTCGACCGGCGCGAACGCCTCGACCAGCCGCAGACGGATCGCCTCGACACGTGGCACGCTCATCACCGTTTCCCGTTCATGGCAGTGTCTTGCGGAAGGGCAGCACGCGCACCTCGCGGTAGACCCCCGCCATCCGGTACGGATCGGCCTCGGCCCAGGCCTGGGCTGCGGCCAGGTCCGCGAACTCGGCCACAATCAGGCTGCCGCTGTAGCCAGCCGGGCCGGGATCCTCGGCGTCGATCGCCGGGAACGGGCCGGCCAGCAGCAGCCTGCCCGCCTCCCGCAGCGCATCGAGACGCGCCAGATGTGCCGGCCGCGCATCGCGTCGCGCCTGCAGCGAGCCGGGGTTGTCGGTACCGAGGATCGCGTACCACACGGGCAAACTCCAGCGATCAGGGAGCGGGCTCTGGAGCCCACCCCTCCGGCCGCATGCAGGGGTGAGGCGCTGTGCCGGCGCGATGCGTTGAAGCGCATCGCGCACAGCGCCGAACGGCCGGACAGGGAGGTCCGGACCGGCGCCACCCACCAGGGATGGTCCAGGCGAGGTTCACCTCACCCCTCCGGCCGCATATAAGGAAACAGCAGCACGTCGCGGATGGAGGGCGCATCGGCCAGCAGCATCACCAGGCGGTCGATGCCGACGCCCAGGCCGCCGGCGGGCGGCAGGCCCACTTCCAGTGCGCGGATGTAATCGGCATCGAAGTACATGGCCTCGTCGTCGCCGGCATCCTTGGCCGCGACCTGGGCGCGGAAGCGCGCTTCCTGGTCCTCGGGGTCGTTGAGCTCGGAGAAGCCGTTGGCGATCTCCTTGCCGCCGATGAAGAGCTCGAAGCGGTCGGTGACCTCGGGGTCGGCGTCGCTGGCGCGCGCCAGCGGCGACACTTCGGTCGGATATCGGGTGATGAAGGTCGGTTGCACCAGCGTGGCCTCGACGGTCTTCTCGAAAATCTCCAGCAGCAGTTTGCCCCAGCCGTAGTCTTCCTTGAACGCGACGCCCAGGCGCCCGCAATGGCGGCGCAGCGCGGCCACGTCGCGCAGTTCGGTCCGGGCGATCTCGGGGTTGTGGTGGTGCACCGCTTCGGCCAACGCCCAGCGCCGGAACGGCGGGCCGAGGTCGACGCCGCGGCCTTCCCATGTCAGGGAGGTACGGCCCAGCACCGCCTGCGCGGTCTCGCGGATCATGGCCTCGGTGAGGTCCATCACCTCGAGGTAGGTGGCGTAGGCCTGGTACAGCTCGAGCATGGTGAACTCGGGATTGTGCCGGGTGGACACGCCCTCATTGCGGAAGTTGCGGTTGATCTCGTACACGCGCTCGAAGCCGCCTACCACCAGGCGCTTGAGGTACAGCTCGGGCGCCACACGCAGGTAGAGATCAATGTCCAGCACGTTGTGGTGGGTGACGAAGGGCCTCGCGACGGCACCGCCGGGAATGGCGTGCATCATCGGCGTCTCCACTTCCATGAAGCGTCGCGGTTCGGCTTCCAGCCACTGGCGGATGAAGCCGATGGCGCGCGAGCGCAGCGCGAACACGCGGCGCGCCTCGGGGGTGACGATCAGATCCACGTAACGCTGGCGGTAGCGCTGCTCGATATCGGCGAGGCCATGCCATTTGTCCGGCAGCGGGCGCAGCGATTTCACCAGCAGCCGGATCGCCGCGACCGCGATCGACAGTTCGCCGGTCCTGGTGCGCGTCAGCGTGCCCTCGACTCCGACGATGTCGCCGACATCCCAGCCCTTGAAGGCCTCGTAGGTTTCGCCCAGGTCGGCGCGCAGGTACAGCTGGATGGCGCCGCTGCCGTCCTGCAGCCGCGCGAAGCTGGCCTTGCCCATCACCCGCTTGGCCAGCAGGCGGCCGGCGACGCGCACGCTGCGCGATTCCGCAGCCAGCGCCTCTGCACTCCAGCGCTCGACATCGGCGTACGCGGCGACGAGGTCGCCGGCGAAGGTGTCCGGCCGGAAGTCGTTGGGAAAGGCCGGGCCCTGTGCGCGCAGGACCTTGAGCTTCTCGCGGCGCTCGGCGATCAGCTTGTTTTCATCCTGCGGGCCGGAGGGGGGTGGCTCGATCGCATCGTTCATGGGCATTCACCGGAAGCTGGAAACCGAGGCCAGGCTCACCCTTGCGCACCGGCGCGGCGGGCGCCGGCGTCCAGGCCGGCCTTGAGGCTGGCCTCGACGAAACCATCCAGATCGCCGTCCAGCACCTTCTGCGTGTCCGAACGCTCGATGCCGGTGCGCAGATCCTTGATGCGCGACTGGTCGAGCACGTAGTTGCGGATCTGGCTGCCCCAGCCGATATCGGACTTGCTGGCTTCCAGCGCCGCTTTCTCGGCGTTGCGCTTGTGCAGCTCCATCTCGTACAGCTTCGCCTTCAGCATTTTCATCGCGCGGTCGCGGTTGGCGTGCTGGCTGCGCTCGGTCTGGCAAGCCACCACGATGCCGCTGGGCACGTGGGTGATGCGCACCGCCGATTCGGTCTTGTTGACGTGCTGGCCGCCGGCGCCGGAAGAGCGGTACACGTCGGTTTTCAGATCGGCCGGGTTGATCTCGATGTCGATGTCGTCGTCCACCTCGGGGCTGACGAACACCGAGCCGAAGCTGGTGTGGCGGCGATTGTCGGAGTCGAAGGGCGACTTGCGCACCAGGCGGTGCACGCCGGTCTCGGTCTTCAGCCAGCCGTAGGCGTAGTCGCCCTCGACGCGGAAGGTGGCCGACTTGATGCCCGCCACCTCACCGGCGCTGACCTCCAGCAGCTCGGTCTTCCAGCCGCGCGACTCGGCCCAGCGCAGGTACATGCGCAGCAGCATCTCGGCCCAGTCCTGCGCCTCGGTGCCGCCGGCGCCGGCCTGGATGTCGACGAAGGCGTTGGCGCTGTCCATCTGGCCTGCGAACATGCGCCGGAACTCCAGCGCGGCCACGCGTGCGGCCAGGACATCGACATCGGCGGCCACCGCCTGCACCGAGGCCTCGTCGCCGTCGGCGATCGCCAGATCGAGCAGTTCGGCGGCGTCGTTCAGACCGCCGCCGATCGCATCCAGGCCCACGACGATCTGCACCAGCCGCGCGCGCTCGCGGCCCAGCTCCTGCGCACGTGCCGGATCGTCCCATACCGTGGGCAACTCCAGCTCGCGGCTCACTTCCTCGAGGCGCTCGCGCTTGCCTGCGTAGTCAAAGAAACCCCCTCAGCGCGGTGGTGCGCTGGCGCAGGTCGTCGATCCGGTTCTGGATGGGGTTGGTTTCGATCATGGACGCGACACGATGCAAAGCGCAGCAGGATAACAGACCGCGCCGCGGTCACAGGTTGCGCGCGACGCGGAATCCGATGCGCGCGCCGGCCAGATCCGCTGGCGTGTCCATGCGCCAGGCGCTCAGCGCCTGCTGCGGCGTGCTGGCCCAGGAGGCGCCGCGCACCACGCGACTGCGACAGCCCGGATTGATCCAGGCCGCGCCGTCGGCCGGCGCGCGGATGTAGTTGTCGTGCCAGCAGTCCGCCGTCCATTCCGACACGTTGCCGTCGATGTCGAACAGGCCGTAGGGATTGGGCAGGAAGCTCATCACCGGCGCCGGCCCCCAGTAACCGTCGCCGTAGCCGGCGAAGGCGTTGTCCCAGTGGCGTCCGTTGGGACCGCGGTCGAGCGCACCGGCCAGATTCTCGACGTGCTGCTGCGGGCTGCCGCGCCCCCACCAGTACGGCCCGCTGGTGCCGCCGCGTTCGGCGTATTCGTATTCGGCCTCGCTGGGCAAGGTGTAGTCCTTGCCGGTCATGCGGCTGAGCCAGTCGCAATAGGCCTCGGCATCGGCCCAGCTGACGTTGATCACCGGCATGTCGCCGGCCGCGGGCTGGCCGTTGTAGCCATCGCGCCAGTCGGCGCGCGGGTCGGCGCGCAGGCGCCCGGTGAGGTCGTCATAGACCATCGCTCCACCGTGCTGTTCGGCGGTGGTGACGTAACCGGTGGCACGCACGAACGCGCGGAACTGCGCCACGGTGATTTCACTGCGTGAAAGCGCGAAACCGCGGGCGAACACCACGCGGTGCGCCGGCGCCTGGTCGCTGCGGTAACCGCCCTGGCCCGGCCGCGCACCCATGATGAAGCTGCCGGCCGGAATCACGGTCATGGTTGGCGCGCTGCCCGGACGATCGAGAAAATGGTCGGCGAACAGCTGCCCCGGCCGGTAGCCGGCGTACAGCCTGCGGTCGCGCAGCTGCGTCTCGTAGCGCGCCAGTTGCGGAACCGAGGCGTCCAGGCGCCGGGCCTGCGCGGCCAATTGCTGCGCCAGCGGTGCGGCGCCGGCCACCAGCGCCGCGGTGGCACGCCGCGCCAAATTGGCCGCGCGCCGAGTCCGCGCCTGCTCGAGGCGCACGCGCGCCGCGACCAGTGCGCCGCCGGCGGGATCCACCGATGCCGCCTGCGCCAGCAGTCGTGCGGCACGGGCGAAGTCGTCGGCGGCGAGTGCCGCGTCCATCTGTCTCAGCACAGCCCGCTGCAGACGCTGGATTCCGCGCGTGGCGACCGCGTTTCCCGGGTCGATCGCCAGCGCCTTGCGATACAGCTCCAACGCACTGGCGCCACCGGGGCCGAGGCCGTGCCCCTCCCGCCCGGACTCCGCCGCTGCGGTGAGCAGCGGCTGCACATGCCGCAGCACAAACAGACGCGCCTGCAGCGGCGCACTGGTCTCGAGCCCGCCGGGCTGCGTGCGCAGCAGATTGATCAGCACCTGCGCCATATGGCTGTCACCGGACTCGATCGCAGCGGACGCGCTGGCAGCCAGCCGGTGGTCCAGCGAAGCGAGACCGCGGCGCGCATCCGCGTTGCCGGGATCCAGCGCAAGCGCGCGCTGGTACAGCGCCGCCGCGCTGTCGGGACTGCCGGCCCAGCGGTCTTCGGCTTCGGCGGCCCAGGCCCGGCGCAGCAGCTGCTGTACCTGCGGTGGGCCGCCAGGCGCAGGGGGCGCGACGCGGTGCCGTGCGAACGGCGCCAACGACAGCGGCGGCCCCTCGGAATAGATCGAGGTGCCCGCATTGGCGGGCGTCGCGGAGGACACCATCAGTCCACTCGGCCCGGGGCCACCGGAGCGGCCACCCGCTGCCTGCGGCAGATCGGCCGGCGACAGCAGCAGCCAGCCGGGAAGGAAACGGTAGATCAGCGCCAGCAGCAGCACGCCGACGGCAGTCGCCACGGCGGCCTTGCGTTGCCAGGTGGGCGTGAATTCTGCGGGCATGGCTGCAATGGACACCGGACACTGATAGGGTGCGCGCCACCTTAGGCAAAGCGGCCACGCCCCGCAATGGCCGTGCATGAACCGGCAGAGTCCCGTGAGCACAGCGCGATGGATCGACCGCGAAGACACGCTGGCGGCCTGGCTGCACGCACACGCGGGCGCTGCGGACGCCATCGGCATCGACACCGAGTTCGTACGTGAAACGACGTTCTATCCGCGGCTGGCGCTGATCCAGCTGGCCATCGACGCGGACATCGTCCTGGTCGATCCGCTGACCTGCTCCATCGCGCCGCTGCGGGGGTGGCTGGACTCGGGCACGGCCCGCTGCATCCTGCACAGCGCGGGCGAAGACATCGAAGCATTGCGCGGCGTACTGCCCGACGGTCCGCCGCGCCTGTACGACACCCAGCTCGCGGCCGCGTTCGCCGGCCTCGGTGCCGGAATCGGTTATCAGGCGCTGGTTGCCTCGCTGCGGAAGCTGGACCTGCCCAAGGACGCCACGCGCTCGGACTGGCTGCGCCGTCCGCTGAGTCCGACCCAGCTCGCCTACGCCGAACAGGACGTGGCCCATCTGGGCGCACTGCGCGCATCGCTCGATGCACTGCTGCAGCGGCGCGGCTACACCGCCTGGTTCGAGGAGGACTGCGCCCGGCTGCGGCAACGCGCGCACGATCGCATCGACGAACAGCCGCAGCGCGGTCTGCGCGCCGCCGCGGGCTGGCCCATCGAGGCGCTGGCCCGGCTGCGTAGCCTGCTGCTCTGGCGCGAGCACAATGCACGACTGCTCGATGTGCCACGTGGCTGGCTGCTGCACGACGAGCACTGCCTGGACCTGGCCTTCTCGCCGCCTGACGACGCGGAGGCGCTGGCGGTGCGGACGCGTGGCCAGCGCGCATTGCGAGCCCGGCAGCGCGCCGATCTGCTGGGGCAATTGCACAGGCCCCCGGAAGCCGGGTTCGTGGCGGCCACGCAACGCCCCGACGCGGCGCCGGATGGCGCGCACAAGCGCATGCTCGCCGCCCTGCGTGCCCACGTCGATGCCGAAGCCCGGCGCCTGGATCTGCCGGCGGGACTGCTGTGTCCGCGGCGCACGTTGGAGGCGCTCGCCACGACCGGCCGCTGGCCGGACGAGCCCGGCGGCTGGCGGCAGGCGCTGCTGGCGGGTCCGCTCGCCTCGCTGCTGCCATGACCGGCGCGCGGCGGCCGCGGCCGTCTTTCCGGCGAATCCGGTCCGCATCCGCACGTTGACCCTGCCGGAACCGCTGCGTACACTGCGCGCCCTGCGTGGGGCGGTAGCTCAGCTGGGAGAGCGTCGCGTTCGCAATGCGAAGGTCGAGGGTTCGATCCCCTTCCGCTCCACCACGATCCGACGCCCGGCCGCGAGCGGCCGGGCGTTCGCGTTGCCGAATGCGTGCACGCGCTTGTGCCGCACCACCAGCCCATGCCGGCCGATCACAAGCAGAACCCCGCGCCAGGCGGGGTTCCGGTGGTGCAACTGCGGGGAATGCGGTCGATCAGCCGTTGACGACGGTGACGTTGGCCGCCTGCATGCCCTTGGGTCCCTTGACCGTCTCGTAACTGACGCGCTGGCCTTCCTGCAGCGAACGGAAACCCTTGGCGGTGATCGCCGAGAAATGCACGAACACATCCTCACTGCCGTCCTCGGGCGATATGAACCCGAAACCTTTGGCATCGTTGAACCACTTGACCTTACCGAAGCTCATCGACTTCAACCCCTCGAAAATGGACCGGTGTGCGAACCCGCGTCGTGACCCATCGGGCGCAATTGCCCCCCACGGCACCCCCGCACGGCCCGGAGTTTTCGCACGAGCGCGGTTCATGCGCAAGTCAGACTGCGGCATAGAGCCCGCGCCGCCCGCGCCGCGAGGCCATGGCGACCTCATGGCCGGTCCGATTCGCCCGCGCGCAAGCGCCATGTCGCCGCGGCCGGCCCGGCGATCGCGCGGGGCTGGCGGAAGCGGTGAGATTCGAACTCACGAAGGGTCGCCCCTTGCCGGTTTTCAAGACCGGTGCCTTCAACCGCTCGGCCACGCTTCCGCAGGGATGGTTCGCTGCCGCCTGTCAAGCGGGGGAATTGTAGCCGCGGCGGCGGCACGCGGTCGCATTCAGTGTCCGCGTACCCGGCTGCCGCCACCGGCGGTCAGCAGCACCGTCAGCAGCACGATGGCCAGCGGCACCAGCATGCCGGCGCCGAACACCAGCGCCTGCGGGCTGCGCGCGCCCGCCAGCAGCGCCGGTGCGGCGAAGCTGGCCAACAACAGCACGGCCTGCACCGCCAGCCGGTTGCGCGCCAGCCAGGCCAGCAGCAGCAGCAAGGCCATGCCCAGCGTGTACAGGCCGGCGTGCCACCACGGGCGCAGCCCGATCAGGCTCAGGCCCAGCGTCCAGCCGCTGACCACGCCGATGCCCACGCCCCAGAACAGTCCGCGCGCCACCGCGCGGCGGCGCTCGCGTCCGTCCGCGCACCCCGCGCCGGCGGCGTTCACACGCGCTCGCAGCCGTCCAGGTAGGGGCGCAGCACGTCCGGCACGGTGATGCTGCCATCGCGGTTCTGATAGTTCTCCATGACCGCGACCAGCGCGCGGCCCACCGCCACGCCGGAACCGTTGAGCGTGTGCACCAGTTCGGGCTTGCCGGTGTCCTGGTTGCGCCAGCGCGCCTGCATGCGCCGCGCCTGGAAGTCCGTGCAGTCGGAGCAGGAGCTGATCTCGCGGTACGTGTTCTGCGAGGGCAGCCAGACTTCCAGGTCGTAGGTCTTGGCGGCGGCAAAGCCCATGTCGCCGGCGCACAGCAGCATGCGGCGGTACGGCAGGCCCAGTTTTTCCAGCACCACTTCGGCACAGCGGGTCATGCGTTCATGCTCGGCGGCGCTGTCCCCGGGACGCACGATGCTGACCAGTTCGACCTTCTCGAACTGGTGCTGGCGGATCATGCCGCGCAGGTCGCGGCCGCCGCTGCCGGCCTCGGCACGGAAACAGGGCGTGTGCGCGGTCATGCGCAGCGGCAGCGCACCCGCCTCGAGGATCTGCTCGCGCACCAGGTTGGTCAGCGCCACTTCGGCGGTGGGGATCAGATAACGCAGCCCTTCGCCGAATGGAACCTGGAACAGATCCTCCTCGAACTTGGGCAACTGCCCGGTGCCCTGCATCGCCTCCGGATTCACCAGCAGCGGCACGTTGCACTCGACGTAGCCGTGCTCCCTGGTGTGCAGGTCGAGCATGAACTGCGCCAGCGCGCGGTGCAGGCGCGCGATGCCGCCGCGCAGCACGGTAAAGCGCGCGCCGGACAGCCGCGCGCCGGCCTCGGCGTCCAGCATGCCCTCGCGCGCACCCAGTTCGACGTGGTCGCGCACGGCAAAATCGAACGTGCGCGGCGTGCCCCAGCGGTCAGCCTCGACGTTGCCGGTTTCATCGGCGCCTTCCGGTACATCGGCAGCCGGCAGATTGGGGATGCCGAGCGCGATTTCCGCCATCTTTGCCTGGATGTCGGCCAGACGCTGCTCGTTGGCCTTCAACCGGTCGCCCAGGCCGGCCACCTCGGCCATCAACGCGGCGGTCTCCTCGCCCCTGGCCTTGGCGATGCCGATGGCCTTGGAACGGGTATTGCGCAGGTTCTGCAGTTCTTGCGTCTCGGTCTGAACCTTTTTCCGTTCAGACTCCCATCCGTTCAACACCGAGGTCTGCAAAGCGAATCCACGCGCCGCCAGCCGGCGGGCGGTGTCGTCGAGCTGGGTGCGCAGCAGCGCCGGGTCGAGCATGGGGACTCCGAAGCGGGACGGCCGAATGGCAAGAATGCGGGCCGGGCCACGGATACCCGGCGCAGCGCGCGATTATCGCGAGTGCGCCGCGTCTGGCGCAAACCTTAGCCCGGTGCGCCTTGCGCAGGCCGCACCCAGAACTGCAGCAGCAGCGTCGCCCCCAGCGCGCAGCAAGCGCTGAAGCCGAATGCCGCCAGCGGCGCGATGCCCTGCCACAGTGCGCCGAACAGCAGCGACGCCGGCAGCAGCGCCAGGCCCACCACCAGGTTGTACCAGCCGAAGGCGGTGCCGCCCTGCCCCGTCTGCGCCAGATCGCCCACCAGCGCTTTCTCGGCGCCCTCGGTGGCGGCCAGAAACAGGCCGTACAGCGCAAACATCGGCCACAACAGCAAGGCATGCGCCGGCAGCAGGCCGAACAGCAGGTAGAACGCGGCGTAGACGATCCATCCCGCCGCGATCACGCGTGTGCGCCCCAAGTGGTCGGACAGACCCGAGAGATGCGTCGAAAACAGCGCCGCCACACCCGACATCAGCGCCCACAGCAGCGGAATCTGCACATCCGGCAGCCCCAGCTGGTGCGCGCGCAGCAGCAGGAACATGTTGGACGAGTTGCCCAGCGTGAACAGGCCCAGCACGACCAGATAGCGGCGCAGCGCCGGGTGCTGGTCGCGCAGGCGCCAGTCGAAGCGGGTCTGTCGCGGCGCCGCTGCCTGCACCGGTTCGGGCACGGACAGCGCGAGCGCCACCACCACCACGGCGGGAATCAGGGCCAGCGCGAAGATGTGCCGGATCGGCAGACCCAGTGCCAGCAGGCCCGCGGCCGCCAGCGGCCCGACCACGGCCCCCAGGTTGTCCATTGCGCGGTGGAAGCCGAAGGCCAGGCCACGCCGCTCCGCCGGCACCGCGAGATTGATGAGCGCATCGCGCGGCGCGCTGCGCAAGCCCTTGCCGAGACGGTCGGCGAAGCGCAGCAGCAGCACGCCCGGCCAGGCCGTGGTCAGAGCCAGCAGCGGCCTCGCCAGGCCGGCCACGCTGTACCCGCCGATCACCCACAGGCGCATGCGGCGCATGCGGTCGGCGAGCACGCCGGCACCCAGCTTGACCAGGCTGCTGACCGCTTCGGCCACGCCCTCGATCAACCCCAGCGCGCGCGGTCCGGCCATCAGCACGGTGGCCAGGTACAGCGGCACCAGCGGGTACACCAGTTCGCCGGCGGCATCGTTGAACAGGCTGATCAATCCCAGCAGCAGCACCGTGCGCGGCAGCGCACGCAGCAGGTTCCTCATGCGCCGCCGCCTTTGTCGCGCGCGGCCTTGCGCGCGGCGCGCAGCGCATCCAGCTTGTCCTTGATGCGTTCCTCCAGTCCGCGTCCGGTGGGCGCGTACAGCCGCAGATCGGACAGCGCGTCCGGCAGGCACTGCTGGTCCAGCGCCACCCCGCCCTGCACGTCATGGTCGTACTGGTAGTCCCTGCCGTAGCCCAGCTCCTTCATCAGACGGGTCGGCGCATTGCGCAGATGCATGGGCACTTCCAGCGTGCCGGTCTCCTGCACCGTGGCACGCGCGTTGCCGAAGGCGCGGTACACCGCGTTGCTCTTGGGTGCCACGGCGAGGTACACGACCAGTTCGGCCAGGCCCAGTTCGCCTTCGGGGCTGCCCAGGCGCTCGTAGGTGTCCCAGGCGTCCAGCGCCATGCACCAGGCGCGCGGATCGGCCAGACCGACGTCTTCCACCGCCATGCGCACCATGCGCCGCGCCAGATACAGCGGATCGCAACCGCCGTCGAGCATGCGCGTCAGCCAGTACAGCGCGGCATCGGGGTCGGAGCTGCGCACCGATTTGTGCAGCGCCGAGATCTGGTCGTAGAACTGCTCGCCGCCCTTGTCGAAACGGCGTGTGCGGTCGGCCAGCACGCGGGTCAACGTGTCCTCGGCGATGACGCCGTCGTGCGCCAGCTCGCCGGCGATTTCCAGCAGCGTCAGCGCACGGCGCACGTCGCCGTCGGCGGCGTGGGCGATCAGCTCCAGCGCACGGTCGTCCACGCGCAACGCCAGCGTCCCCAGCCCACGCTCGCGGTCGGCCAGCGCCTCGTGCAGCGCCTGCACGATGTCCTCCTCAGACAACGTTTCCAGCACGTGCACGCGGCAGCGCGAGAGCAGCGCCGAATTCAGCTCGAACGAGGGGTTCTCGGTGGTGGCGCCGATGAACACGATCACGCCGCGCTCAATGGCGGGCAGGAACGCGTCCTGCTGCGCCTTGTTGAAACGGTGCACCTCGTCCACGAACAGCACCGTGCGCAGTCCCTGTTCGTAGCGTGCCTGCGCCTGCGCCAGCGCGGCCCGCACCTCGGCCACGCCGGACAGCACCGCCGACAGCGCGATGAACTCGGCGTCCGCGTAACGCGCCACCAGCCGCGCCAGCGTGGTCTTGCCGCAGCCGGGCGGCCCCCACAGCACCATCGAATGCACGCGACCGGCCTCCAGCGCCTGGCGCAACGGCGCCTCCGGCGCCAGCAGGCGACGCTGGCCGACCATCTGTTCCAGGCGCTGCGGGCGCATGCGCTCCGCCAGCGGCTGCAGCGCGGTGGATTGCGGCAGCAGCGGCGGTGCGGACAGAGCGGCGGAGGCCTTGCGCGGCATGGGGCGATGATACGCCGCGCCGTCTCAGTTCCTGAGCGGATAGGCTTCGGCGGCGGGCACGTCGCCGATCACGTCGGCGCCCGGCGGCGGCGTGAAGCGGAACGTCGAGGGCGGCAGCACCACGTTGCGGCGCCAGTGGCTGAAGCGGATGGTGGTGCGGTCGCCGAGCTGGTCCTCGAACACCATCGCCTGCAGCTCATCGTGCGCGAAGCCCAGCAGGGCGTACTTGAACCCGGCGCTGTCCGCGCGCGGCGCGAGCCGCAGCCAGGCTTCGCCGTCGTGGTCGCCGGCGTCGCGGACGGTGAACTCGGTGTCCAGCAGCCCGAGGTCGGTCAGCACGCTGAGCGGGCTGTGCGCTTCGGCGCTGGACTGCCTGCGCACGGTCACCTGCTGCAGCTCGGGGTCGTACACCCACACGCGCGAACCATCGGCCACGATCTGCTGGTGATAGGGCTTCTCGACCTGCCAGCGGAACAGCCGCGGCGCCGCCAGCGCCAGGGTGCCCGACGCGCTGCGGCCGCGATCGCCGCTGGCGTTGACGGTGCGCTGGCTGAAGTCCGCGCTGACCGACTTCAGTCCGGCGGCGAAGGCATCCAGCTGCGCGCGCGCCGAGGGCCCGGCTTGCGCCGTTGCCGGCGACGGCAGCAGCGCCAGCACCAGGGCCGCCGCGACGATGGCGGCGGCGCGGTGTCTTGCGGTGAGCATGAAACGGAACATGGGCGGGTATGGTGTCGGTGGATTCGTCGGGGAGCGTCGGCGGTGCAGCATCGTGCAGGGCGGCTGCACCGCGGCGGAACGCCGTGCCTACTCGCGCGGTGCCGGGGCCAGCACGGTGCGGTTGCCGTTGTGCTCGGGCGGGCTGACGATGCCCTGCTGCTCCATCATCTCGATCAGCCGCGCGGCACGGTTGTAGCCGATGCGCAGGTGGCGCTGCACGCCCGAGATCGAGGCGCGCCGGCTGCGCACCACGATATCCACGGCCCGGTCGAACAGCGCGTTGTCGCTGTCGTCCCCATCCTCGGCGTCCTCGGGCAGGCCCGATTCGCCGACGACCTTGCCGTCACCCAGCATCTGCACCTCCTCCAGCACGCCTTCGACGTAGGCGGGCCGGCCCTGCGCGCGCAGCCATTCGACCACCTTGTGCACCTCGTGGTCGTCGACGAAGGCGCCGTGTACGCGCTCGGGGGTGGCGGTGCCGGGCGGCAGGTACAGCATGTCGCCGTGGCCCAGCAGGGTTTCGGCGCCGGACTGGTCGAGGATGGTGCGCGAGTCGATCTTGCTGGACACCTGGAAGGCGATGCGCGTGGGGATGTTGGCCTTGATCAGGCCGGTGATCACGTCCACCGAGGGCCGCTGCGTGGCCAGCACCAGGTGCACGCCGGCGGCGCGCGCCTTCTGCGCCAGGCGCGCGATGAGCTCCTCGACCTTCTTGCCGACGATCATCATCATGTCGGCGAACTCGTCGATGATGACCACGATCGAGTACAGCGGCGCCAGCTCCGGCACCTTGGCGCCGGCATCGCCGGCATCGGGCCGGAACAGCGGATCCAGCAGCGGCTTGCCCCTGGACTGCTCCTCGCGCACCTTCTTGTTGAAACCGGCCAGATTGCGCACGCCCAGCGCCGACATCAGCCGGTAGCGCCGCTCCATCTCGCCCACGCACCAGCGCAGCGCGTTGGCGGCCTCCTTCATGTCGGTGACCACCGGCGTCAGCAGATGCGGGATGCCCTGGTAGACCGAGAGCTCCAGCATCTTGGGGTCGATCATGATCATGCGCACGTCGCCGGGCGGCGCCTTGTACAGCAGGCTCAGCACCATGGCATTGAGCGCCACCGACTTGCCCGAACCGGTGGTGCCGGCCACCAGCAGGTGCGGCATCTTGGCCAGATCCACCACCGTTGGGCGGCCGCCGATGTCCTTGCCCAGCGCCAGCGCCAGGGGTGATTTCTGCGCGTCGTATTCCTTGGAGCGCAGGATCTCGGACAGATACACCACCTCGCGATGCGCGTTGGGGATCTCGATGCCGATCACGCTCTTGCCCGGGATCACGTCGACCACGCGCACGCTCTGCACCGACAGGCCGCGCGCGATGTCCTTGTCCAGGCTGCTGATCTGGCTGCCGCGCACGCCGGCGGCAGGCTCCATCTCGAAGCGGGTGATCACCGGGCCGGGAAACACGCTGACCACGTTGGCCTCGATGCGGAAATCGCGCAGCTTGGCGGTGAGCTGCTCGGAGAGAACCTTGAGCATCTCCTGCGACCAGCCCTTGCCGGCGCTGGGCTTGGGATCGTCCAGCAGCGAAAGCGGCGGCAGCTGGCCGGGCAGCGCCGGGACCACGAACAGCGGGATCTGGTTCTCGCGCGCGGCGCGGTCGCTCTTCTGCACCACCGGCACCGACGGCGGCTCGATGCGCACCGGCTCGCGTTCGGCCTTGCGCCTGGATTCGATGCGGCGTGCCTCCTCGCGCTCGATGCGCTGGCTGCGCGCGGCCAGTACCTCGGGCGTGCGTTTCAGCCGTTCGCGCAGCCAGTCGCCCACGGCCAGCGCCAGGCGCCCGGTGCGGTCCATCACCGCGAACCACGACAGCCCGGTCGCCAGCGTCACCCCCACCAGAAAAGCCGCGAACGTCAGCAGCGTGGCGCCCGGCACACCGAAACCGTGCTGCAGCGGCGTACCGACCAGCCGGCCCAGGATGCCGCCGTAGCCCGCCGCCAGATCCTGCGCCGGGCCCAGCCGCAATGCCGCCAGCGCGGCGCCGGACACGATGAACACCACGAAGCCGATCAGCCGCAGCGTGGGCTCCAGCGGCGAGCGCGCGCCACGTGCCTGCTCGCGCAGCACATTGAAGGCCAGCGCCGCCAGCAGGATCGGGAACGCATAGGCCATCAGTCCGAAGAACCACAGCAGCGCGTCGGACAGATACGCTCCGATCACCCCGCCCCAGTTGTGCACACCCAGGTCGGGTCCGGAATGCGACCACGAGGGATCCTCGCGATTGTGGCTCAGCAGGCACACCAGAACGTACAGCGCCACCGGAAACAGGATCAGCGCTCCGGCCTCGCGCAAAAGGCGCCGCGCGCCGTCGCTCAACGCGACGCGCGTGCGGATATCGCTGTTTCTGCCGCTGGATGCCACGGCCGTCCTGCCCGGTTGCAAGCCTGCGGCAGATTACACCAGCAACGCGCGCGGGCCGCAGTCGCTGAACGATGCGGAACCGCAAGCGCGGGCGGCCCACGGTGCGGGCGCGCCACCCGCCGCGAAGGGCTGCATCAGGCCGGCTGCAACGCCGGATGCACCACCTTGCCGGCCTCGACGTTGATCCCCTTGCGCAGCGGCTCGAACTGGCGCCAGCCGCCGCCGGCCAGGCGCTGCACATAGGGCAGGATCGCCGCGCAGATGGCATGCGAGGAGGTCTGCGGCACCGCGCCCGGCATGTTGGTCACCGCGAAGTGGGTCACGCCGTGCACGCTGTAGGTGGGCTCCTTCCAGGTGGTGGGACGCGAGGTCTCGAAGCAGCCGCCCTGGTCGATGGAGATGTCCACCAGCACGCTGCCCTTTTCCATGGACTTCACCATGGCTTCGGTGACCACGCGCGGTGCCTTGGCACTGGGGATCAGCACGGCGCCCACGACGATGTCGGCGCCGGCGACTTCCTCGGCCACCAGTGACTCGTAGGCGTACAGCGCGGTGACGTTGGGACCCAGCGCCATCATCTCGGCCATGCGGTCCGGGCGCTTGTCGAACACCACCACGTTGGCCCCGGCCGCTGCCGCCAGCGCCGCGGCGTTGCCGCCGGCGGCGCCGGCACCCAGCACCACCACCTTGCCGCGCGGCGTCGAGGCCATGCCGCCCAGCAGCTTGCCCTTGCCGCCCTGCGGCTGGTGCAGCAGCGTGGTGCCCATCTGCGTGGCGATGCGTCCGGCGATCACCGACATCGGGTGCAGCAGCGGCAGGCCGCCCTGCTCTTCCACCGACTCGAAGGCCACCGCGGTCAGGCCGATCGCCTGCAGGCCGCGCGTCAATTCGGGCTCCGCTGCCAGGTGCAGATAGCAGAACAGCAGATGGTGCGATTGGAGATGCGCTAGATCGCCGGCGATGGGCTCCTTGACTTTCACGATCAACTCGCCCTTCTCGTACAGTGCGGCGGCATCGGGCACGATGCGCACACCGACCCGGGCATAGGCCTCGTCGCCGAAGCCGCTCTTGAGGCCGGCGCCGGCCTGCACGTACACCTCGTGGCCGTGACGCACCAGGTCTGCGCAGGCCGCCGGCACCAGGGCCACGCGACCTTCGAGCGTCTTGGTTTCACTGGGAATGCCGATACGCATGGGGTGAACCTCGCTGAGGAATGTGCTGTTGCAGCGGCTTGATTCGCGCGCCCGGCGTCCCCATGCTGCGGCACCTCGGCCTTTCGCGATGGGCGCGTCCGGCGACGCAGGGCGGCCGCAGATCCGCCACAACCAACAGGAAATTGTACATGAGCGCTACCCGCCACAGCCGCCTGATCATCCTCGGCTCGGGCCCTGCGGGTTACGCCGCCGCGGTGTATGCGGCGCGCGCCAACCTCAGGCCGCTGCTGATCACCGGCCTGCAGGCGGGCGGCCAATTGACCACCACCACCGACGTGGACAACTGGCCGGGCGATGCGCACGGCGTGCAGGGCCCGCAACTGATGGAGCGCATGCAGCAGCATGCCGCACGCTTCGAGACCGAGATCGTGTTCGACCACATCCACGAGGCGCATCTGGGCTGCCGGCCATTCCGCCTGGCGGGCGATGCGGCCGAATACACCTGCGACGCGCTGATCATCGCCACCGGCGCCAGCGCCCGCTACCTCGGCCTGCCCTCGGAGCAGGCGTTCATGGGCCGGGGCGTGTCGGCCTGCGCCACCTGCGACGGGTTTTTCTATCGCGACAAGCCGGTGGCGGTGATCGGCGGCGGCAATACCGCGGTCGAGGAAGCGCTGTATCTGGCCAACCTGTGCAGCAAGGTCACGCTGGTGCACCGCCGCGACAGCTTGCGCGCCGAGAAGATCATGCAGGACAAGCTGTTCCAGCGGCAGCGCGAAGGCAAGATCGAGATCCTCTGGAACCACACCGTCGATGAGGTGCTGGGCGACGCCAGCGGCGTCACCGGCCTGCGCGTGCGCGGCGTGCAGGACGGCGGCACGCGCGAGATCGCGGCCGAAGGCGTGTTCGTGGCCATCGGCCACACGCCCAACACCGCGATCTTCAAGGACGAACTGGAGATGCGCGTGGGCGGGTACCTGGTGGTGCGCGGCGGTCTCGACGGCAACGCCACGCAGACCAGCATCCCCGGCGTGTTCGCCGCCGGCGACGTGGCCGATTCGGTCTACCGGCAGGCCGTCACCAGCGCCGGCACCGGCTGCATGGCCGCGCTGGACGCCGAAAAATATCTCGACAGCCTGGGCCGCTGATGCCCCGGCCATGACGCTGACGCTGCGCATCCTCGAGCGGCTGGACGGGATCCATGCCGCCGACTGGGATGCGCTGCGACCGGACGACAACCCGTTTCTCAGCCATGCCTTTCTGGCGGGACTGGAGCAGCAGCACTGCCTGCGCGCGGACTGGGGCTGGCAGGCGCGGCATCTGACCCTTTGGCAAGACGGGCGGCTGCGCGCGGCCCTGCCCTGCTATCTCAAGTCCAATTCGCACGGCGAGTTCGTGTTCGACCACGCCTGGGCCGACGCCATGCGGCGCGCCGGCCTGCAGTACTACCCCAAGCTGCTGGGCGCCGTGCCCTACTCGCCGGTGGTCGGTCCGCGCCTGCTGGTGGGGTGCGGCGCGGATGCCGACACCATGCGCCAGGCGCTGCTGGAGGCGCTGGCCCGCGCCTGCGACGCACAGCGCTGCAGCAGCTCGCATCTCCTGTTTCTCGAGCACGCCGATCGCGCCGCCTGCGACGGCAACGACGGCGGCTGGCTGGCACGCCGGGACATCCAGTTTCACTGGAGCAATCGCGGCTGGCCGGATTTCGATGCCTTCCTCGCCGCGCTGCGACACAAGAAGCGCAAGAACATCCGCGCCGAACGCATGCGGGTGCAGGACTCGGGCCTGCAGGTCGAATGGCGCGCGGGCAGCAGTCTCGATGCACGCGAGTGGGATGCGGTACATGCGCTGTATCTCGGCACCTTCGACGCACACGGCAACGACGCCGCGCTGACGCCGGCATTCTTCCGGCACCTGGGCACGGCATTGCCCGGCCAGGTGTGGCTGGCGCTGGCCCGGGAGCGGACAGGCATCGCGGCCATGGCGCTGTTCCTGCAGTCCGCCGAGGTGCTGTACGGCCGCTATTGGGGCAGCCGCGCGCAGGTGCCGGGGCTGCATTTCGAGCTCTGCTATTACCAGGGCATCGAATACTGCCTGCGCGCACGACTGCGGCGCTTCGAACCGGGCGCGCAGGGCGAACACAAGCTGGCACGTGGTTTTCTGCCGGTATTCACGCATTCACGCCACGCCATCGCCCATCCCGGGCTGCGCCGTGCGGTGGCGCGGCACCTGCAGACGGAACGCGAACAGGTGGCCGCCTGGCGCGATGAACTCCTGCGGCACTCGGCCTATGCTCAAGACGGATCGCCGGACCCCGGCGATGGCTCCCGCTGATGGTGCATCGGCCACTCGCCCGCCTGCATCGTGACGACCTGCGCTTCCCGCCGGCGGCGCAGGCGCTGCCCTCGGGTCTGCTGGCGGTGGGCGGCGATCTTTCGACGGCACGCCTGCTGGCGGCGTACGCAGACGGCGTTTTCCCCTGGTATTCGCAGGGCGAGCCGCTGCTGTGGTGGTCGCCCGACCCGCGCTGCGTGTTCGACACGGCCCGCACACGGCCGCACCGGCGCTTCGCACGCGCGTTGCGCGATTCGCATTGGACGCTCAGTGCCGACCGCGCCTTCGCGCAGGTGATCGCCGCCTGCGCCGCGCCGCGTGACGGCCGCGACGGCAGCTGGATCACGCCGGCGATGCGCGAGGCGTACACCGCCCTGCACCGGCTCGGACATGCGCACTCGTTCGAGGTGTGGGACGGCACGCGCCTGGTCGGCGGGCTCTACGGTGTCGCCGCGGGCCGGATGTTTTCGGGCGAGTCGATGTTCAGCGCGGAAAGCGGCGGCTCCAAGGCGGCGCTGTACGCGGCATGCCGCGCGCTGGCCGCCTGGGGCATGCCGCTG
Organism: Pseudomonadota bacterium; assembly: GCA_021792975.1. Classification (GTDB taxonomy): domain Bacteria; phylum Pseudomonadota; class Gammaproteobacteria; order Xanthomonadales; family Rhodanobacteraceae; genus Metallibacterium. The sequence continues at coordinate 1,130 of JAJYTR010000001.1, read as the reverse complement.
CTGGATGCGCAGGTGGCCAACGCGCACACGCTGGCGCTGGGCGCCTTCGAAATGCCGCGCACCGAATATCTCGAGCAATTGCAGCGACTGCGTGCGCAGTCCGCGCCGGAGGACTGGGACGCCGCGCTGCCGTTGCGTGCCGCGTGTGCGCTGACGACGCGCTGAGACCCGCATCGGGTCGGCCTGCCTGCCGCGGCGACGGCAATGACGACGGCCACCGCGCTGCGGCCTCCGTTCCGGACCTCCCCGCTCACATGCCTCTCCGTCGCGGCTGCCCGGCGTCGCGATCCCGTCACGGCGGCAACGTCGCCGTGGCCCGGCGTCGCCACGCCGCCGGCGGCAGGCCCGTGCAGCGTTTGAATGCGCGGGTGAAGGCGGCCTCGGCGTCGTAGCCTGCTTCCAGCGCGATCGCGGCGATGGACGCGTTGCTGCCGCGCAGCAGGCTGGCGGCCAGCTGCATGCGCCACAGGGTCAGGTACTGCATGGGCGGCCGGCCGACGCAACGCACGAAATGTGCATGCAGCGCCGAACGCGACAGGCCTACCCGCCGGCCCAGTTCGTCCAGCGTCCATGCGTGCGCCGGCCGTGCATGCAGCAGCGCCAGGGCGTGGCCGACGCGGCGGTCGCGCAGCGCGGCCAGCCAGCCGCCGGCACCCGCATCCAGACGACCGAGGTAGTGGCGGACGGCATGCACGAACAGCAGTTCGCTGATGCACTCGAGCATGGCCTCGTGGCCCGGCTCTCGCGCAGCGCCGGTCTGCAGCGCCTGCCGCAGAATGGCGAGGATCCAGGTGCTGCCGGCAGCGGCCGGCAGGTGCAGCAGAGGCGGCAACTGCGCGACCAGCGGATTGAACGGATGCAGGTCACAGCACACGAAACCGCACACCAGCCGCGCCGGGGCATCCTCGCCGGCGGCGTCGCCGGCCAGCACGCCGTCGATCCGCGCGTCGAACGGAACCGGACGCGGATCGTGGCGATGCGCGTAGGCCCAGGCGACGTCGAAAGGCTGCGGGCGCAGGCCCGGCCGGCTGGACATGACATGGCGGTCGCCGTGCGGCAGCACCACCGCGTCGCCCTCGGCCAGGCGCACCGCGGGCTGCCCGGCAACCGCGGCCCAGCCGCTGCCGCGG
>JAJYTR010000023.1 GCA_021792975.1 Pseudomonadota bacterium | reverse complement strand
AGCGGCAGCGTCGGCGCCATGTACGGGGTCAAGCTGTATCCGCCGCAGAAAGGGGCCAAGACCATCCACGGTCAAACCATCACGCACGGCTTTTTCGCGCGCACGACCTTCGTGATCGCACCCGACCGCAAGGTCGTGGCGTCGATGTCCAGCGAAAAGGACGGCATCTCGCCGGTCCAGCACGTGACGCGTTCCCTGGCTATCGTGCAGCGCCTGCAAGAGCACAAGACGCCCTGATCGGCGCAAAACAGGGGTCTAAAACAGGGGTCAGGTTGCACTTTTCGAAACTGCACTCTGACTCCTGCTTTGCTCCTGTTTTAGTTTTGACTGTTTTGACCGTGGGCGAGCTGCTGCGCGCTCTGCGAACTTTTCGCAGCTACACAGCCACCCTCGCAATGCGTGCCACTGCGGAGCCCAGCGCACGGCGCGCTTCCTCGAGGTCGTAGTCGGCCTGCAGGCCCAGCCAGAAGCGTTCACTGGTGCCGAAGGCGGCCGCCAGCCGCAGCGCGGTGTCGGCGCTGATGCCGCGTTTGCCGAGAACGATCTCGTTGATGCGGCGCGGTGGCACCCCGGTCGCGCGCGCCAACGCATTCTGGCTGAGCGCCATCGGCTCGAGAAACTCCTTCAGCAGGACGTCGCCGGGGTGGATGTTGGGCAGCTTGTTCATGGTCAGTCCCGGAATTTCAGTGGCAGTCGACGATCTGCACGTCGTGAGCGTCGCCGTTCGCCCAGCGAAAGCAGATGCGCCACTGGTCGTTGATGCGGATGCTGTACTGGCCTCTTGCCCGCCGCGCTCAACGCAGCAGCTCGTACGGCTCGCCCTTGGCCAGCGCACGCCGGTAGCCGCGCGCGGGGATGGCGGCGAGGCAGGCCTGCAGCCGCGGATGGCCGGTGCCCGGCGCGTCGCGCGCGCCGCGCTTCACTTCGTAATCGAGGCCCAGTTCATCGAGCAGCCACGGCACGCGCTGCGAACGCGGGTTCTCCAAGCGGTGCACGGTGATCGTGGCGGCAGCGGAAGCCGGCGGGAGGATCAGGCACGCAGCGCATCCGCCGCCACGCGCCGCGCCAGCGCCAGGCGCTCGGCGCCATGCTGCAGGCCGTCGATGAAACGCGCCGGGATGCCGTCGAGGCCCACGCGGGCACCCACCAGTGCGCCGGTGAGCATGGCGCGCGCGGCGTTCTGGCCGCCGCCGTTGACGGCGTGCAGCACCGCGGACTCGAAGTCGTCGGCGTAGCGCGCGGCCAGGTAGTACGCCGCCGGAAACTGGTGGTACACGGCGCAGGGCAGGCCGTACACCAGCGCGGCCTTCCAGGCCGGCTCGATGCGCACGCCGGGATCGTGCGCGGCGCGCGCCAGCGTGCCGGCGGTGAGCAGAGCGTCGGGCGAGGCGAACTGACCGGCGCGGCGCGGCGCCTCCGCCCCGCGCGGCGCCACCGCCTCGTCGGCCGCGGTGACGGTGTGGAAAGGCAGTGCGCCGCTGCGCACGAGCGCCATCAGCTTCGCGCTGACCGCCGCGTCGAAGGGTTCGCCCTGCAGCAGCAGCGCCAGCAGCGCGCAGTAGGCCAGCGTCATCGCGCCCACGGTGGGATCGATCTGCGTGAGCCGCGTGTTGCGCACCACGGTGTCGGCCAGCGACGGCAGATCGCGCGCGTAGCGCACGGCCAGCGCGAGCACGCGCTCGGCGGCCTCGGTGTTATCGGCGTAGCCGCCCACCTGGCCCCACGGCAGGCCGCGGCGGCGCAGGCGGAAGGCTTCGCGCATCGACTGGCTGGTGTAGCCGCCGGGGCCTTCGTGCGGCTCGCCGCCGATGTGCGCGAACAGTTCCTGGTCGATGCGCCGGCACCAGTCGGCCTCGTCGTAGCCGCCGCGCTCGGCCAGGCTGCGCAGGGTCAGCTCCAGCAGCCAGCCGGCCTGGGTGGACGCGCCGGCCGGCAGCCCGGCGTGGTAGCGGCCGGGGCGCGGCGCGGTGTAGCCGCTGATCCAGGGGCCGAAGTCGGCGCGCAGCGCATCGAGGTCGTAGTACCAGTGCGGGCCCAGCGCCAGCGCGTCGCCGATGAAGGCGCCCAACAGCGCGCCCTGCGCGCGCCGGTCGAATCCCGGCACGCTCAGGGCGCCGTCTGCCTGCGCCGCCATACCGTCACCTCGGCCAGCGTGTGCTGGAACTTGCGCTTCGTCTCGCGGATGACGAAGGGCACCTCCTGCGGCGGCGCCGCGCGCTCGAAGTGCGCGTCCAGCAGCGCGTGCAGGCCGTCCAGCGTGGTGAAGTTCTCGCCGTCCTTCTTGAAGCCGCCCACCCACTCGCTGCGTGGCGTGTGCTCGGCCTGCCAGGTGTAGGGCGAGCCGAGTACCAGCAGCCCGCCGGGGCGCAGGCGCGCGTGTGCCTCCTGCAGGAACCGCGCCGGGCTGTACAGGCGGTCGATCAGATTGGCGGCCAGGATCAGGTCGTAGCCGGCGTACAGGGGCTTGAGATTGCAGGCATCGGCCTGGAAGAAGGCCACGCGCCCGGCGGTGCCGTCCAGACCGTATTCGGCCAGCGTGTGCTCGTGATAGGACACCAGTTCGCCTTCGTCGGGCAGCACGTAGCGGATGCGGCCGTCGCGCTTGAGTGCATCGCCCGTCTGGATGAAGCGCGCGGAGAAATCCAGCCCGGTGACGCGTGCGAACACGCGCGCCAGCTCGAAGCTGGAGCGGCCGGTGGCGCAGCCCAGGTCCAGCGCGCTGCCGGCCGCCGCGCCGGGGCAGTGCCGCGCGTAGGCCTCGAGGCACAGCCGGGCCATCGCCGCGGGGAAGTTGGGCACGCCGAAGGGTTCGGCGCCCCAGTGGAACTCGCAGTACTGCGCCACCTGCGCGTCGTCCTCGTAGCGCGAGACGGGCACGCGGGCGGGCGGATGCCCGGCGATCACGTAGCGGAACCCCGCATGCTGGAAGAAATGGCGGCGGAAGGCGTAGCGCGAGGCCGGCCGCGCCTCGTTGCCGCAGGAGATCCACGAACCGCCCTTCATCAGATCGTGGCGGCCGTCGAAGGTGGGCGTGGTGAAGTCGTCGTACAGCGGATGCACGGCGAAGCCGGGATAGGGATAGGTGGGCGTTTGCGTCCACTGCCAGACGTTGCCGACGACATCGAAGAACGGCCCGTGCGCGAAGCGCGTCACCGGGACACTCGAAGCCCAGTGCTGCAGCCCGAGGTTGGCCGGCGGCCGCGGGTCCTCGCCGATGCCGGCGTGCAGGCGCAGGGCGTGCCACTCGTCCTCGCCGGGCAGGCGGTAGGGGCGGCCGGTTTCGCGCGCTTTCCACGCGCAGAAGGCGCGCGCCTCGTGGGCGTTGGTCTCCACCGGCCAGTCCCAGGGCATGGGCGCCTCCTCGGCCAGCAGGCGCAGCTTCCAGCCGTCGCCGGCGCGCACCCAGAAGGTGGGATGCCGCGTGCCGGCGTAGCGCAGCCAGGCCGCGCCCTCCTCGCTCCACAGGCGCTGGTCGGCGTAGCCGCCGGCCTCGACGAAATCGAGGAATTCGCGGTTGCTGACCAGATGCCGGCCGGCGAGGAACGCCTCGGTGCGCGCGCCGTGGTCGCCGAACTCGTTGTCCCAGCCGTACACGCCGGGCGCGCCGCGGTCGCGTCCCAGCCGGAACTGCTGCGGCGGCACCGGTACCAGTTCCGGCGCGGGCGCGCTGCCGTGGTCGCGGCAGGGCTGCCAGTCGGGGTGCGGGCGCACGTGCGCGAGGCGGTGCTGGCGGATCAGCACCGAGGAGGTTTCCAGATGGATGCGCTCATGCTCGATGCCCATCAGCACGGCCCACCACGGGCTGTCCCAGCCGACGGGCGCATCCAGCGGCAGGCGGGCGATGACGCCGTCGACGGCCTCGCGCACCCTGGCGCGATACGCACGCACCGCGGCCACGGACGGCCAGTCGTAGTGCGTCTCGTCCAGATCGTCCCAGCCCATCTCGTCCACGCCCACGGCGAACATCGATTCCAGCCGGGGGTCGAGGCGCCGCCGCAGCAGGCCGGCCAGCGCGAGCTTGTTGGCGAAGAAGGTCGCGGTGTGGCCCAGGTAGAAGATCAGCGGATGGCGCAGCGCGATCGGCTTCTCGTAGTACGCCTGCTCGCCGGCCAGCAGCCCGAACAGCGATTCGTAGCGATCGCAGGTGGCGTGGAAGTCGCTGCGTACGGCGGCGCGCAGCGCGCCCGCGTCGGGCGTGTCCAGCGGCAGGGATTGCAGTGGCGTGGTGGTGGCCATGGACGGAAGCGGAAGGCGTTGCCGGACCGGCATGATCGACCTCTGGTGTGAAAGCTGTACGAGCGGGCCGCGCATGGCCGGCGCGCGCTGCAGCGCCATGCCCATGCGGTCCGGCATACCCTCGCCGGACAGCCGGCCGGCGTCCTTGGCCGCGGGTGCGGATCGGCCCATCGTAATGCCGGCGCGCGCCGCGTGCGGTCTGCACACGCGGCGGAAAGGCTGTGATTCCGTTCCTGCACGTGTGCACGCGGCGTGCTGCAATGGTGCTTTCGCCGCGGAGCCCGCCATGGACTACACCCGTCTGGGCCGCACCGGCCTGGTCGTTTCGCGCATTTGCCTGGGCTGCATGACCTACGGCGAGCCCGCGCGCGGCACGCATCCGTGGACGCTGGACGAGGACGCCAGCCGGCCGCTGCTGCGCCGAGCGCTGGAGCTGGGGATCAATTTCTTCGACACCGCCAATTCGTATTCCGACGGCAGCTCGGAGGAAATCGTCGGCCGCGCGCTGCGCGAGTTCGCGCGGCGCGAGGAAATCGTGGTGGCCACCAAGGTGCGGTTCCCCTCGCGCCAGGCGCCCAACATCGGCGGGCTCTCGCGCAAGGCCATCCACTTCGAGATCGACCGGAGCCTGCGCCGGCTGGGCATGGACTACGTGGACCTGTACCAGATCCACCGCTGGGATCCGCACACGCCCATCGAGGAAACCATGGAGGCGCTGCACGAGGTGGTGAAGGCCGGCAAGGCGCGCTATCTCGGCGCCAGTTCGATGTGGGCCTGGCAGTTCGCCAAGGCGCAGCACGTGGCCGAGCGCCGCGGCTGGACGCGCTTCGTCAGCATGCAACCGGAGCTGAGCCTGCTCTACCGCGAGGAGGAGCGCGAGATGCTGCCGCTGTGCCGCGACCAGGGCGTGGGCGTGATCCCGTGGAGCCCGCTGGCGCGCGGCCGGCTGGCGCGGCCGTGGGGCGAGCACACGCCGCGCCTCGAGTCCGACGCCTTCGGCAGGACGCTGTTCGCGCGCACCGAAGCCAACGACCGCGAGGTGGCCGCGGCGCTGGATGCGCTGGCACGCCGGCGCGGCCTGCCGCACGCGCAGTTGGCGCTGGCCTGGCTGCTGCACAAACCGCAGGTCACCGCGCCCATCCTCGGCGCCTCGAAGCCGCAGCATCTCGAGGACGCGGTGGCGGCGCTGTCGCTGCGCCTCGCGCCCGAGGAGATCGCCGCGCTGGAGGCGCCCTACGCCCCGCATCCCGTGGTGGGTTTCGAGTGATCCCCGCGGCGATGCCTTTCCCCCGTTCCCGCAAGGAGACCCGATCATGCGCTACCGCACCCTCGGCCCCACCGGCCTGTTCGTCTCGGAGCTGTGCCTGGGCACCATGACCTTCGGTGGCCGGGGCGGCATCTGGAGCCGGATCGGCGATCTGCAGCAGGCCGAGGCCGACGGCCTGGTCGGCCGCGCGCTGGAGGCCGGCATCAACTTCATCGATACCGCCGATGTGTATTCCGAGGGCCTGGCCGAGAGCATCCTCGGGCAGGCGCTGCAGAACCTGCAGGTGGTGCGCGACACGGTGGTGATCGCCAGCAAGGTGTTCGGCGAGACCGGCCCCGGCCCCAATGCGCGGGGGCTTTCGCGTTCGCACATCCTGGAGGCGGTCAAGGCCAGCCTGCGGCGGCTGGGTACCGATTACCTCGATCTCTACCAGGTGCACGGTTTCGATCCCGCCACGCCGATCGAGGAGACCGTGCGCGCGCTGGACGACCTGGTGCGCCAGGGCCACGTGCGCTACGTGGGCGTGTCCAACTGGGCGGCGTGGCAGATCGTCAAGGCGCTGGGTGTCGCCGAGCGGCACGGCGCCGCGCGCTTCGTGTCGCTGCAGGCCTACTACACCCTCGCCGGCCGCGACCTCGAGCGCGAGATCGTCCCGATGCTGCGCAGCGAGGGGCTGGGCCTGCTGGTGTGGAGCCCGCTGGCCGGCGGCCTGCTCAGCGGCAAGTTCACGCGCGAGGGCAGGACCGGGTCCGACAGCCGCCGCGCCACGTTCGATTTCCCGCCGGTCGACCGCGAGCGCGCGTTCGACTGCATCGACGCCATGCGCGCCATCGCGCAGCGGCGCGGAGTGTCGGTGGCGCAGGTGGCGCTGGCGTGGCTGCTGCAGCAGCCGGTGGTGACCAGCGTGATCGTCGGCGCCCGGCGCCGCGCGCAGCTCGACGACAACCTGGGCGCCACCGCGCTGCGGCTGGAGCCCGCGGAACTGGAGGCGCTGGAGCGGGTCAGCGCGCTGCCGCCGGAATATCCCGGCTGGATGCTGGAGCGCCAGGGCGAGACCCGCCGCAGGCAGATCGCGCAGGCGCGCTGATGCCGGCCGCCGCCGTGTGGGCGGCGGCGCGGCGGTCGCTCAGTGGCCGATGCGCCGGCTGTTGGCGTTCAGACGGCGGTTGAGGTGGATCTGCTGCCGCCGGGTGATGTAGCCGCCGTTGCGGTGCGCCAGCACCTGCTGGCGGCGGGCGATGCGCGCATCGTTGTAGCGCAGGCGGTGCGCCTGGGCGTGCGTCAGTTCGCCTTCGCGCACCTGCTGCGTGATGCGGCGGTTCTGCAGACGCGCGCGGTCCAGCACCTGGTCGCGGCGCGGATGGCGGGTTTCGAAGCGGCGATCGTGGAATCCGCCGCGGGCGAAGGCGGGCGCGGTGACGGCCAGCGCGCACAGCGCCAGCAGCAGCAGCGGAAGGCGGCGGCAAGACGGATGCATGGGGGGTTCTCCTGGGAAACCGGGCACGGTGCCGGCGTGAGCAGCACAACGCCCGGGCGGCGGCCCGGTTGACCGGGCGCCGGGCGCGCGCATTCAGCGCACGGTCGGCCCGGTACGGCGGCGGGCGCGGTTGACGCAGGTCAAGGCGCCGCGCCGCGCCACCGCTACCGTAGACCGGCGCCGCGCTCCGCGGCGATCCCCGCGCAGGCCCGATCCGATGCCGTCCGCCGCCATCGCCGCCCATGCCCCGCCGCCGGTCGCGCCGGATTGGCAGCGCGCGGTGCGCAGCATCCTGGTGATCAAGTGGAGCGCGCTGGGCGATGCGGCGCTGGCCAGCGCCATCCTCGAGGATCTGCACGCGGCGTTCCCGCAGGCGGCGATCGATCTGGACACCAGCCCGGCGGCGCAGCCGCTGTACGCGGCCGATCCGCGCCTGCGCCGGGTGCTGACCCCGGATGCGCGCGCGGGAGGCCGCCTGCGCGCCGCCCTGCGCTGGCTGCGCGTGGTCCGCGCCGGGCGCTATGGGCTGGTGGTGGACCTGCAGTGCAGCGATCACAGCCGCCTGCTGCTGGCCCTGCTGCGGCTCAGCGGCCGCGCGCCGCGCCACTGCCTGGGTTTCCGCGGCGGCCTGCCGTACCGGCCGCGTCCGCCGGCGCTGCCGCGGCGCACGCCGCCGCTCGAGGCCATGCGTGGCATGCTGGCGCGGGCCGGCATCGCCGCCCGCGCGCGGCAGCCGGTGCTGCACGTACCCGCCGCGCTGGCCGAGGACGCGCGGCGGCGGCTGGACGCACGGGGACTGGCGCCGGGCACCTACGCCGTGTTCATGCCCGGATCGCAGGCGGCGGGCCGGCTGAAGCGCTGGAGCGCGGAATCCTATGCCGCCCTGGGCCGCCTGCTGCTCGATGCCGGCGCGGCGCACATCGTGGTGCTGGGCGCGGCGGACGAAGCGGGGGCCTGCACGGAGATCGCGGCGCGCATCGAATCCTCGCATCCCGGGCGCGCGCTGTGGCTGCGCGAGCTGGCGCTGCCGCAGATCGTCAGCGTCTGCGCCGGCGCGCGCCGGATCGTGGCCAACGACACCGGCATCGCGCACATCGCCGCCGCCGCCGGGCGGCCGCTGCTGATGCTGTGCGGGCCCACCGATCCGCGCCGGGTCAAACCGCCGGGCACGGCCGTGCGCGCCGTGCAGGCGCGCGGCGGCTGCCTGGACTGCTACGCCAAAACCTGTCGCTACGGCGGCGCGCCGCGGTGCCTGGCGCGCATCACTCCCGACGCGGTGGCCGGCCTGCTGGCCGACCCGCCGCACATACCCGCGGACCTCGCGGTCTACTGACCGTCGCGTCCGCGCTCCCGTCCATCGAGGAATCCCGCCATGTCCCCCCCACCGCCCCTGTCCGTCGGCATCCAGCGCCGGCTGATCGACCTCATCGACGATGCCATGGTGGACGCGCTGGCCCTGCGCCAGCGCCTGGCCGGCGCGCTCGCACGGCACAAGCAGCAGTTGGGACTGCCGGCGCGCGATGCGCAGCGCGAGGCCGACATCGAAGCGCGTGCGCGCCGCCGCGCCGAACGCCGGCGGCTGGACGGCGAGGACGGCGCGCGGCTGATGCAGGCGGTGATCGCCGCGGCGCTGGTGCGGCAGCGGCAGCAGGCGGACGCCGCGCCGGCGCAGGAACTGGCGGGGACCGGCGCCGCGCCGCGCGCCGCACGGGTGCTGCTGGCGCGGCTGCCGCCGCCGGAGCGGCTGGCCGTGCCGCTGCGCGCCGTGCCCTACGCCTGGCACGCGCGCCTGCTGGAAACCGCGGTGAACCACGTCCTGGCCGTGCCGCAGCGTGCCGGCAAGCTCGCCTTCATGCGCGGCCGCCGGCTGGCGATCGAGGTGACCGACCTCGGGCTGCGCTGGGTGCTGGAAGGCGGCGACACGCGCCTGCACACCTGCGCGCCCGGCACCGCGGCGGAAGCGGCGGTATGCGGCAAGGCGATTGAGTTCCTGCTGCTGGCCAGCCGTCTGGAAGACCCCGACACGCTGTTCTTCCAGCGCCGGCTCGCCGTGACCGGCGACACCGAACTGGGCCTGACCGCGCGCAACCTGCTCGACCAGCTGCCCTGGGAGAGCCTGCCGCTGGCGCTGCGCATCCTGCTGAACCGCAGCGCGCGTTTCGCCGCCGCCGCGCGCGACGCCCGTTGCGGCAAGGCCGCCTGAGCGCCGCCTATGACGGCCGCGCATTCCGCGCGGCGTTTCCCGCGACCCCGGCAGCATGCACCGCTGCCTCCTCGGCGCAGCGCGGGCGGCGGGCGGGCCGGGGAGAGCGCTTACAGCGTGGCCATCCCCGCGCCGCCGTGCCAGTAGCCGTTGCAGTCGCCGGCGCGCCCGGCGGGCGCCACGCCGCCGTCGATCGCCGCGCGGAAGCGGTGCACCGCATCCGCGGTGCCTGCCGGCTGCGGATACAGGCGCAGCAGGTCGACGCCGGCGGCCGCCAGTTCCGGCAGCTCGGGCGCGAGGTCGCAGACCTTGGCGCTCTGCACCTGCACGCCGTTGAGGTTGAGGAAGGGCTGGCCTTCGCGCGTGGCCAGCGGCATGCCGTCGGGATGGCTGATGCAGCGGAAGCCGCAGTCGTCCTTCGGCACGTTGTAGGCGCGCGCGGTGAAGCAGCGCGCGGAGTAGGACAGCGGCAGCCGGCCCCAGGCGATCACCTCAACCTCGGGCATGGCGATGGACTCCGCGGCGGCGTGCTCGCGCATCTCGTGCAGCAGGTCGCGGCCCTGCTCGACGCCGGGTACCCAGCGGCGCATGCCCGAGCGCATCATCGTCGCCAGCGCGCGCTGGTTGTAGACGTTCACGCCGGGCCCGGCGACGAACGGCACATGGCGCTCGCGCAGCAGTTGCACGGCCGAGATGTCGTTGGCCTCGACCATGAACTCGCCGTTCTCGACGATGCGCCTGGTGCTGGCCAGCTCCGACTCCGCTTCCAGCAGGGTCAGCGTCGACAGCACCACCTGCTTGCCGGCCGCGGCGAGTTCGCGCGCCAGCTCCAGCCAGTCGGCGCCGCGCAATTCCCTGCGCTTGCTGCACACGGTTTCGCCGAGGTAGATCGTGTGCAGCGGCAGCCGTGCCATTTCGGCATAGAACTCGAGCACGCGCGGACGCGGCCAGAAGTACTGGATGGGGCCCAGGGTCAGGCGCATGCGGACCTCACTGCCAGGGACGGTGGTAGGGGCCGAGCGTGGTCTGCGCACCCTCGGCGACGCGCGACAGGTCCTTCTGCCAGGCGCTCTCGACGCGGAAGTTCCCGCGCGTCTCCAGCACGCGGTCGATCGCCTTGCGCCACACGCCGGTGACGGCGGCGACGTAGGCGGGGCTGCGCTGGCGCCCCTCGATCTTCAGCGCGGCGATGCCGCTGCCCGCGAGCCGCGGCAGCAGGTCGAGCGTGTTCAGGCTGGTCGGTTCCTCCAGCGCGTGGAACACCTCGCCGTTGACCTGGTAGCGGCCCTTGCACACCACCGGATAGCCAGCCGGCTCGCCGTCGGCGAACTTGTCGATCAGCACGCCGTTGAGGCGCGCCGTGCGGCCGTCCGGCTCCTCGCCCCAGCGCACGTGGCTGGCCGGCGAACACACGCCATGGCGGTTCGGCGAGACGCCGGTGGTGTAGCTGGAAAGCTGGCAGCGTCCCTCGACCATGATGCACAGGCTGCCGAAGGCGAACGTCTCCAGCGGCACCGGCGTCTTCTCGGCGAGGCGCTCGACCTGCTGGATCGCCAGCACGCGCGGCAGCACCGCGCGGGCGATGCCGTATTCCTCGTGGTAGAACCGCAACGCGGCGTGCGTGGTGGCCGATCCCTGCACGGACAGATGGCGCGCCATCTGCGGATGGCGTCGGGTGGCGTATTCCAGCACCGCCATCTCGGCGACGATCAGCGCATCGGCGCCGAGGTCGGCGGCGTGATCGACCGCTTCCTGCCAGCGCGGCAGGCCGGACGGCGTCGGATAGGTGTTCAGCGCGACGTACAGCTTGCGTCCGCGCGCGTGGGCGTAGGCGACGCCGGCGCGCAGATCGGCATCGTCGAAGTTGAGGCCGGGGAACGCGCGCGCGTTGGTCTCGTCGCGGAAGCCGACGTACACCGCATCCGCGCCATGGTCGATGGCGGCCTGCAGCGAAGGCAGGCTGCCGGCCGGGCAGACCAGCTGCATGGGCGTGGCTCCGCGGGAAGGAAGGACGCGAGCATCGGCGCGCGGCGCCGCCGCGTCACTGATCTGGATCAAGCGCGCTGCCGAAAGTCCGCGCCCACAGCGCGTCGACGCGCGCCTCGACGGCGGGGTCGGGGCGGATCGGGCGGCCCCAGGTGCGCGTGGTCTCTCCCGGCAGCTTGCTGGTGGCGTCGATGCCCAGCTTGCCGCCCAGGTTGGGTTCGGGGCTGGCGAAATCGAGATAGTCCACCGGCGTGCGTTCCACCAGCAGGCAGTCGCGCGCGGGATCGACGCGGGTGGAGACCGCCCACAGCACCGCGTCCCAGTCGCGCACGTCAATGTCCTCGTCGGTGACGATCACGAACTTGGTGTAGGTGAACTGGCGCAGGTACGACCACACGCCGAACATCACCCGCCGCGCGTGGCCCGGGTAGCGCTTGCGGATGCTGACCACGGCCACGCGGTAGGAACAGGCGGCCGGCGGCAGGTAGAAGTCCACGATCTCGGGGAAGATGCGGCGCAGGATCGGCACGAACAGGTCGTTCAGCGCCATCGCCAGCACCGAGGGCTCGTCGTGCGGGGCGCGCCCCATCCAGCTGCCCTGGTAGATCGCGTCCGCGCGCCGGCAGATGCGTTCGACGGTCAGCACCGGAAAGCGCTCGACGGCGTTGTAGTAGCCGGTGTGATCGCCGAACGGCCCCTCCGGCGCGGTATCGTCCGGGTGGATGTGCCCTTCGAGCACGATCTCGGCGCCGGCGGGCAGGTCCAGCCCGGTGAGGCGGCTGCGCAGCACGTGGCTGCGCGCGCCGCGCAGCAGGCCGGCGAACTCGAACTCCGAGAGCGTGTCCGGCAGCGGCGCCACCGCCGCCAGCGTGGTGGCCGGGTCGGCGCCGATGGCGACCGCGACCGGAAACGGTTCGCGCGGATGCGCCTCGCGCCACTCGGCGTGATCCTGCGCGCCGCCGCGGTGCGTCAGCCAGCGCATGACGACGCGGTTGCGGCCCAGCACCTGCATGCGGTAGATGCCGATGTTCTGGCGTTCGAGCCGCGCGCTGCGCGTGACCACCAGGCCCAGCGTGATCAGCGGCCCGGCGTCTTCCGGCCAGCAGGTCTGGATCGGCAGTTCGCCGAGATCGACCTCGTCGCCGGCGCGGCAATCGTCCAGGAACGGCGCCTGCTCCACCGTGCGCGGCGCCACCAGCGCCAGTTGGCCGTAGACCGGCAGCGCGGCGGCGGCGGCACGCAGCGAGCCGGGCCAGCGCGGCTCCTTCAGCGCGGCCAGCAGTTCGCCCAGCTCGCGCAGCGAGGCCACCGGGCGGCCGCCCAGCGCGCGCTCGATGCGGCGCACGCTGCCGAACACGTTGCCGAGAAACGCATGGCGGCCCGCCGCGGGGTGCTCGAACAGCAGCGCCGGACCGCCGGCGCGCTGCGCGCGCTGGCAGAACGCGGTGATCTCCAGCCGCGGATCCACCGGTTCGGCCACCCGGCGCAATTCGCCCGCGCTCTCCAGCGCGCCGATGAACGTGCGCAGATCGTGGTGGCTCATCGGCGCACGGCCGCGGACGGGCGCGGGTTCATGCCGGGTGGCGACGCAGCACCAGGCTGGCGTTGGTGCCGCCGAAGCCGAAGCTGTTGGAGAGCACGGTGTCGAGGACGGCAGGACGCGACTCGCGGACGATCGGCAGGTCCGCGGCCTGCGCATCCAGCTCGTCGATGTGCGCCGAGCCGGCGATGAAGCCGTCGCGCATCATCAGCAGGCAATAGATGGCCTCGTGCACGCTGGCCGCGCCCAGCGAGTGCCCGCTCAGGGCCTTGGTCGAGGACAGCGGCGGGCAGTCGCTGCCGAACACCTCGCGCAGCGCCTGCAGTTCGACCAGGTCGCCCACCGGTGTCGAGGTGCCGTGGGCGTTGACGTAGTCCACGGCGGCGAGGCCCGCCTCGGCGAGCGCCATGCGCATGCAGCGCACCGCGCCTTCGCCGCTGGGCGCGACCATGTCGGCGCCGTCCGAGCTGATGCCGTAGCCGGCCAGTTCGGCATGGATGCGTGCGCCGCGCCGGCGCGCGTGCTCGAGCTCTTCCAGCACCAGCATGCCGCCGCCGGCCGCGATGACGAACCCGTCGCGCGCGGCGTCGTAGGGGCGCGACGCGCGCTGCGGCGTGTCGTTGTAGTGCGTGGACAATGCGCCCATCGCATCGAACTGCGCGGTCATGCCCCAGTGTTCCTCCTCGCCGCCGCCGGCGAAGGCGATCTCCAGGGTGCCGCGCGCGATCTCGCGCGCGGCGGCGCCGATGCAGTGCGCGGACGTCGCACAGGCGGCGGAGATCGAGTAGCTCAGGCCGCGGATGCCGAAGGCCGTGGCCAGCGCCGCGGACACGGTCGAACCCATCGTGCGCGGCACCATGTAGGGGCCGACGCGGCGCACGCCGCGACTGCGCAGCAGGTCGGCGGTTTCGATCTGGTTGCCCGGCGAGGCACCGCCGGAGCCGGCGATCAGGCCGCAGCGTTCGCCGCGCGCCTGTTCCGGCGTGAGGCCGGCATCGGCCAGCGCGGACTGCATCGCCACGCAGGCGTAGGCCGCGGCGTCGCCCATGAAGCGCCGCAGCTTGCGGTCGATGGCGGCGTCCAGGTCGATCTGCGGCACCCCGGCGACCTGGCTGCGCAGCCCCATTTCGGCATACACGGGCATGTGCCGGATGCCGGAGCGACCCTCGCGCAGCGCGGCGCTGACGCTGTCGGGGTCATTGCCCAGGCACGAGACGATGCCCATGCCGGTAATGGCGACGCGCCGCACCGCGCTGCTCAGAAGCCGGCGGTGCTGGTGAACAGGCCGACGCGCAGATCCTTGGCCTCGTAGATGGGACGCCCGTCGACCAGCACGCGGCCGTCGCCGATCGACATGGCCAGCTTGTGCCGCATCACGCGGCGGATGTCGATCAGATAGGTGACCTTGCGTGCACTGGGCAGCACCTGGCCGGAAAACTTCACCTCGCCCACGCCCAGCGCGCGGCCGCGCCCCGGCTGTCCCAGCCAGGCCAGGAAGAAACCCACCAGTTGCCACAGCGCATCGAGCCCGAGGCAGCCCGGCATCACCGGATCCTCGTGGAAGTGGCAGCCGAAGAACCACAGGTCGGGCCGGATATCCAGTTCGGCCTCGATCGCGCCGCGACCGTAGGCGCCGCCCTCGGTGGAGATGTTGACGATGCGGTCGAACATCAGCATGTCCGGCAGCGGCAGGCGTGCGTTGCCCGGGCCGAACATCTGGCCGAGGCCGCACGCCAGCAGCTGGCTGCGGGAAAACTGGGCGCTGGTCATCGGCGCATCATAGCCGCTCCGGCGGAGCGGGCGCGGGCCGCCGCGGTACTGCGCCGGCCCCGCCCCGCCGGCTGGCGCGCCGGCATCAGGCCTTCATCTTGTGCGCCGAGCACCAGCCGTCGGTGTTGACCTGGAAGCCCGGGAACAACTGGCAGGGGCCCCACGCCGCGCCCGGCTTGGCGCCGCAGAATGCGCAGTTGGCGCATTTCTGCGCCTTGGTGTGGTTGGGGAACTTGGCGTTGTCGACCAGCGCGGTGTTGTCCACGTAGCCGAGCGCCTGCGCGGCCGGGTTGCCGGGGCTGAGGTGCGGCAGACCGCCGGCGCGCGCCGTGCGCGGCAGCAGGCCCACCACCACGGCGGCGGTTGCGGTACCCGCGGCCACCTTCAGAAACTGCCGGCGCGATGTGCTGTTTTCGATCTGGGAAGACATGACCAACCTCGTACTGGGAACAAACGGCCTGAGCGCCGTGACCGCGAGGCTAGGCAGCGTCCGCGTCCGCGGATTGATCTGGATCAAGACGACGCGCGTACCGCCGCGCGGGCCCGCGCGCGGGGCGGCGATGCATGCGCCGCGTCGCCGCATGCGGCGGCCCCGCAGGCCTTGCGGCACAACGGTTTCGGGCGGGATCGGCGGCGTCGCGGCGCCGGCTCGCGCGCGGCGCGGATGCGACAAACTGTCCGCCGCCCGCGGCCGCCGCGGCGCATGCCGGAATGTTTGCGGCGCGCTTACGGCGGGCGCGGCGCAAACGGGGCCGCGCCGCCGGGTCAGCCGCGCAGGTGCGCGACCACCCAGTCCTCGATCGCGCGGTAGTACAGCTCGCGGTGCACCGGATCCTGCGGCGAGTGGAACGCGCCCGGGATGCCGATGAACCGCACCGGGACGTGGCGGCTGGCCAGCGCGTGGTACAGCGCGAAGGACTCGGTGATGGGCACGGTGGTGTCGGCGGTGCCGGAGAGGATCAGCGTGGGCGTGGTGATCTGCCCGGCGTAGGTGATGGGCGAGCCGCTGCGGTAGAGCGCGGCGCTGTGCGGGTTCCACGGGCTGCCGCCCAGCGAGTCGCGCGTCCAGGCCAGATTGCCGGCGCCGGAGAGCTCGTATTCCTCGGTCCAGTCGACCGCGCCGTCGGCCACCACCGCGCAGCGCCAGAAGTGCTGGTGCGCGA
The DNA here is from genome assembly GCA_021792975.1 of Pseudomonadota bacterium. Lineage (GTDB taxonomy): Bacteria > Pseudomonadota > Gammaproteobacteria > Xanthomonadales > Rhodanobacteraceae > Metallibacterium. The sequence continues at coordinate 17,155 of JAJYTR010000023.1, read as the reverse complement.
TCAGCCAGGCGGTCATGTAGCCGCCGTAGGAGTGGCCCACCGCAGCGATGCGCGAGGCGTCGACGATGCCCTGCCGCTGCAGCCGCTCGATGCCCGAGATCACATCGCTGTCGGGACCGGTGCCGGGATCACGGTAGATGGCGTGCTCGTGCGCGTTGCCCAGGTTGTCGCTGCCGCGGTAGTTGGGTTCGAACACCAGGAAGCCGTGCGCGGCGAACAGGTCGCGCAGCGGGCCGATCTCGCCGCTGTCGAAATCCTCGGTGGAAGCAGCCTCCGGACCGCCGTGGCTGTACACCACCAGCGGGTAGCGGTGGCCGGGCACGTAGCCGATGGGATAGGTGAGGATGCCGTCGTCCGGCTGGCCGTCCGGCGCGTGCCAGCGCAGATCGACGCTGCGCGGCCAGGCGTAGCGCGCAAAGCCGCGGTTGAACGCGGTCAGCGCCAGCGGCCGGCCGTGCAGGCTGCGCAGCAGATACAGCTCGGGCGCGGTGGTGGCGTTGTCGGCCACGACCGCCAGCGCGCCCTGCCGCGAGACCGCGAACTGCAGCGGTTCGAGATCGCCCAGCGCCAGCGCATGGCCCTTGCCGTGCAGCGGCTGCACGTACAGCCGGCTGCCGACGCCGTCGTTGGCCAGTGCCACCACGCCGCGGCCGGCCAGCAGCCAGGCGTAGTCGGAGTACACGTCGCGGTCGAGGTCGGCGGTCAGATCGCGCGGCGTGCCGCCGGATCGTGCGATCTCCCACACGTCCATGTCGCTGAGCGGACCGGGGCCGTGCGGATGCAGATAGGCCACGGCATCGCCCGCCGGCGCGAAACCGGGCGTGTACTCGTAGCTGCGCTGCGCAGTCAGCGGGCGCACCGCGCCGCTGGCCACGTTCACCGTGACGACGGTGGTGCGGTCGCTGTCGGCCGGATCGGCATCGGCCTGCTGCGCGTAGACGATCCAGCGGCCATCGGCCGACCATGCCGGCGGCGAGACCGCCCCGGCGAAGGGCGGCGCGTTCTCCAGCACGCTGGCGCGGCCGTGCGTGAGCTGGCGCGCGGCGCCGTTCGCCGGCGTCAGCAACCACAGGTGCGAGGGTACGGGCGGGCGAGTGACCTGGTAGTCGTCGTCGTGGATGGTGAAGAGGTCGTGGTGGTCGCGGCGGTCGCGTGCGTCGATGGACGAGGGATCGGGGGTGACGTAGGCCAGGGTCCTGCCGTCGGGACTCCAGGCGTACTGCTCGACGCCGCGCGGCGCGTCGGTGAGTTCGCGCGGCGTGCCGCCCGCGGCCGCCACCGCCCACACCTGCGGCTTCCGCTTGCCCACGCGCGCGATGAAGCTCAGCGTGCGGCCGTCCGGCGCCCAGCGCGGCATGTGCAGGTCGCGCATGCCGCGCACCAGCGCCGCCGCCGGTCCGCCGTCCGCGGCCACCACGCGCAGGGTGGCGTCGTAGCGGTCGTGCACGAAGTCGGGCCGCACGCTGAGAAACGCGATGCGGCGGCCGCCGGGCGAGAACTGCGGCGAGACGATGCGCACCAGCGCGCGGAAGTCCTGCAGGCGGACGGGTGTTGCCTGCGCGTGCGCGGCCAGCGGGGCCAGGACCAGCAGCAGGGCGCCGAAGCGCGGGATGGAAGCGTTCATTGCAGGGTTTCCGGCGTGGGCGATCGGGCCATGATGGTTCCCGCGAGAGCGGGCGCCAAGGGCTGGGGATGGGGACGGCGCGGCCGTCCGCGCCCGCCGCGCGTCCGCTTGAGCACCTGCGGCGGCGGTGCTCCAATGCTGCCGGAGGTGCGGCGTCATGGCGCAATCCCGTCCGCCGCCGGATGGTAACCAGGCCGCTGCGTCCGCGCCGGCTGCGCAGTCCGTTCTGGCGGAAGTGCGCGCCCTCGACCGCCTCGATCCCTACGATGCGCAGGCCCGCGCGCTGATCCGCGAAGCGCGTGCCGGGCTGCACGACGCTCTCGAGGCGGCGGCCGAGGCCACGCGGGCGCTGATCGACACCAATGCCGCCGGCCGCGCGCTGCTCGACCTGCTCGAGCGCGAGGGCCTGGTGCAGGGTTCCGCGTGGGTGCGGCGATGCCTGACGGGACTGCTCCACCCGCGCCTGAACCGTGGCCGGCACGTCGCACGCGCGCGTGCACTGGGCGGAAGCCTCGAGGGCCTGGGCGTCCCGCTGAGTCTGGCGGTGGAGGCGATGTGGGTGGTGCTGCGGCGGCTGCAGCGCGCCGTTGCGGCGCTGCCCTGGCCGCGGGAACGGCGCAGCGCGCTGGCCGCGGTGCTGACCGCGCGCATGCGCGAGGAGCTCAAGGCGCAGATCGACGGTGCGCACGAGCAGACCCTGGTCCGCCATCGGCTGATCGTGGCGCTGGAGCGCTGGCGCGCCGAGGCCGCGGACTGGCCGGAGTTCGTCACCGGCGCCATGCAGCGGCTGGCCGTACATCCGGGCATCGTGGCGCTGGCGTTGGGCCGGCCCGACAACGACGCGCGCATCGTCTACGAGTTCACGTCGCCCGGATTCCAGCCGTATCTGGAGGCCATCCAGCGTATGGGCATCGGTCCGCTCACCCTGGATGAGCGGCAGTCCTTCGGCCATTCGCCGCAGGCACGCGCCTGGCGCAGCCGGCGGATCGAAACCAACCGCTCGTATCACCTCGATCCCGGTGCGGCGCCCTGGGCCGGCGCCGCGCGCACCGCCGGCATCCGCGCCTCGGCGGCGGTACCCATCGATGATCTGGGCGGCGAACCGGTCGCGCTGCTGGCGCTGTACGGCCGCTGGCCGGGGCTGTTCGAGCCGGAGGCCATGCGCGTGTTCCTGCAGGCGCTGCGCCAGGTGTTCGACCAGGCCTACCGCGAGCTGGGTCGCCGCAGCCGCGGCCAGCTGCTGCCGGACGCGGTGCGCCGCGGCCATCTGCAGCTGCTGAGCCACGGCGCGGTGCAGTGGGCCTATCAGCCCGTCGTCGACCTGCACAGCGGCATGCCGGTGATGGTGGAAGCGCTGGCACGACTGGGCGACGACACCGCCGCGACCATCCCGCCGCGCGAATTCCTGTCCGGCTTCGGGCGCGCCGAACTGCACCGCCTGTTCGTGCTGGGCCTGCGCGCCGGCCTCGGGCAGTTGGCACAGTGGGACCGGCAGGACGTCCGTCTGGCGCTGGCGGTCAATCTGCCGCCCTCGGTGCTGGTGCATCCGGACTGCGTGGACTGGGTGCAGGACGCCCTGGTCCGCACCGGCATCGCGCCGGCGCGTCTGGCGCTGGAGCTGCTGGAAGACGAGGAGACCGCCGCCACCGCACTGCGCGACGTGGCGATCCAGCGCCTTTCGCGGCTGGGCGCACGACTGGTGATGGACGACTTCGGCTCGGGTTTCAGCAATCTCTGGCGCCTGCGCACGCTGCCCTTCGACAGCGTCAAGTTCGACCGCCAACTGCTGGGCGATCTGGCGGGTGCGCAGCCACGGCGCCGCGACTTCCTGGCGGCGCTGGTGAACGTGCCGCGCAGTCTGGGGTTGCGCACCGTGCTGGAGGGGCTGGAAACGCCCATGCTGATCGGGCTGGCGCGGCAACTGGGGGCGGACGCGGGGCAGGGCTACGCGATCTCCCCGCCGCTGCCGGCAGCGGACGTACCCGGGTGGCTGCGCGGCTACGCCCCTCCGCGCTGAGCCCGCTCCCTGCCGCATCCGGCGCGGCGTCGTCGCGAGCTCCTTCATGCGGAGCCCGGTGCCAGCCGCCGCCCTGCCGGCGCCGCCTGACGGAACGGTTACGGTGCGTGCCTGCCGGCGGTCCGCGGTGCCCGCGGTGCTAGATTCGCGCGCACCCTGACCGCGCGGGAGCCTGCGATGAAGCTGTGGCCGATGATGCTGGTCTGCGCTGCCGCATGGGGATGCTACATGCCGGCCGTCGCGGCGTCCGTTCCGCCGCCGCCGCAGGCTTATCCGGTGGCGCCACGCGATGCGGTCGTCGACCACTATTTCGGCACCCCGGTGCCGGCGCCCTACCAGTGGATGGAAAATCTCCAGGATCCGCGCCTGGGCCCCTGGATCGCCGCCGAAAACAGGCTCACCGACGCCTACCTGGCCCGGCTGCCGCTGCGCGCCGCGTTCTACGCCAGCCTGCTGCGGCTGTCCGACTATCCCAGGGAATCGCCGCCCGTCCAGCGCGGACCGTGGCTGTTCTTCAGCCGCAACGCGGGCCTGCAGAACCAGGCGGTGGTGTACGTGCAGCGCGGTCCGCAGGGGAAACCGCGCGTGTTGCTGGATCCCAACGCGCTCTCGCGTCACGGCGGCATCGCGCTGGCCGACTGGGTGCCCTCGCCGGACGGGCGCTATCTGGCCTACGCGCTCGCCGCCGGCGGTTCGGACTGGGAAACCATCCATGTGCTGGACGTGGCCACCGGCAGGACCCTGCCGCATGCCGTGCGCTGGGTGAAGTTCTCCGGCATCGACTGGACCCGCGACGATCGCGGGTTCTTCTATTCGCGCTATCCGCAGCCGCCGGCGGGCAAGGCCATCGTGCAGCGTCTGGCCGACCAGGCCCTGTACTACCACTGGATCGGCAGGCCGCAGACCGACGACCGCCTGATCTACCGCCGTCCCGACCGCCCGCAGTGGATCATCGACGGCAGCGTGTCGCAGAACGGACGCTACCTGTTCATCGACTTCCAGTTCCGCATCACCAGCAACGAGCTGTACGTCGCCGATCTGGGCGAGCCCGCGCATCCCGATCTGCGCGCGCCGGTGCGGCCGCTGTTCACGCGCGACGACGCGGCATACACGCCCATCGGCACGCAGGGCTCGACGGTGTACGTGCAGACCGACCGGGACGCTCCGCGGGGACGGGTCATCGCGGTCGCCCTGAACGATCCTGCGCCGGCGCACTGGCGCACCGTGGTCCCGCAGCAAGCCGACTCGGTGATCGCCTCGGCCCATCTGGCCGACGGCCGCATCCTGGTGCACCGCACGGTGGTGGACAAGAGCCGCCTGGCGCTCTACACCACCGGCGGCGCATTCCTGCGCAGCGTGCCCCTGCCCGACGCCACCGGCACCGTGGGCGGCATCTCCGCGCGCGCGCATTCGCCCGCGGTGTACTTCGCGTTCACCTCCTTCCTGCGCCCCGGCGAGGTGGTGCGCTACGACGTCGCCGACGGCCGCACGCACAGCTTTTTCAAGCCACAGGTGCGCTTCGATCCACGGCACTACGTGGTGCGCCAGGTGTTCTACCGCTCCACCGGCGGCGTGAAGGTGCCCATGTTCATCGTGCATCGCAAAGGGCTGGCGCGCGACGGCAGCACACCCACCGTGCTGTACGGCTACGGCGGCTTCGACATCACCGTGCCGCCCTATTTCAGTCCGGCCATCGCCGCCTGGCTGCACATGGGCGGCATCTACGCGATGCCCAACCTGCGCGGCGGCGGCGTGTACGGCCAGGCCTGGCACCGGGCCGGCATGCTGCAGAACAAGCAGCACGTGTTCGACGATTTCGCCAACGCCGCGCGCTGGCTGATCCGCCACCGCTACACCTCGACACCGCACCTGGCCATCATGGGCTACTCCAACGGCGGCCTGCTGACCGGTGCCAGCGTCACCGAACATCCGCACCTGTTCGGCGCGGTGTACATCGGCCACGGCGTGCTGGACATGCTGCGCTTCCAGAAATTCTCCGGCGGCGAGTACTGGATCGCCGAATACGGCGATGCCGACAGGAGCGCCCGGGAATTCCACTGGCTGTACGCCTACTCGCCGCTGCAGAACCTGCACAAGGGCGTGTGCTACCCGCCCACCATCATCACCACCTCGACCGACGACGACCGCGTGGTGCCCAGCAACGCCTACAAGTTCGCCGCGCGGATGCAGCGCGACCAGGGCTGCGCCAATCCCGTCCTGCTGCACGTGGCCACCGCCACCAGCCACATCTACATGCCGCTGCACAAGCACCTGCGCCACGACGCCGACAACTGGGGATTCCTGGGCAGCGCAATCGGGATGAAGGCGGGCGGCTGAAGCGGCGGGCGGCGTTCCCGGCGACGGCCGCGACGGACCGGGGCATGCGCCCCGCGCCGCTGCCGCCGGACGCGCGCGGTCCGCGCGCATGAGGGGCCGGGCGCGGGCGCGTTCGCCATCACACTTCGGCATGCGCGTCGGTGAACAAGTTTGACGATCCGTTGCGCCGCACAATCCGATCCGTCCGATCCGGGTCGAATGGCATCCGGAGTCGCGTCGGCTCCGTCATGCACCGGATCACCCATGGAAACACTGCGCCGCGCCGGTACCCGGCTCACCGACCGCTATCTGTTCACCCAGGCCCTCGCGCTGGCATTGCTGGGCGGCCCGGCGATGCTGGAGCGCTTCCATAACGCCCGCCTCGCCGCTGTGCTGGGGGCTCTGCTGCTGGCCGTGCTGGTGCTCAACACGCTGCTGGCGCGCTGGCGCTGGCGCCAGCTCACCAGCGCCTGGGCGCAGGGCGAGGCACGGGCCTGGCACGCCGCATGCGCGGCCAACCCCGCTGCGGCGGAGCGGGCGGCCGCGCAGGTCCGCGGACCCGGCTTGCGCGGGCTGCGGCCAGTACCGGCGCCGACGCGGATGGCGCTCTGAAACGCACCTGCGCCATGGACGCTCTGGATCAGGGGGCGGCCGCGCATCGCGACGCGGCGGCCGGCGCGGATGCGGCGCCGGCGCGCGGCAGTCACGGCCGTGCCCGGGCCCACCCCTCCGCGCTGACGGCACAGCAAGGCCTCGAGGAGCTCGCCCCGGCTTACCTGCACGCCCTCTTCGAGCACTCGCCCGAGGCCATCGCCCTGGTGGACCTCCACGGGGTGGTGCTGCGCGTCAACCCCCGCTTCGAGAGTCTGTTCGGCTATCCGCTGTCCGCCATCCGCGGGCAGCCGCTGGATCCGCTGATCGTGCCGCAGACGCTGCGCGCGGAGGCGGCCGCGCTCAACCGCTCCGCACAGGCCGGCATGCAGTCGGAATTCCAGACCTTCCGGACCCGGCGCGACGGAACCCGCGTGCCGGTTTCGGTGCTGGCTGCGCCCATCCGCCATCGCGACACGGTGGTCGCGGTCTACTGCCTGTACCGCGACATCAGCGCCCGGCACGAAGCCATCGCCCGGCTGGCGATGACGGAGCTGCGCCTGGATGCCGTCATCGAGCAGGCGCCGATCATCCTGTTCGTGCTGGACCGGCAGGCGCGGTTCACCTATTGCGCAGGCCGCGGCATGCAGGACGTGCAGCTGAAGGCGGAGGAGCTGCTGGGCCGGTGCGCCGACGAGGTGCTGGCCGATCTGCCGCAGGTACCCGAGGCCATCCGGCGCACGCTGCAGGGCCAGCGGCAGACGCTCACGATCACGTTCCGCCGGCGCATCTACGAGGTGCAGTACAACCCGATCCGTTCGCAGGCCGGGACAGTCGACGGGGTGCTGGGCGTGGCCCGCGACATCACCGAGGTCGAGCAGGCGCGCAGCCAGCTCGAACATCTGGCCCATCACGACCCGCTCACCGGCCTGCCCAACCGCACGCTGTTCATGCAGCGCGCACAGCACGCGCTGCAGCGCGCGCAGCGGCAGGATCGGCGTTGTGCCCTGCTGCTGTTCGATCTGGACGGGCTGAAACCGGTCAACGACGTCCTCGGTCACCTGGCCGGCGACCGGCTGCTGCGGCACGTCGCGCAGCAGGCCGCCGCCGTGATGCGCGCGGGTGACACGCTGGCGCGGCTGGGCGGCGACGAGTTCGCGGTGTGGGCCGAGGACATCGATCCCGATGCCGCCGGCAGGATGGCGCAGCGCCTGCTGGAAGCGGTCGGTCAGCCGCAGGAAACGGGCGGCCAGCGTCTGCGCAGCACCGCCAGCGTGGGTCTCAGCGTCTATCCCGACGATGGCGGCGACGTCGAGTCGCTGCTGCAGGCGGCGGACATGGCCATGTACCACGCCAAAGCCAAGGGCGGAAACCGGCACGCGCTGTTTTCCACGGATATCGGCCGTTCGGCCACGCAGGGGTTCCAGCGCATGCAGTGGCTGCGGGAATCGATCGCCCGGCACGCTCTGGTGCTGCACTACCAGCCGATCGTGCATCTCGCGGACGGTGCTGTGGCCGGCGTCGAAGCCTTGCTGCGGATCCGCAACCCCGACGGTAGCCTGGTGCAGCCCGATGCGTTCATCGACCTGGCCGAGGATACCGGGCTGATCGAATCCATGAGCCACTGGGCCATCGCCGAAGCCTGCCGGCAATGGCGGCACTGGCTGGATGCGGAAGGGCTGGATCTGGCGGTCGCGGTGAATCTGTCGCCGCGCGCGCTGCGTGACGACCGCTGCATCGAGACGGTGCGCGGTGCGCTGGCGCACAACGGCATGCCGGGCCAGAGGCTGATCGTGGAGATCACCGAGAGCTCCGCGTTTCCCGATGCCGAACTGGCGCAGCGGGTGCTGGAACCGATGCGGGCATTGGGCATGCAGGTGGCGATCGACGACTTCGGTACCGGCCACTCCACTCTGGCCAGTCTGATGCAGATGCCCGTCGACCTGCTGAAGATCGATCGCACGTTCGTGGCGGCCTGCGGCACGGACGCCAAGGCATCGGCAATCGTGCGCGCCATCCTGGAACTGGCCCGCAACCTCGGGTTGCGGGTGGTGGCCGAGGGTGTCGAACACGAAGAGCAGCTCGCGTTCCTGCAACGACATGGCTGCGCCAAGGCACAGGGTTTCCTGATCGGCCGTCCCATGGACGCCGCCGCGCTGGCGACGTGGATGCGGATGCGCGGGGCGCGGCATCCGGCGGGCGCCGCCGCAGGGGCGGTCTGAGCGCGGAACCGCGGAGGGCGGTGGCCCCGCAGTCCCCGCGCCATCCTTTCACGCCGACAGATAGCCGCCGTCGACGCTGAGCACGGCGCCGGTCGTATAGCTCGATGCCGCGGACGCCAGATACAACACCGCGCCAGCCATCTCCGAGGGCTGTGCCACGCGGCGCATCGGCACGTGTGCGAGCGCCCGGTTCAGCAATGCCGGCATCTGCGTCAGCGCCGAGGCGAATTTCGTGTCGGTGAGCCCCGGCAGCAACGCGTTGCAGCGCACGCCCAGCGGTGCGCATTCGAGCGCGAACGCCTTGGTCATCGAGATCACCGCGGCCTTGGTGATCGAGTAGATGCCCTGGTGGAAGCCGGGAATCACGCCGTTGACCGAGGCCACGTTGACGATCGAACCGCCCCCGCCCATCAGACGCACGGCGTGGCTGGACATGAAGAAATAACCGCGGATGTTGACGTCCACGGTCTTCTGGAACACGTCCGCACCGGTTTCGACGATGGGGCCGTAATACGGGTTGGTCGCGGCGTTGTTGACGAGGATGTCCAGGCGCCCGTGCCGTGACGCGACGGTCGCGAACAGGTTCTCGATCTGCGCCAGATCACCGATGTGGCAGGCGGCCGCCTCGGCAGTGCCGCCCGCCCGCGCGATGGCGTCCGCGACGCGCCGGCAGGCATCGCCGTGCCGGCTGGCGACGATCACATGCGCGCCGCATGCGCCCAGCAGTTTCGCGGCTTCCTCGCCGATGCCGCGGCTGGCGCCGGTGATCAGCGCGATTTTTCCGGTGAGGTCGAACAGGTCGGGTGCGGGCATGGGTGCGGTGTTCCGAGCGGGCAGTCCAGGGACGGGCGGGTGCGAGACAATGGCGGCATTGTCGCCGCGTGGCGGCGCGCGCGGGCGATCGTCGTGCCGTGCCCGCATGCCGGTATCCGCTCGTCCAGTTCCCGGTGCAGCGTGCGCGGCTGCGCCGGCGCCGTCACCATGGATGCCGGAAGGTGCCCCGTCCCCCGGCCAGCAGCACGGTGGCCCGCGTTGGCGCGATCACCTGGATGCCTTCCGTACCCGCGGATCACCCGATCTACCGGGAAGAGCTGGCACTGGCACCCGTGCGCAGGCTGCCGCGGTCGGGTATCCGGCACCGGCCCGGCGCGCCTGCCGCGGATGCCGCTGCAGCCGAGGGCCCGCGGCCGCGCCGGAATCGGCCCGCCCGGCCGGCACTTCAAAGCCCGGCTGAGGGGTCCGTTTTCACCGCGAGGATCCGCAACGCGTACTCGGCGTAGACGTCGGCGACCTCGTGCGGCTCGAGCCTGTATTCCGGCGAGTACCAGTACGCCACGCGCAAGCCCATGCCGCCGATGGCGGCGACGGCGAGCCAGGCGTTCGGCACGTGGAAAACGCCTCGATCCAGTCCCCGCTGGATGATCTCGCCCAGCAGCCGCTCCGATTGCTCGCGCAGGCTGAAGGTCGCGGCGCCGAGTTCTGCCGAGAGCACATGCAGTTCCGCGTTCGCGACCACCGCGAGCATGGGGAACGAGGTGTGCATGCCCACGTGCGCGCGCACGTACGCCACGATCTGGTCGCGCGGATCGGCGCCGCTGTTCAGCACCGCCGCGCGCACGCTGCGGTTCTGCTCCTCATGGCCGACGCGGCACAGTTCCGCGAGGATGTGCTCCTTGGAGGGGTAATGCCCGTAGATCGTGGCCGGCTTCAGGCCGGACGCCGCGGCGATTTCCCGCACCGATGCGGCGGCGTAGCCGCGCTCGGCGAACAGCTTCAACGCGGCCTCGAGGATCAGTCCCGGCGACCCCGGCGGCTTGTGTTCGGGCAGGAGCCGCGCGGCCTTGGCGGCGAGGCGTCGGTTGAGCGTCATGCGCGATAGTCCGAACGATCGATTGGTCGCATGCTAGCAGTTTGACTCCGAGATTGTTCGGTGCTAACACACGCATCCGAACGATCGTTCGTTCGTTCGTTGCATTGCACCAGATCCGGCCACTTGGGGGGAGCGTTGCCGACATGGTTCTCGATCTTTTCCCCGCCCATCCGCCATGGGCTGCCGGCCGGGCGTCCCGATTCGCGCACGCAGCGATGACGGCCCTCGCCCAGACCCGTTCCTTGAATCCGCCGCGAAACGGACACGGCGCCCGCGAAATGCCCGGCTTCGCTGCCGGTGCTCCGACCGCGGGTCCGGCCGATCGCCGCGCGGGGGAGGCCGCGCCCTCCTCCGGGCATCACCCGATCCAGACCCCATCCCCGGCTTCCGCGGCCGGCGTCGATCCACCGCGAGGTGCATGCGCCATGCGTATCCGTTGCAACCTGCCCGCTCATTGTCTGATCGCAACCTCCATCGCGCTGGCCTGTACGGGCACGGCGCAAGCCGCCGACTCGACCTCCGTCCGCAGTGCGGTTCCGGGCGTCCACGCGGGTGCACCGGCCACCGGTACCGGCGGAACCGTGTCGCACGCTGCCCGGCCTCGACCGCAGGCGACGCTGCCGACGATCGTCGTGACGGCGACCCGCCGCCGCGAATCCCTGCAGCACGTGCCGGGCGGCGTGACCGCCCTGACCGGCGCGTTCCTCGACCGCATCCACGCCCGCAGCTTCGAGCAGTTCGCGCCGTTCGTGCCCGGGCTGAGCTACCAGTCGCTGGGCCCGACCAGCGACCTGGTGGCCATTCGCGGCGTGACCACGGGTGGCACGCAGCTCAGCAGCGGCATCGGCATGTATCTCGACGAGGTGCCGATCGGGGCCAGCACGCCGTTCGGCCTGGGCTTCCAGACCCTGCCCATCGACACCTTCGATCTGTCGCGCGTCGAAGTGCTGAACGGACCGCAGGGCACGCTCTACGGCGCCAATGCGCTGGGCGGCGCCATCAAGTACGTGAGCCACGCGCCCAATCTCGACGGGTTCGGGGCATTGGGCGATTTCGGCGTGTCCAGCACGGACCACGCGGGCAGCAACGACCATGCCGCCGCCATGCTCAACATCCCGCTCGCGCCCGGCAAGGTCGCGATCCGGGCCGATGCCATCCAGGCGTTCGACAGCAGTTTCGGCAACAACGTGCTGCTGAACACCAGGGACCAGGGCTCTTCCCGTACCCTGGCCGGACGCATCCAGTTGCTGGCGCAGATCGATCCCGATCTCAGCGTGAAACTCGAGGCCTATTCGCAGAACATCCACGGCAACGGCCTGAACGTCGATTTCCGCAATATCGATACCGGACAGCCCGTGTACGGGACCTACCGTCAGGCATACAGCCTCGACCAGCCTTCCGGTTCGTCGCTGCGCATGTACTCCGGCGTGGTGCACTGGAACCTGCACTGGGCCGAGCTGACCTCCATCACCGCCTACCAGATCGACCACGGGCAGTACCTGGACGACCTCAGCGACGTCTATAACCCGCTGCTGGCGCCGTTCTTCGGCATGCAGTCCTACGGGCTGTTCGTGCGCACCAATACCCGCAAGTACACGCAGGAGATCCGTCTCGCCTCGTATCGGAACAAGGCGTTCCAGTGGCTGGTCGGCGGCTTCTACGCCCACGAGGCCACGCACGAGTTCGTGAACCTGCAGGACGATTCCAACGCGAACGGCACGCTGTTCGGCTTCTCGCCGTTTTATGGCGTCCTGCCGAGCATCTATCAGGAAGCATCGCTGTTCGCCGACGGCACCCACTATTTCACCGACAAGTTCGATCTCGCCCTGGGCGTCCGCTACAGCAAGAACCGCCAGCACTACCAGCAATTCGCCAACGGCCTGCTGGTCGTGCCCGGCAACCCCGCGCTGGTGACGCACGAGAACGCCACCTCCGACCAGAGCGTGGCGACCTACCTGGTCAATCCCCGCTATCAGCTCTCGCGCCATGTGATGCTGTACGGCAAGGTCGCCAGCGGTTACCGCCCCGGCGGCCCCAACTTCGTGCTCGCCCTGGGTCACGGCGCCCCGACGTTCCAGCCCGACAAGCTGTGGAACTACGAGGTCGGCGAGAAGGCGACCCTGCTGCATGACCGCGTCCTGCTGAACGCGGACGTCTACGACATCCACTGGTCGCGCATCCAGCTGACCGTCAACAACGGCGGCATCAACCAGATCGAGAACGGCGGCAGCGCGCGGATCAAGGGCCTCGAACTGAATGCCGCGTACAAGATCACCCCCGATCTGACGATATCGGGTTCCGGTGCCTACACGGACGCCAGGCTCACCTCCGCCGTGCCTGCCCTCGGCCTCACGCAGCCGGGCGCGCGGCTGCCGCTCTCCGCGAAGTACAACCTCGCGCTCGCGGCGAATTACGACTTCCCGATCGCGTACCGCTACAGCGGCGACCTGACCCTCACCGATGCCTACATCGGCAACCGCATGGCCGGTTACGCCGGCAGCCCGGTCAGTCCGGGCTACCGTCTTCCCGGTTACAACAACCTGAATCTGGACCTGGCGGTCTTCGCGCCGCACGGCATCGAGATCGACGCCTATGTCCACAACGTGTTCGACCAGGTGGGCCAGGTGTCCGCGGCGACCACCGCCAACGAATACGATCCCGCGGCGCCGGTTCCGGTCACGCTGTCGCTGCCCAGGACCATCGGCATCGACTTCAGGATCGCCCTGGGCAACGCCTACTGAGGCGTGCACGTGGACACGGAATCCGTCTCCGGCAGCCTGTTCCGAAAGGCCGTCACGACCAGCGGCGCAGTCCTCGGACTCGTCAACGATGGCGTGATCCAGTTCAAGGGGATCCGCTACGGTGCGCCGACCGCGGGAGAGCGACGCTTCCGGCATCCGGTGCCACCCGCCCCCTGGACCGGGCTGCGCGAGTGCCTGGGCTATGGGCCGATCTGTCCGCAGGCGCCCACGCCGATCGGCAACCGTTACGGGCGCCTGATCCAGTTCGACATGGTCCAGGCCGAGGGCGGCATGGGCGAGGACTGCCTCCACCTCAACGTCTGGACCAGCGGAGTGCGCGACGGGCGCCGGCGGCCCGTCATCGTGTCGATCCACGGCGGCGGGTTCGTGATCGCCTCGGGCAATGCCCGGATCTACGACGGCGCCCGACTGGCGCAGTCCGGCGACGTGGTGGTGGTGACGCTGTCGCATCGGCTGGCGAGTTTCGGTTTCCTCGATCTCGCCGCCTGCAGCCGCGGAATGGGGGACCCGGCATTCGATTGCAACGTCGGGCTGGCTGACCTCGTCCTCGCCTTGCGCTGGATCCGCGAGAACATCGAGGCGTTCGGGGGCGACCCCGGCCGGGTCCTGCTGTGGGGCCAGTCAGGCGGCGGCTGGAAGGTCAGCTGCCTGATGGCCATGCCGGCGGCGCGGGGACTTTTCTCACGCGCGGCGATCCAGAGCGGATCGCTGCTGCGCGTAGCGGACCAGGACGCCGCCGCCGCCGCCGCCGAGGCATTTCTCCACGAGCTCGGCGTGGCGCGGGGCAATCTCTCCGCGCTCAGGCATCTGCCATGGACGCGGCTGCTCGATGCGCAGATCAAGGTCGGAGCGCAACGGTTCATGCCGGGTCTCGACGGAACGCTGCTGCCGCGGCATCCGTTCGATCCTTCCGCACCGCCGGAATCGGCGGAAGTGCCGCTGATCGTCTCGACCACACGCCACGACGCCGGCCTGTTCTTCAATCACTTCGCGCTGGACGATGCCGGCCTGACCGCGCTGCTCCGGCAGCAGTTCGGCGAGCGCGCCGCGGAGATCGAGGCGCTGTATCGCGCGCCGCAGGCGCCCGCGGAGACGGCCTACCTGAAACATGCCCGCATCGTCACCGACGCCGGCTTCCGGCGCTTCGCCTACGCGCAGGCCGATCGCAAGGCGCAGCAGTCCGGGGCACCGGTTTATCTTTACCAGTGGAACTGGCCGTCGCCCGCCTACGACGGGATGTTCGGCGCCGTGCACGCCATCGATGTCGCGGCGGTGTTCGGCAACGTCCGCGATGCGATCCTGGGCGCCGGATGCTCCGAAGCCCGGGCGCTCAGCAGCAACCTGTCGCAGGCCTGGGTGGCCTTCGCCGCCGAAGGCAGACCCGGGGCCATCGCCGGCGCGCCGTGGCCGCCCTACGATCCGCTCCGGCGCGCGTGTCTGGTACTGGATCGGCAGACCGCCGTGTCGGAGGATCCGGACCGCGCGCTGCGCGAGTACTGGGAGCGGCAGCCGCCGCCTGCGAGCGTGTTCGGCTAGCCGCGGACCGGCGCGCTCCGCCGATCGGCCGGACCGGCGCTTTTCCCGAAGTGCCTGCCGTTCCGCCGCGCTGCGATCTTCAATGCGGCGTCGTCAGGCCGGCCGGGCCGGGCCGCACATGCCGGTAGCGGAACAGGATCGCGAACAGCACGGCGATGACCAGCGAGTAAGCGGCGAAGCTCAGCCAGACGCCGTGCCATTCGATCACGCCCTGGGCCGAGGTGAAATCGCGGCCGATCAGCAGCCCGCTGATCGAACTGCCGAACACCGCGCCGAAGCCGTTCGTCATCATCATGAACAGTCCCTGTGCACTGGCGCGGATGCGCGAATCCACCCGGTCTTCGATGAACAGCGAGCCGGAGATGTTGAAAAAGTCGAAGGCCATGCCGTAGACGAGGTTGGACAGGACGATCATCCACAGCAGACCGTCGGGATTGCCGTAGGCGAACAGGCCGAAGCGCAGCATCCAGGCCAGCATGCTGGTCAGCATCACCGTCTTGATGCCGAAACGCTTGAGAACGAAGGGAATCGCCAGGATGAACCCGGTTTCCGACATCTGCGAGATCGACAGGACGATATTCGGATAGCGCACCGTGAGCAGGTCGCGGTAGGCGGGGTTGCTGGCGAAACTGTGTAGGAACGTGTCGCCGTAGGCGTTGGTCAGCTGCAGCGAGGCGCCCAGCGCCATCGCGAACAGGAAGAACACCGCCATGTTGTAGTTCTTGAACAGGGCGAACGCGCGCAGGCCCAGCACATCGACCAGCGAACCGTGGTGCACGTCCCGCGGCGGACAGCGCGGCAGGCTGAACGCGTACAGGCCGAGCACCAGCGCGGAGGCGCCGGCCACGTCGAACTGGATCGCGCTTTTTTCGATGTGCAGCAGGCTGATCGTCCACATGGCGACGATGAACCCGATCGTGCCCCACACGCGGATCGGCGGGAAATCCCGGACCACGTCCGCCCCTTCGTTCTTCAGCGCGTTGTAGGAGACGGTGATCGACAGGGAGATGGTCGGCATGTAGCAGCAGACGTTGATCAGCATCACCCAGAACAGCGCCGCAGGTGTGTCGATCAGCGGTACCGCGAACAGCATGCAGGCGCCGACGAGATGCAGGATGCCGTACAGCCGTTCGGCATTGACCCACTTGTCGGCGACGATGCCCATCAGCGTGGGCATGAAGAGGGAAGCGATGCCCATGGTCGAGAAGACCGCGCCGAACTCGCTGGCCGACCAGTGCCGGGTGAGAAACCAGTACGCGCCGAATGTGGTCAGCCAGGAACCCCAGACAAAGAACTCCAGGAAGTTCATGGCGACCAGGCGGAGTGTGGTGGCCTTCATGCGCATCGCGTGTTTTCCCGATCGGGCCGGCCGGCACGGGACCGGCCCAGCAGGCCGGGATTCTGCAGGATCCGCCGCACGAGTGCCGAACGCCGCGCCGCGGACGCGGCGCGGCCGCCGCCGGTCATGCCGGCGCAGCGGCGGCGGCCAGCGATGGAGTGCGATGCCGGAGGCATTTCCGCGACCCCCTGCCTGCCGTCAATGCGCGTGCGGAGCCATGATTCTTGCCAGCATGTCCGGCACCCCGGGGATGCGCACCAGGTGCGGGTATTGCGGCCCGCCGTGGTAGCTCACCGCATAGCGCCGGTACCAGCCGTCGTTCTCGACCTCGAATTCGGTCGCAGCGGTGCCGTGCTCGGCCTGCTTCATCGCGTAGGCGAGGATGCCGGGCGAATAGGCCTGTCCATCGACCGCCTTGATGACCATGCCCGGCGCCATGCCGGCCTTCCAGGCGGGCGAGCCTTCGCGCACGTCGAACACCTTGCCGCCCTTGCCGATCTTCAGGCCATAGGTCAGCCACTGATCGTCGACGTGGCGCAGCGTGTCCATCGCGGTCATGAACGGATTCGGCCGGCTGGTATAGACCAGCTTCCAGCCCGCCCGGCGCAGTTCGCCGGTCGGCGGCAGCGCGGCGACGTCGTAGACGTGCTTCTGGAAGAAGGCGTGCCAGTCGTAGGGTGCCACTTCGCCCAGCAGATGCTCGATGTCCGCCCGCGTGTAGGTCTTGGTGATCGGCCCGGTCAGTGCCGGTTCCGAGTACAGGTGCAGGAAGGTATCCAGGGATTTTTTGCCGTGCGTCTGCGCGCGGATGATGGTGTCCACGTCCAGCCACAGCAGCTCGCCTTCGGTGTAGAAATCGCCCGCGGTGCGCCGGATCG
>JAJYTR010000022.1 GCA_021792975.1 Pseudomonadota bacterium | reverse complement strand
GGACATCCACGCCGTTTCGGCACGCTGCACGCACTACGGCGGCCCGCTGCACGAAGGCCTGGTCGCCGACGGCGGCATCCGCTGCCCCTGGCACCACGCCTGTTTCGATCTGGCCAGCGGCGCGGTGCGCAGCGGCCCGGCACCGGAGGCGCTGCGCTGCTGGACGGTGCGCAGCGAAAACGGCCGCGTGCGGGTGGAGGGCGAGCGCACGTCTGCCGCGATACAGCCGCGGCAGACGCCGCGCAGCGTGCTGATCGTCGGCGCCGGCGCCGCCGGCGACGCCGCGGCGCACGAGCTGCGTGCCTGCGGCTACCGCGGCCCGATCACGCTGCTGGCCGGCGAAGCCGATACCCCGGTCGACCGCCCCAACCTGTCCAAGGACTACCTCGCCGGCAAGGCGCCGCCGGAATGGCTGCCGCTGCGCAGTGCGGAGTACTGGCGGGAGCGCCGCATCGAGCGCGTGCAGGTGCGCGCCGGACGCCTGGATCTCGCTGCGCGGTGCGTGCTCTGCGACGGCGCGCGCCGCTACACCTACGACGCGCTGCTGCTGGCCACCGGCGCGCAGCCGGTCCGGCTGCCGATCGCCGGCGCCGAACTGCCGCACGTGCATACGCTGCGCACGCGCGCCGATGCCGAAGCCATCCGCGCCGCCATCGCCGCCGGCGCGCGGCGCGCCGTGATCGCCGGCGCCAGCTTCATCGGCCTGGAAGCCGCCGCCGCGCTGCGCGCCCAGGGACTGGAGGTCGCCGTGGTGGCGCCGGAAACGCAGCCGCTGGCCCGCGTGTTCGGGCAGCGTCTGGCCGATGCCGTGCGCGCTGTGCACGCGCGCATGGGCACGCGGTTCCACCTGGGCCGCAAGCCGGCGGCGATCACTCCCGAGGCGGTGCAGCTCGATGACGGCACCCGGCTGGACGCCGACCTCGTGCTGCTGGGCGTGGGCGTGCGCCCCGACGTGGCGCTGGCGCAGCGGGCCGGCCTGGCGGTGGACAACGGCATCGTCGTCGGCGCCGACTACCGCAGCGGTGTGCCGGAGATCTGGGCCGCGGGCGATGTCGCCAGCGTGCCCGATCCCGTCACCGGCGCACGCCGGCGCATCGAGCACTGGGCCTGGGCGCAGACCCAGGGCCGCCAGGCGGCGCGCTCGATGCTGGGTCTGCCGGTGCCGCCGGCGGTGCCGTTCTTCTGGAGCCAGCACGGCGAGCTGACTATCGGCTACGTCGGCCATGCCGCGCAGTGGGATGCGCTCGAGGAAGACGGCGACCCCGAACGCGGCGATTACCTGTGCCGCTACCTGCAGGACGGGCGCGTGCTGGCGGTGGCCAGCATCGGCCGCGACCTCGACAGCCTGCGCGCCGAGGTGGAACTGCTGCACGCCATCGAAAGCACGCAGGCGCCGTAGACCGTTGTCGCGTTGCGCCGCAGCGGTTGCGATCATGGTTATGGCTTAAAGATGTATTGACATTACATGTTATGAAGCCTACCCTGCCGTCGGCCCTGCCGCGCGTCGCGGCTGCCCCCCTCCTCCCCTTCAGGAATCCGCACCATGGCTCCCGCTACCGCCACCACGCCCGAACTGGACGTCCGCACCCTGATCCCCGCGCAACGCCATGCGCTGATCTTCGATCGCGTCGCCGAACTCGGGCCCGGCGCCGGTTTCGTGCTGGTCAACGATCACGATCCCAAGCCGCTGTACTACCAGCTCGAAGCCGAGCATCCGCAGCAATTTTCCTGGACCTATCTGGAACAGGGGCCACGGGTGTGGCGGGTGGAAATCCGCAGGCACGCCGGCAGCCGCTGATCCCGGGCAGGGCGCGCCGGCTCCCGTGCCGGCGCCGCCTCCGAGGCATCCATCCATGCTGGGCGTGACGCTCTCGCGCTGGACGATGAGCTATTTCGCACTGGCGCTGCTGGCGCTGCTGCTGGGCGAACTGGCGCTGACGCTGGGCTGGGGCTACCCGCGGCCGCCGCTGAATGCGCCGGACACGCTGGCGCTGGTGCACCTGCTGGCGCTGGGCTGGCTGAGCCTGCTGCTGGCCGGCGCACTGCAGCAGTTCGTGCCGGTGCTGGTGGCGCGCCCGCTGGCGCATCCGCGATGGTCGCTGCCGACGCTGCTGCTGCTGGCGGGCGGCACGGCGAGCCTGGTCGCCGGCTTCCATGCGCTGGCCAGCGGCAACCCCGCCGGCCGGTTCGCCCTGGCGGCCGCTCTGCTGGGCGCGGGTTTCGGGCTGCTGCTGTGGAACCTGCTGCACACCCTGTGGCGCGCGCGGCCGTGGGCGCTGCCGGCACGCTTCGTCGCGACCGGACTGTTCGCGCTGGCCCTAGCACTGCTGCTGGGCCTGGACTTCCTGAGCGTCCTCAGCGGCGCGGAGACCGGCTCCTGGGCGGTCGCGCTGCTGGGTCGCGGCGTGCCGCTGCACGTGATCGCGGCGCTGGGTGGCTGGCTGAGCCTGACCGCCGCCGGGGTCAGCTACCGCCTGCTGGCGATGTTCATGCTGGCTCCCGAGCTGGAGCGGCGCGGCAGCCGTGCCGCGTTCGCGCTGGCCGCGTCGGCGCTGCTGCTGGCGGTGATCGGCGGCGCGGTGCTGGTCATCGCCGGTCATGATCCGCGCGTGCCGCTGATCGCCGCCGCGCTGGCCGGCGCGCCGGCGCTCGCGCTGTACCTGCGCGACATGCGCACGCTGTACCGGCGGCGCCAGCGCCGCGTGCTGGAGCTGAACGCGCGCATGAGCAGCGCGGCGCTGGTCGCGCTGGCGCTGGCGGCGGCGCTGATGCTGCCAGCCTGGATCGGCGGTGACTGGCAGCGCTGGCTGCCGGCGATCGCCTATCTGCTGCTGTTCGGCTGGCTGGGCGGGCTCGGTCTGGCGCAGCTCTACAAGATCGTCGCCTTCCTGACCTGGCTGGAGACCTTCGGCCCGCGGCTGGGCCAGGGCCCCACGCCGCGCGTGCAGGACCTGGTGGACGAGCGGCGCGCGCGCGGCGGGTTCGTCCTGTATTTCGCCGCGGTCGCACTGGCCGCGGCGATGCTGCTGGCGGACCGGCCGATCGTGTTCCGCATCGCCGCGCTGATGCAACTGCTGGCCACGCTGGCGATCGCGCGCGAGCTGTGGCGCACGCGCCGGCTGCGGCACCTGGCGGCACCACATCGCGTGCCGCCGCCGGCTCTGCTGTTCGTGCGCGGCACTTCCCTTTCCCCACCGGAGAACCGTCCATGACCGAGTATGTCGTGCTCGATGTGCGTCCGATGCTGCGCGCCGGCGGCGAGCCGTTCGAGGCGATCATGGCCGCCGTCGCCGCGTTGCGGCCCGGCCAGGGCCTGCACCTGTACGCCACCTTCCAGCCGGTGCCGCTGTTCAACGTCCTCGGCGCCCGCGGGTTCACCCACCAGGCGCGCGAAATCGGCGGCGGCGACTGGGAAGTGCTGTTCACCCCCGGCACCGATACGGGTGCGCCGGCATGAACGCGGACAACCCTGCAGCCGACACGCTGGAGCTGGCGCGCGCGGCGCTGCGCACGGTGATCGACCCGGAGCTGGGCTACAACATCGTCGATCTCGGTCTGGTGTACGCCATCGAACAGGATGCGGCCGGCGGCGTGCACGTGCGCATGACCACCACGACGCGCGGCTGCCCGGCCACCGACTACCTGGTCCAGGGCGCGCAGCAGGCCCTGCAGCAGTTGCCCGGATGCACCGGCATCGAGGTCGAACTGACCTACGACCCGCCGTGGTCGCCCGAGCGCATCAGCCCGGTGGCCCGGCTGCACCTGGGCATCGACCGCGCGAGCGCATGGTGATGGCCCTCGCGGCGCCCGCTGGCGACACCGCCGTACCCGTGCCGGGTGACGGGGACGCCGCCCTGGCCGGACTGCTGCTGCGGGCCCTGGAATCGCTCTGGCAGGCGGGCGCGCGCGAACAGGCCTGCCGCCTGGCCGGGCAGGCCTATGTGCGGCTGCGCCGGCAGGCGCCGGGACAGGCGGCACCGTTCGACCGCGCGCTGCACCGCTGGACACGAAGCGACGCGCGACCGCGGCACGAGGATGCCCCATGACCCACGTGGTCACCGACAACTGCATCAAGTGCAAGTACACCGACTGCGTCGAGGTGTGTCCGGTGGACTGCTTCCACGCCGGGCCCAATTTTCTGGTGATCGATCCGGAAGAGTGCATCGACTGCACCCTGTGCGTGGCCGAGTGCCCGGCGCAGGCGATCTTCCCCGAGGCCGACGTGCCGGCCGGGCAGGAGCACTTCCTCGCCCTCAACGCCGAACTGGCGCCGCGGTGGCCGGTGCTCGACCGCAGGATCGACGCCCCGCCCGATGCCGATGCCTGGAACGGCGTGCCCGACAAGCTGCCCCATCTCGAGCGCTGAAGCCGTGTCCGCACCCGCCCGCAACGCCATCGACCCGGTCAGCGGACGCGCGCTCGCCTGCGCCGAATCGGTGCGCGAGGTGGACTGGGCGGATCTGCCGCTGTACTGCCCCATGCCTGCCGACAGCCTGTGGAACGCGCATCCGCACGTGTGGCTGCCCATCCACGAAAGCGGCCGCGAGCGTTGCCCCTACTGCGGCACGATGTACGTGCTGCGCCCGCCGTGCCCGGACCGGCCGCCGCCGGTGTTCGCCAATGCGCGCATCGAGGCGCGCTATCACGAGGCGGTCGCCCGATTGCGCGCCGCCGCAGCCGCCCGCCAGGACCCGCAACGATGAGCACGGTGCCGGAATCCGGAGACGAGCGGCCGCAGATAGTCCATGACGGCCAGCGCTACCGCACCGCCGAGGGCGTCCGCGCGGTCAAGGGCGGACTGCGGCCCAATGCCGGCAACCGCGTGCTGGACGCGGAGCCCAAACCACCCTGGCTGCGTGTACGCGTGCCGGGCGGCGAGGGCTACACGCGGGTGCGGCAGATCGTGCGCGAACACGTGCTGCACACCGTCTGCGCCGAATCCAGGTGCCCCAACATCGCCGAATGCTGGGGCCGCGGCACCGCCACGCTGATGGTGCTGGGCGAGGTATGTACGCGCGCCTGCCGCTTCTGCGCGGTGAGCACCGGCAACCCGCACGGCCGGGTCGATCCCCTGGAGCCGCAGCACGTGGCGATGGCGGTCGAGCGCATGGGCCTGCGCTACGTGGTGCTGACTTCGGTCGACCGCGACGACCTGCCCGACGGCGGCGCAGCGCACTACGCCGCCTGCATCCGCGCCATCCATGCGCGCACGCCGCAGGCGGCGGTGGAGGCGCTGACGCCCGATTTCGCCGGCAGCACCGCCGCGGTGGCGCGGGTGCTGGACGCCGGCCTGGTCACTTTTGCGCAGAATCTGGAGACGGTCGAGCGCCTGACGCACCCCGTGCGCGACGCCCGCGCCGGCTATGCGCGGACCCTCGGCGTGCTGGCCTTTGCCAAGCATCACGCGCCGCAGACACTGACCAAGTCCGGCCTGATGCTGGGCCTGGGCGAAACGGACGGCGAAATCGCGCAGGCGCTCGACGACCTGCGTGCGGCCGGGGTGGACATCGTGACCCTGGGACAGTACCTGCGTCCTTCGCCGCAACACCTGCCGGTGGCGCGCTTCGTCACGCCCGCGCAATTCGCGCAGTACCGCGCACTGGCCCTGCGCAAGGGCTTCACGGAAGCCGTCGCCGGTCCGCTGGTGCGCTCGAGCTACCGCGCCGAGCGCGTCCTGCAGCGCGACAATGTCGGCCTCGACCACCCGCATGGACGCCCCGCACCCGGAGGTTGATCATGCACCGCAGAACCGCGCACCCGCCAGCCGGCAAGGCCGGCGGCCCGATCGCCCGACCCACCGCCCGCACCCGGCGCCGGCACCCCGCCCGCGACACCGAGCAGTCGCTCGACGAGACGCTGATCGAGAGTTTTCCGGCCAGCGATCCGCCCGCCTGGACGCTGGGCCGCACCCCCACCCGGCACTGACCCCGAGGAGAGCTTCCCATGGACCATCCCGTCTATCCGTCCGCCACGCCGGCGCTGGCGCGCAAGCGCCGCGAGCTGGCCCCGGCCGCCTACGACGCCTTCAAGGCGTTCAGCGCCCAGGTATTCGCCGCCGGCGCACTGGATGCCAGGACCAAGCAGCTGATCGCCGTGGCGGTGGCGCACGTCACCCAGTGCCCGTACTGCATCCGCGGCCATACCGAGGCCGCGTTGAAGCAAGGCGCCAGCGAGCAGCAGATCATGGAGGCGATCTGGGTGGCCGCGGAGATGCGCGCCGGCGGCGCGTATGCGCATGCCCAACTGGCGCTGGACACCCTGCAGCAGGCGTCCGCGGGCAGTCAGGGCTGAACCCGCCGTGGCCGCACGCGCGGTCACGATACCCGGCCCGGCCGCGCGGCCGGAAACCCGGTCCGCGCCCGTCCGCATCCCCATCCGCGTCCGCACCCCGCGCGGGCGCGATTGCCGAGAGAATCCCGCCATGAACCCACGCGCCGACTACCGCCGCGCCGCTCCCGCCGTCCTGGCCGCCATGCGCGGACTGGAAGCGGCCGTGCGCGGGAGCCCACTGGAAACCGCGCTGCTCGAGCTGATCCGCGTGCGCGTCTCGCAGATCAACGGCTGCGCATTCTGTCTGGACATGCACAACCGCGATGCGCGCGCGGCGGGCATTACGCAGCAGCAGCTCGACCTGCTGCCGGCATGGCGCGAAGCACCCTGCTTCGACGCGCGCCAGCGCGCCGCGCTGGCCTATGCCGAGGCGCTGACGCTGATCGCGCGGCAGCCCATCGACGATGCGCTGTATGCCGAGGTCAGTGCGCACTTCGACGACGCCGCGCTGGCACAGCTGAGCCTGGCCATCATCGCCATCAACGGCTGGAACCGGCTGGCCATCGCCTTCCGCACGCCGCTGCCGTCCATCGGGCAGCCGGCGCACGGGCCATGACCCTCAGCGCGGGCGCGACGCCGGCGCGCCCAGCACGCGGTTGAGCAGCGCGGCCAGGCGCGCGCCGGCGAGGCGCAACTGCTGCTCGGCGAGCGGGCGCATGCGCGCCACGTAGTCCGCCGTGATGACGTGGCCGCGCGGGTACACGCCGCGCTCCATCACCATGCGGCAGGACTGTTCGGCCCACCGCGCCGGGATGTCTTCGCGCGTCGCGGCCGCCGCCGGCACCGTCACCGGACCCTGGTGTTCCAGCAGGGCGGCATAGGCGCGCGCGTGCAGTTGGCGCGTGGAAAGCAGGCCGGAATCCCAGACGCGATGCAGGTTCGTGGCCTCGCCCTGGAACTGCACCGGGTAGTCGTTGGCGCCGCGGTCCTGCCGGTAGCCCGCGTGCAGCGGCTGATGCACGTCGCCGACGAAATGCACCACGAAGTTCAGCGCCTGCGCGCGCGCGTCCGGGGATCGGCCGCGGTCGCCCAGGACCGCTGCGTAGTGGCCGATGGCGGCGACCACGCACCGGCCGTCGGGACAGTCCAGCGCCGGCTTGTAGGCGCAGGAGCCGTGCATGTTGACGTAATGCAGCGGGACCGTCTGCCGGCCCAGCGCATCCGGTTCGGGTGCGTCGCGGATGGTGTCGGCCCAGTTGGCGACATCGGCCAGCGAGGCGGCGTGCTGGCGGGCCAGCAGGGCGTCGACCTGCGCGCGTGCCTGTGCATCGAGCCCGGCGTAGGCCAGGTCGGCGACGATGCGGTGGCCCAGCGGCCCCCAGGCCCGGGCGGGCGCGGCGGCCAGCAGGCCGGCGCAGGCGAGAACGGCGTAGACGGCGGCGCGCATGCGGGTGCTCCGGCGGATCGCACGCCAATCTGCCACGCCGCGGCCATCCTCCGCATCGCCCGGAAGTCCCGATGCCGATAAGATCGCGTTTTCACCACCGTCCGAGGATTCCCGCCATGCCCATCAAGGTCGCCATCAACGGCTACGGCCGCATCGGCCGCAACATCCTGCGCGCGCTGTACGAGTCGAACCGCACGCACGAGATCCAGGTGGTGGCCATCAACGACCTCGGCGACGCCGGGACCAATGCGCATCTCACCCAGTACGACACCGCACACGGCCGCTTCCCGCACGAGGTGGGCGTGGCAGACGGCGACCTCGTGGTCAAGGGCGACCGCATCAAGGTGCTCGCCGAGCGCGACCCGGCCAGGCTGCCCTGGGGCGCGCTTGGCGTGGACGTGGTGCTGGAATGCACCGGCCTGTTCACCAGCAAGGCCAAGGCCGCCGCGCACCTCGCCGGCGGCGCCAGGAAGGTGATCATCTCCGCGCCGGGCGACAAGGACGTGGACGGCACCTTCGT
This sequence comes from Pseudomonadota bacterium, assembly GCA_021792975.1. GTDB lineage: Bacteria > Pseudomonadota > Gammaproteobacteria > Xanthomonadales > Rhodanobacteraceae > Metallibacterium. The sequence continues at coordinate 24,720 of JAJYTR010000022.1, read as the reverse complement.
CTACGGCGTCAACCACGACCGCGTCACCGCCGCGCACCAGGTGATCTCCAACGCCAGTTGCACCACCAACTGCCTGGCGCCGCTGGCCAAGGTGCTGCACGCGAAGATCGGCATCGTGCACGGGCTGATGACCACCATCCACGCCTACACCAACGACCAGGTGCTCACCGACGTCTACCACAAGGATCTGCGCCGCGCGCGCAGCGCCACGCACTCGCAGATCCCCACCAAGACCGGCGCCGCCGCCGCGGTCGGTCTGGTGCTGCCGGAGCTCAACGGCAAGCTCGACGGCTTCGCCATGCGCGTGCCGACCCTCAACGTGTCGGTGGTCGATCTGACCTTTGTCGCCGCGCGCGCCACCAGCAGGGACGAGATCGACGCCGCGCTGCGCGAGGCCAGCGAAGGCGCATTGAAGGGCATCCTCGGCATCAACACCCAGCCGCTGGTGTCGGTGGATTTCAACCACAACCCGCTGTCGAGCATCTACGACGCCACCCAGACCCGGGTGATGGGCGGCACCCTGGTCAAGGTGCTCTCCTGGTACGACAACGAATGGGGCTTCTCCAACCGCATGCTGGACATGACCCTCGCGCTGATGGCGGCGCGCTGAGCGGCGCCGCGGGCGGCGCGCCGCCCGCATTCCGCACGCGACCCGCGATGGCCGACCCCACCGACCGCGCCGCCGCACGCCTGCACTGGGCTCGCGCCGCGCTGCGCGAACCCGCGCTGCGGCTGGCGCCCGCCTCCAGCGACGCCAGTTTCCGCAGCTACTGGCGCGGCACGCGCGCCGACGGCCGCAGCGTAATCGTGATGGACGCCCCGCCCGACCACGAAGACATCCGGCCCTGGCTGGATGTGGACCGACGCCTGTGCGCCGCCGGACTGGCCGCGCCCGAGGTGTACGCCCACGACGAGGCCCTGGGCTTCATCGCCATGCAGGATCTGGGCGAGGCCACCCTGCTGCCGCTGCTGGATAGCGACAGCGTCGAGCCGCTGTACGCCACCGCGCTGGAGACGCTGCTGCGCATGCAGCGCGGGGCGGACGCCACTGGACTGCCGCCCTACGACGATGCCCGCCTGATCGCCGAAATGGAGCTGCTGCCGCAGTGGTTCCTGCAGCGCCATCTGGGCCTCACGCCGTCCCGCGGCGACCGGGACACCCTGGAACTGGCCATGCAGCGGCTGTGCGCCAGCGCGCGTACGCAGCCGCAGGTGTTCGTGCACCGCGACTACCACAGCCGCAACCTGCTGCGGCTGGAACACGGGTGCATCGGCATCATCGATTTCCAGGATGCCGTGCGCGGTGCCCTCACCTACGACCTGGTCTCGCTGCTGAAGGACTGCTACATCGCCTGGCCGCCGCGGCGGGTGCGCGACTGGGCGCTGGACTACCGCGCGCGCGCGGTCGCCGCCGGTCTGTGGCCGCGCACGCAGGACGACACGGCGTTCCTGCGCGCCTTCGAGCGCATGGGCCTGCAGCGGCACCTGAAGGTGCTGGGCATCTTCTGCCGCCTGTACTACCGCGACGGCAAGGCGCAGTACCTGACCGACCTGCCGCGCGTGTACGCCTATGCGCTGGACGCCGCGCGCGCCGATCCCGACTTCGCCGCGCTGGCCGCGCTGCTGGAGCGCGCCGCCGCCGGACGCGACCTCAGCCGGCCCCGCGCATGAGGGCGCTAATCCTGGCCGCCGGGCTCGGCGAACGCATGCGCCCGCTCAGCCTGGCCGTGCCCAAGCCGCTGCTGCCGCTGGCCGGCAAGCCGGTCATCGTGTGGCAGCTCGAGCGGCTGGCCGCGGCCGGCGTGCGCTACGTGGTCATCAACACCGCGCATCTGGGCGAGCAATTCCCCGCAACGCTGGGCGATGGCGCGCGCTTCGGCCTGCGCATCCGCTACAGCTACGAAGGCGAGCTGCCGCTGGAGACCGGCGGCGGCATGCTCAACGCCCTGCCGCTGCTGGGCAGCGAGGAGCCCTTCATCGTCGTCAGCGGCGATGTGTACACCGACTTCGACTACGCCACCCTGCCCGCGCAGCCGCGCGGCCTGGCGCATCTGGTCATGGTCGACAACCCGCCCGATCACGGCGGCGGCGATTTCCTGCTGCGCGAGGGGCTGCTGCACGCGGACGGCGAAGGGCCGCGGCTGACCTACGCCAACATCGGCGTGTTCCGTTCCGCGCTGTTCGCGCGCTGGCGCGAGGCGGCGGCGAGCGCACCGGGCGCGGACGGGCAGCCGCCGCGCTTCCCCCTGGCGCCGCTGCTGCGCGCGGCGATGCGCGATGGGCAGGTCGGCGGCGAACACTTCCGCGGCATCTGGCACAACCTGGGCACGCCGCAGCAGCTCGACGCGCTGCGGGCGGCGCTGGGCGCCGGCTGACAGCGCCGGCCGGCGCTGCGACAATCGCCGTTTCATGCCCGCGCCAGGCACTCGCGCGGCACCCGCGGGAGGCCCCATGCAGCACCCACCTTCGCCGCGCCGCGACGTCGGCGCGCTGGCCCTGATGTTCACCGGCCTGGGCTCGATCATCGGCTCGGGCTGGCTGTTCGGCGCCTGGCGCGCGGCGGGCCTGGCCGGTCCCGGCGCGGCATGGGCCTGGGTGCTGGGCGCGGCCATCATCACCAGCATCGCGCTCACCTACGCGGAGCTGGGCGCGATGTTCCCCGAATCCGGCGGCATGGTGCGCTACGGACACTACTCGCACGGCTCGCTGGTGGGCTTCGTCGCCGCCTGGGCCAACTGGATCGCCATCGTCTCGGTGATCCCGGTGGAGGCCGAAGCCTCGGTGCAGTACATGGCCTCGTGGCCGTTCGCCTGGGCGCAGGCGCTGTTCGTACACCATGCGGGCGGTGCCGGCGAGCTGACGCTGCCGGGCCTCGCCATCGCCGCGCTGCTGGTACTGGTGTACTTCCTGGTCAACTTCTGGAGCGTCAAGCTGTTCGCGCGCTCCAACACCGCGATCACCTGGGTCAAGCTGGTGGTGCCCGCGGCCACCGGCATCGCGCTGATCGCCAGCGGCTTCCATCCCGGCAATTTCGACGTCGGCATGCACGGCGGCGCGCACGCGTTCAACTTCGCGGCCGTGCTGACGGCAGTGGCCACGGCCGGCATCGTGTTCTCATTCAACGGTTTCCAGAGCCCGGTCAACCTGGCCGGCGAAGCGCGCCATCCGGGGCGCAGCATTCCCATCGCCATCCTCGGCTCGATCGCGCTGGCCACGGTGGTCTACGTGATCCTGCAGGTGGCGTATCTGGGCGCGGTGCCGCCGGCGATGCTGGCGAAGGCCGGCTGGCACGGCATCGACTTCCGCTCGCCGTTCGCCGAACTGGCGATCATCGTCAACCTCAACTGGCTGGCGATCCTGCTGTACGCCGATGCTTTCGTCAGTCCCAGCGGCACCGGCATCACCTACACCGCCACCACCGCACGCATGCTGGTGGGCATGCAGCGCAACGGCACGCTGCCGCAGCGGTTCGGCCGCATCCATCCGCGCTGGGGCATTCCGCGTCCGGCGATGTGGCTGGATCTGGCGGTGGCCTACCTGTTCCTGTTCTTCTTCCGCGGCTGGGGCACGCTGGCGGCGGTGATCTCGGTGGCCACCATCATCAGCTACCTCACCGGTCCGGTCAGCGCGATGACGCTGCGCCGCACCGCGCCCGACCTCACGCGGCCGCTGCGCATCGCCGCGCTGCCGGTGCTGGCCGGCATCGCCTTCGTGATGTCCACCGAACTGCTGTACTGGGCGCGCTGGCCGCTGACCGGCGAAATCATCCTGCTGATGGTGGTGGCGCTGCCGCTGTACTTCTACTACCAGGCCAAGGGCGGCTGGCGCGATTTCGGACGGCACCTGCGCGGCGCGTGGTGGCTGATCGCGTATCTGCCCGTGATGGCGCTGCTGTCGTGGCTGGGCAGCACGCGTTTCGGCGGCAGGGGCTACCTGCCCTACGGCTGGGATCTGCTGGTGGTGGCCGTGGTGGGCCTGGCGTTCTACCTGTGGGGCGTGCGCAGCGGCTGGCGCACCCCTGCGGTGGAGGAGGAACTGCGGACGCCCTGGGAGCAGCGCATCGCCCATCCCGACGAGGAACGCGAGCTGCCCAGCCCGTGAGGCGTCTGCTGCGGGCGTGTCGCGTACGGCAAACCCTGCTGTTCCGTCGCGCAGGCAGCTTCCCGGGGGCATCCCCGCGCAGGTGACGATCCGGGTGTTACGTGCGCCCCGCTTGTTGCTGCCGTCCCCGGCCGCGCGCAGCGCGAACCGGGGATCCAGTGGCACTTGCGGGATGCCCGTCTGGATCCCGGCCCGGCCCTGCGGGCCGTCCGGGATGACAGCAAAAAAGGAACACCGCGCGGGCCGTCCGGGAGGACGTCATGAGAAAGAGGCGCGTCCGGGAAGACGTCGAGAGAAGGAGTGCGCCGTCCGGGATGACAGCGAAAACAGGAACGCCGCAGCAGGAAGGCGTTGCGCTTGTTGCTGCCGTCCCCGGCCGCGCGCAGCGCGAACCGGGGATCCAGTGGCACTTGCGGGATGCCCGTCTGGATCCCGGCCCGGCCCTGCGGGCCGTCCGGGATGACAGCAAAGGAACACCGCGCGGACCGCCCGGGAGGACGTCGAGAGAAGGAATGCGCCATCCGGGATGACAGCGAAAACAGGAACGCCGCGCGGGCCGTCCGGGAGGACGTCATGAGAAAGAGGCGCGTCCGGGAAGACGTCGAGAGAAGGAGTGCGCCGTGAGCGCGCCATTCTGCTTTCTGGGGTCATCCCAGGGCGCGCGCGAACGGTGCCCATGCTCATCATGCACCGCAAAGGGCTGTCATCCCGGGGCCGCCGCAGGCGGAACCCGGGATCCAGTGACCTGGCTGTAACGGCCTGGCTTGCAGGTCGTTCGAACGGGCGGCGCATGCATGTGAAACCGGACTAGCTAGAGTGTTGCGCACCACCCGACGCCGCCCTACCATCAAACTGGATTTCGGTGTGGAAGATGTCCGTGAAGCCGTCCGCCGCCCTGCAGGCCCATCGGCTCGCGATCCGTCGCGTCGTGGAAGCTCACCGTGCTCTCAATGCGCGCGTGTTCGGTTCGGTGCTGCACGGCTCCGATGCCGAAGGCAGTGACCTGGATCTGCTCATCGACCCGACACCGGAGACCACGCTCTTCGACATCGGCGCGATCTGCTACGAGCTGGAAAAGCTGCTCGGGGTGCCGGTAGACGTACTGACGCCCAATGCGTTGCCGGACAAGTTTCGGGCCAGGGTGCTCGCAGAAGCCCTGCCCGTATGAGCCTGGATCAGCAACGCCTGTCCGACTACCTGGCGCACATCCTCGAAGCCATCGAGCGGATCGAGAGCTACACCGAGGACATGGACGAAATGGGGTTCCTTGAGGACCGGAAGGCCCAAGATGCCGTGATCCGCAACTTCGAGATCATCGGCGAGGCAAGCAACAACATCGCCAAGCACTGCCCCCAATTCGCCGAGAGCCACCCCGAATTACCCCTGGCCTTCGCCTACCGGATGCGTAATGCGGTGGCGCACGGCTACTTCAAGGTCGACCTCGGGATCGTCTGGAAGTCGATCTCCAGCGACCTCCCACCGTTATATGCGCGGGTACGGGAGATCGTTCAAGGCTTATCGACCGGAAGGGATTCGTAGTTATATCCCATGGTGTCATCCCGGGGGTGCGCGAACGGCGCCCATGCTCATCATGCACCGCAAAGAGCTGTCATCCCGGGGCCGCCGCAGGCGGAACCCGGGATCCAGCGACCTGGCTGTAACGGCCTGGCTTGCAGGTCGTTCGAACGGGCGGCGCATGCATTGGCGCGGTGCCCGTCTGGATCCCGGCCCGGCCCTGCGGGCCGTCCGGGATGACAGCAAAAAAAGGAACGCCGCGCGGGCCGTCCGGGAGGACGTCAAGAGAGAGACCGTCCGGGAGGACGTCGAGAGAAGGAATGCGCCGGCTGGGAGGACATCAAGAGAAGGCGGCGCGCCGGCTGGGAGGACGTACCAGCCCGGTGCTGCTCGCCGGCCGGGATGACCACGAAGAAAAAGCGTGGGCCATGCGCGATGGCATCAAGAGCAGGAGCGCCTCGCCCGGGAGGACGGACCGATGGAACGCGACACCGGCGGGCACGTGGGAGCGGTGAGATACGTGGGGTCAGCGCGCTTCGTACATCCAGCGCAGCGTCTCGCGCAGGGGAATGCCGCCCGGCGCATCGCCCAGCACGGCGCGCAGCCGCGCGTTGCTGCCGCGCAGGCGCGCGATCTCATGGCTGCGCACGAAGACGGGGTTGACACGCACTTCGACGGCATAGCCGGCCAGCTCTTGCATCAGCGCCAGCACTTCGTCCAGCGCGGTGAGCGTGCCCGAGCACACGTTGAGCGTCTGCCCGATCGCGGCGGGCGTTTCCAGCAGGCCGCGGTAGCAGCGCGCCACTTCGCGCACGTCGCTGAAATCGCGCGCGACATGCGTGTTGCCCAGCTCGATCACGCGCGCACCGCGGCGGAAGTGGCCGACGATCTTGGGCAGCAGGAAATCCTCGCTCTGGCCGACGCCGGTGTAGTTGAACGGCCGCGCGATGACGACCGGCAGGCGCTCCATCCACAGCCGCGCCATATGCTCCATGGCCAGCTTGCTGACCGCGTAGTCGTTGGCCGGCCGCGGCGGCATGGATTCGTCCAGCACTTCGGCACCGAGGTCGCCGTAGACGTTGCCGCTGCTGGCCAGCAGCACCGCGCGCGGCGGCGCAGCGCACTGCGCCAGCGCTTCCAGCAGGTGGCGCGTGGCGACGAGGTTGGTCTGGTACAGCGCGCCCGCATCGCCGTGCGCCACCTGCGCGATGCCCGCCAGGTGCGCCACCACCGCCGGCGCCAGCGGCGCCAGCGCGTGCAGCGTGGCCTCGCGGTCGCGCAGGTCCAGCGCGATTTCGCCCGCTGCGGCGGCGGCCTCCTGCACCACACCCAGTACGCGGTAGCCCGCGCGTTCCAGTTCCCCGCGCAGATGGCGCCCGGTGAAGCCGCGCGCGCCGGTCAGCAGCGCCAGCGGACGCTCAGAAGGAGCGGTCATGCTCGACGCGGGCGAGGTCGGCCTGCACCATCAGCCGGCACAGTTCCTCCAGCGAAGTGTGCGCCTCCCAGCCCAGTTCGCGCCGGGCCTTGGACGGATCGCCGATCAGCAGGTCCACCTCGGCGGGCCGGTAGTAGCGCGGGTTGATGCGTACGCGCACCTGGCCGGCGTCATCCACGCCCACCTCGTCGATGCCCCGACCCTGCCAGCGCAGCGGCAGGTCCACCGCGGCGAATGCCAGGTCGACGAAATCGCGCACCGACTCGGTGCGACCGGTGGCCATCACGTAGGTGTCGGGGTGATCGGCTTGCAGCATGCGCCACATGCCCTCGACGTACTCGGGCGCGTAGCCCCAGTCGCGCTGCGCGTCCAGGTTGCCCAGTTCCAGCACTTCCTGCCTGCCGCGCGTGATGCGTGCTGCCGCGTCGGTGATCTTGCGGGTGACGAACTCGCGCCCGCGCAGCGGCGATTCGTGGTTGAACAGGATGCCGCTGGCGCCGAAGATGCCGTAGCTCTCGCGGTAGTTGACCGTCATCCAGTGCGCGTACAGCTTGGCCACGCCGTAGGGGCTGCGCGGCCAGAACGGCGTGCTCTCGTTCTGCGGCACCGCCTGCACCTTGCCGAACATCTCCGAAGTGGACGCCTGGTAGAAGCGCGTCTTCGGATTGACCATGCGGATCGCCTCCAGCAGGAACAGCGTACCCACGCCGGTGATCTGCGCGGTGGTGGCCGGCTGCTCGAAGGACACGCCGACGAAGCTCTGCGCCGCCAGGTTGTACACCTCGTCCGGCTGCGCCTGTTCGAGCAGGCGGATGCTGGTGCCCTGGTCGGTGAGGTCGTACTCGACCAGCTCTAGATCGGGATGCCCGGCGATGCCCAGCTCCTGGATGCGCCACTGGTTGACCGAGCTGGTGCGCCGGTAGGTGCCGTACACCTTGTAGCCCTTGCCCAGCAGCAACTGCGCCAGATAGGCCCCGTCCTGCCCGGTGATGCCGGTGATGACCGCGCGTTTCAAGATGCGATGCTCCTGCGGAGAACGCCGGTCATGGTGACACATCCGGTCGCGCGGGCGCAGCCGCGGGGCCGGCCTGCGCCGGCCATCGCGGCCGGCGCGCCGGGTGATGGTCAGGTGTCCTCATGCCGGGCGAACGGATAGCGCGCGACCGCCGCCGTCGCGGCGGGATCCAGCGTTGCCGTGTCGGCCACGCGGAAGCCCGCCTGTCGCACGCCGAGCGCCAGCACCCGCTCTACCGCGTGCGCCATCGTGCCGTCCGTCTGGCCCGCTTCGGCCTCGAACTCCAGCGTGTCCAGGTGCAGGTCGAGCAGCGGGCGCAGCGCCGCCGGGCGCGCGTAGAACATGCCGCCGGCCGGGAAGCACTGCGCGGACGGGTCGATATCCATCATCCCCATGCGCCGGCCCAGGTAGCGCACGTTCGCCGCATTGCCGCCCCAGTACGCGCGCAGGTCCAGCAGGTGGCCGTGCGGCACCACCAGGCCCAGCGTGGGCGAGGCGGCGAACGCGGCCAGCGTACGCACGGCCTGCCCGGCATCCGTCAACTTTTCCAGCAGATCGTGGCGCCAGGCGTCGCCGTCGCTGCGATGGGTGGAGCGTTTGGTATGCAGTTTCAGCACCAGCGGCTCGTCGCGATCGAGCAGTTCGGACGCGACCTGCAGAAAAGGCAGCATGTCGCGGCCGCGGTTGGCCATGACACGCACGTCGGCCTTCACCCCGGCCCGTGCCAGCGCCGCATGCACGGCATCGCCGCACTCCTGCACGGTGGTGACGACCAGTCGCCAGGGCACGCTCCATGTGCGCAGCCGTTCGAGCATCCCGTCCAGCAGGTCGACGTAGTAGGCATGCAGCACCACCGTGATGCGTTCGGGCGGCGCTGCAAGCAGACGCACGGGCGAGGCCGCGACCGCGCGCACCGCCGCGCGCGTGGCCTCCAGATAGGCGTAGCCCAACCGCGCATCGGGTTCGAGGTAGGCCGCCTCGGACCACTCGTTCCATGCGTTGATGAACAGCAGGTCGGACCGCGCATCCGGCGCCCGGCGCAGGGTGTCGCGCATGGCCTCTTCCAGCCAGTCGCGGTAACCGCGCGGCGAGGCGTGCAGAAAGACGCGTCCGCGTCCCGGACGCCGCGCCTCGTTGTCCCAGTCCGTGCAGACACCCCGATGCAGCAAGCCGGCATCGTCGGGAAGCTGGGGGCCGGCCGTGGCCAGCGAGCGCCAGTCGAAGACGGCGCCGCGAAAACCGGGATCGAGCCGCAGGGGATCCTTGGAAATCTCACGTGCGGCGACATTGTTCGGAGGGAACTCGACCGCCGCATCGAAGCCGATATCACGCGGCACGAAGCTGTCGAACGCCAGGGTGAAGGCCAGATGGATCTCGCCGATCCCGATCTCGCGGCAGCGCGCGCGCCAGCGCGCGGCGGTGGCGCGCGGGTCCGGCATCAGGCTGGGTCGATAGACGACGAGCACCGGCTTGCCGTCGACACGGATGTAGCGCGGATCGCGCAGGTAGCGCGCCACGTAGTCGATGAACGCCAGGTCGTCCTCGGTGCCGTGCCGCTGCGCCACCAGCACGTCGTCGTCGCGGCCGTCCCAGCGCCGCGTCCAGCTCTCGTTGGCCCAGCACAGGCAGAACGGCAGATCGAGCGTCGTGTCGGCCAGCAGGTCCAGCAGCGGTGCCTCCAGCAGGCGCCGACCGCCGAACCAGTAGAAATAGAAGCAGAAACCGATCAGGCCATACTGGCGCGCCAGCGCGGCCTGCCGTCGCAGAACCTGCGGCTGCCGCAGATCGTAGAAACCCAGTTCTCCGGGCAGCCGCGGCTGCACCTGTCCCTCCACCTTGGGCAGCGCACGCGCGACATGCGTCCATTCGGTGAAACCCCGGCCCCACCAGGCGTCGTTCTCCGGCGTGGGGTGGAACTGCGGCAAGTAGAACGCCAGCAGACGCACGCGGGGATCGACCCCCAACGGCTCCTCGCGCAAAGCCACATGCCCCACCGCCGGCGCGCCGGCGTGGGCGCGCGCCAGCACGCGCTCCGCGGGACGCATGGAAGCCTGTGCCGCATGTGCGCCGGCGGCCAGCGCCGCTTGTTCGCGCTCGGCCGCGGCGTCCCGCTGGGCCGCAGCCACCAGGCTGCGGGCCAAGCGCGAGCGCGCCGCCAGCCAGCGCTTCCAGCGCGCGCGGCGCGACGCGGCGACGGGCAGGCGGTCGTAACAGAATCGCAGCCAGCGGATGGGCTTCGGCGTATCCAAGGTTCGACGCGGTGCGGCACCGTCGACATTGTCGGGGCCGGATGCCGCACACCGCAATCCGCCGGTGGCGTCAGGCCGGTTCGCGTGCCTGCGGTACCGCCCGGGAAAGGCCGTGCAGACCGCTCAATCACCAAGACATGGCGCAGCGAGAGAGCTCCGCTGGATCCGGCGATAGTCCTCGGGCACGCCGATGTCGATGAACCCGCGTGTGCCGCGGAAGGCGCCGAGCCGTCCTTGCGCGGACCACCCGGGCAGTATGTCGCGTTCGAACGAATACGCGCCGTGCGGCAACGCCGCCAGCGCGTCCGCACTCAGCCAGTAGACCCCGCCGTTGATCCATCCGGCGCCGGTCCGGCCCTTTTCGACGAACCCGCTGACATGTTCGCCTTCGACGTGCACCGCACCGTAACGCGCCGTGTCGTCCGTCTGCGCGAGAGCCAGGCCCGCCCAGGCCCGCTGCTGCCGCATAGCCAGCATGAAGGCGCGCAGATCGAGCTGCAGGTAGGTGTCGCCGTTCAGCACGAACGCGTCGCCGCCCTCGATGTGCCGTGCCGCCAGCGCGATGGCACCACCCGTACCCAGTGGCCGGGGTTCGGGCGAATAGAGCAGCCGCATGCCCTGCCAGGCCTCGCCCAGCGTCTCGCGGAACAGCCCGGCGCGATAGCCGGTAGCCAGCACCACCGTGCGGATGCCTTGCGCGGCCAGCAGGTCGAGTTGCCAGGCGATGAACGGCCGCCCCTGCACCGGCGCCAGCGGCTTGGGCAGATCGCCGATGGTGCCGCGCAGGCGCGTGCCCATCCCGCCCGCCAGGATGATGGCGGCATCGGTCATGCGCCCTGCCCGAACAGTGCGTGCTCGATCAGCCCGCAGATGAGGTGCCCGAGGAATTCGTGGCCTTCCTGGATCTTGGGCGTTTCGCGCGAGGGCACCCGGAAGCACAGATCGCAGCGCGCGGCCATGGCCGCGCCGGTCTCGCCGGTGAAGCCGATGACCCGGATGTCCATGGCCTTGGCCGCCTCGATGGCACGCAGGATGTTCCTGGAGTTGCCCGAGGTGGAAATGGCAAACAGCACGTCGCCGCCGCGCCCCAGCGCCTCGACCTGACGCGCGAAGGTGTAGTCGTAGCCGTAATCGTTGCCGATCGCGGTGAGGATGCTGGTGTCGGTGGTCAGCGCGATGGCGGCGAGCCCGGGGCGGTCGAAATGGAAGCGGCCCACCAGCTCGCCGGCCCAGTGCTGTGCATCGGCGGCGCTGCCGCCGTTGCCCGCAAAGAGCAGCTTGCCGCCCGCGCGCAGCGCGGATGCGCAGAGGTCCACCGCCTGCGCGACGGCGGTGCGCAAAGCGGCATCGGCCTGCATGCGCTGGAAGGTCTCCAGCGTTTTGTCGAATTCCTGCGCGATGCGCGTGCTCAGCTCACCCGCCACGACATGGCTCCCCGCTGCGTGAAATGGAAATCGAGCAGGCTGCCGCCCTCGACCGCCAGGGCGCGGCGCAGGCGCAGGGTGTCTTCGGGCCGCGCCAGGAACATCATGAACCCGCCGCCGCCTGCACCGGAAACCTTGGCCGCGCGCGCGCCGTTGCTGAAGGCGATCCGCTCGATGCGCTCGATCAGGGGATTGCTGATGCTCTGCGCGGTCTGTTTCTTGGCCTGCCAGCCGGCCTGCATGGTGCTCTCCAGCCGCAGCAGATCACCCTTGAGCACGCACTCCTTCATGGCGATGGCCTCCTGCTTGAGGCGGTGCATGGCCTCGATGGACTCAGGGTTGCTTTCGGCCACATTGCGTGACTGCTGGTCGATGATATCGGCCGAGGCGCGCGAGAGCCCCGTGAAGTACAGCACCAGCGAGGCCTCCAGTTCGGCCCGGATCCAGTCCTTCACCCGCAACGGGTTGACGATGACGCGATTGCCCTCGTAGAACTCCATGAAGTTGAAGCCGCCGAAGGCCGCCGCGTACTGATCCTGCTTGCCGCCGGCCAGGCCCAGCTCCCTGCGCTCGATGTCGTACGCGAGGTGCGCCACCTCGTACTCGCCCAGCGGTAGGCTGAAATACTCGACGAAAGCCTGCACCAGCGCCACCACCATGGTCGAGGACGAACCCAGCCCCGAGCCGGGCGGTGCATCGGAGTAGCTGCGCACGTGCAGCGCGGGCTGGCGGCCATCGAGGTAATCGCGGCACACGCGGGCATAGACACCGCGCGCCAGCTTGAGCGGACCATCGAGGCCGACCGTCCCGCCGCAGGCATGGTGGTCGATGCCGCCGAAGTCCAGCGCCTCGAAGCAGGCACGGCTATCGCCCGCGGCCGTCACGCTGGCGTAGGCATAGCGGTCGATGGTCACGTTCATCACGTGACCGCCGAAGCGGTCGCAATAAGGCGAGACGTCGGTGCCACCGCCGGCCAGGCCCAGCCGCAGCGGTGCGCGCGCGCGCGCGATCATGCGGACATCTCCGTCGGCCGCGCCTCGGCATGCCGCTCGACCTCGAGCGCCAGCGCCCGCCACTGCGCCTGCGAGGTGTAATGCTCGCGCACATAGGCGATGCCCGCCGCGGCGTGCTGCCGCCAGAGCGTGTCGTCCTCCAGCAGGCGGATGATCTGCCGCGCGTAGTCGCCGGCGTTCTCACAAACCATCAGTGCGGCGGATGCGTCGAGGCCCTGCGCACCGACGGCCGTGGTGACGCAGGGCACGCCGTGCGCCATCGCCTCCACCACCTTGCCTTTCACGCCGGCACCGAACCGCAGCGGTGCCACGGCGAGGCGCGCGCCAGCATACCGGCGCGACAGTTCGGCATCGCTGACGTAGCCGGTGACCTCGACGCACGGGCCTGCGAGCGCCTGCACGGCCGGCGAGGGATTCGATCCCACCAGGGCGAGATGCAGGCCCTGGAAACGCGCATGTACGAGCGGCAGGACCTCGCGCACGAACCATGCGGCCGCGCTCTCGTTGGGCGTGTGGGTGAAACCGGCCACGAACAGCAGGCCGCGGCGACGGTCCAGGCCCGCGCCGACATCGCCGGAGCGCACATCGAAACAGTACGCGGGAACGGTATGAGCACGCGCCTTGGATGCATGCTGCACGAGCCATTCGTGCACATATCGTGTTTCGGACTCCGATGGGTAGTACACGGCATCCACCTCACGCCACACCCGCCGTTCGACGTCCTCGATGCAGTCCCGTTCGCGGCGCAGGGCCGGATCGTCGCCGTGCAGCGCGAGCTGCTGGTCGAGGCGCAGGTGATGGACGTCGTGACCGTAATACAGCAGCGGCGCGCCGCAATACCTGCGCACCGTGTCGATGAACTGGGCAGCGACATGGGGCCTGCTCAGCAGCACGCAGTCGAGCATGGCACCGTGCTCCTGCATCCAGCGTTCAAAGCCCTGCACGCGATCGGGCCCGTACATCACCTCGACGCCCTGCTGCTGCAGGCGCGGCACATAGACCGGATCGAAACACAGGTTCTCGGGCCAGAACTTGACGCTGTAGCCGCGCTCCAGGAAACGCTCGATGAACTGCATGATCGTGCGTGAACCGGCATCGCGGTCCGGCTGCGGCACGTAGTGATCCACGATCAGCACCATGGGGCGGCCGCGATCGCGCCCCCGCGCGCGCGCCACCTGTTGACCGTTGGGGAAATGCTCCGCGTCCAGCACCGTTTCCCAGCGTTCGCGGAAAACCCGCTGGTTGCGCACCTGGTACGCCTTGACTCCGCTGCCGGTGTCGGTGCCGTGCGAGACGCCTTCGTAGTGCACCACGACCGAAGCCGGCTGGTAGTAAACCTTCCTGCCGGCACTGCGCACCTTGAACGCCAGATCCGTGTCCTCGCAGTAGGCAGGGGCATAGATCTCGTCGAAACGGCCCAGCGACTCGAAAAGGCCGCGCGGAATCAGCAGCGATGCGCCCGAACAGTAATCCGTCTCGCGCAGATAATTATAGACGTCGCGCTGCGGATCATCGAGCCGACCGTAGTTCCATGCGCTGGCGTCGTTCCAGACGATGCCGCCCGCCTCCTGCAGGCGTCCGTCCGGATAGACGAGCCTGGACCCCACCATGCCGCAATCGGGAAAGCGTTCGAACACCTCCAGCATGGCGTCCAGCCAGCCTTCGGTGACCTCGGTGTCGTTGTTGAGGAAGTACAGGTACGCGCCGCGTGCGAACGCCGCGGCGCGGTTGCAGGAACGGACGAAGCCGAGATTCTGCGGGTTTTTCTCGTAGCGCACGCCGGCGATCCCGGCGAGGCGGTCGATTCGCGGATCACCCGATGCGTCCTCGGCCACGATCACCTCGAAGGAAACCCGCGGCGGATGTTCGGCGATCGAACGCAGGCAGCGGGCGGTGACCTCCAGCTTGCCGTAGGCGGGAATGATGATGCTGACCTCGGGCTCGTGATAGGCCGGGAAACCCAGATCCGCCAGATCGGCCGCGGTATCGCCTTCCCGCCGCTGGGCAAGCCCGTCGGCATCGCATGCGACCGGCTCTTCCGCACCGCCCGTCCGCGGCGGGGCGGATGGCGCGGACGGCCGCGGCTGTGCTCCGTGCCGCCGGAGCTGATCCCGCGCCGCGCCCCACTCGCCACGCAGCGCCAGCGCCAGCGCGCGCAGCGGTCGCGTCAGCGCCCACGAGCGCGACCGCAGGACCTGATCGAGCTGCTGGCGGAAAGCGGCCGACTCGCCCGCCATGCGCTGGGCCAGCTCGCGCTGGCGCGATACGTCGCCGCGCAGGGTGCCGATCAGCGCATCGCGATCGGCGATCCGCGCCCGCGCCTCCGCCAGCTCGCGCTCGTGCCGCGCCCGCAGCCCGTCCAGCTCGCAGGCCCAGGCCGCGATCCGCTCATGTTCCGCCTGCAGGTCGCCCAGGCGGGCCTCCATCGACTGCCACCGTTCCCGTTCCTGCTGACGCTCGCGGATGAAATATCCCGCCGCCGCCGCCGCGACCTCCTGCCAGCCCACCTCGGCCAGCACCGCATCGCACGTGGATGCGAGTGTGTCGGGATCGATCTGGTCGCCCGTGCATACCGGGATCAGGGGCCGGATCTGCGCGGGCACGTCCCGCTGCCGGCGATCGACGGAGCGCCGCACCAGCGACGTCGCCGCGACCTGCCGTGCCGCTGCGGCCTGCAATCCCAGTCGCATGGAAAGCTCACCGACCACCCGCGCCGGATCCCTGGCCAACGCGCCATAGGACCAGGCGTAACGCCGCATTCCGACGGTATCGTTCAAGGCCTGCAGGTTGTAGCGCAGCCACAGGGCCATGCCCTGGCTGACTTCCATGCCGTTGCGGATGTTCAGCGAGCGCGCCACGTCCAGCGGATCCCGGACGATCAGGGCACAACGCACGGATGCGCCGACCTGCCCGATCACGTTCCGCCACAGCGGCATCAGCAGGCAAAGCCGGGGATCCTTGATGGCCCATCGCGGCTTGCCCAGAAACTCCGCGTGCAGCAACGCTTCGATCTTCGTCTGTGCATGCCGCGCCGCCGCCGTTTCCAGCCAGCCGGACGGCAGCGGACGGAAGTCGTCCCAGGCATGTCCCAATGCCGCCAGCAGTTCGTCATGGACGTGCACGACATCCAGATGCTCCCGGAAGCCGTCCGGATTGTCGTGGGCCGGCGGCATCAGACGGGAACCCAGTTCCGCGCCCAGCACGTTGAGAATGTTGGTGACGATCGAGGTGCCGCTGCGATGCATGCCCAGCACCAGGATCCCCTGCGATGACGCCGCATCGCCGGGCAGGCCGATGGTAGCTTGCGGCGTCACGGCAGCCACTTCAATCCAGCGCCGAGGCCAGCTCGGCGCGCAGGTCCGCTGGCGCCTCCACCCCCACCGACAGGCGCACCAGGCCGTCGCCGATGCCCAGCCGCCTGCGTTGCGCCGGCGGGATCGAGGCGTGGGTCATGATGGCGGGGTGCTCGATCAGGCTCTCGACGCCGCCCAGCGATTCGGCCAGCGCGAACAGGTGGCAGCGCTCCAGCATGCTGCGCGCTTTCTTGAGTCCGCCCCTGACCTCGATGCTGACGATGCCGCCGAAGCCGTCCATCTGGCGCTGCGCCAGCGCGTGCTGCGGGTGGCTCTTCAAACCGGGGTAGATCACGCGCTCGATGCGCGGGTGCTTCTCCAGCCAGCGCGCCAGTTCCAGCGCGTTCTCGCAGTGCGCGCGCATGCGCAGGTGCAGGGTCTTGAGGCCGCGCAGGGCGAGAAAACTGTCGAACGGCCCGGCCACCGCGCCCACCGAGTTCTGCAGGAAGGCCATGCGCTCGGCCAGTTCGCCGCTGCCGGCGACCACCACGCCGCCGACCATGTCGGAGTGGCCGTTGAGGTACTTGGTGGCCGAGTGCAGCACCAGGTGCGCGCCGTGTTCCAGCGGGCGCTGCAGCATCGGCGAGCAGAAGGTGTTGTCCACCACCAGCAGCAGGCCGTGCTTGCGCGCGAACGCGCCCACCCTGGCCAGGTCCACCAGGCGCAGCATGGGGTTGGTGGGCGTCTCGGCCCAGATCATGCGCGTGTTGGGTTTGAGCGCGGCCTTCAGCGCGGCCGTGTCGTTGAGGTCCAGGAACGTGAAGTCGAGCCCCGCCGAGCGCCGGCGCACGCGCTCGAACAGGCGGTAGGTGCCGCCGTACAGGTCGTCCATGGCGATGACGTGGCTGCCGGCGTCCAGCAACTCCAGCACGGTGCCGGCCGCGGCCAGGCCCGAGGCGAAGGCGAAGCCCGCCACGCCGCCTTCCAGATCGGCCACGCAGCGCTCGTAGGCGAAGCGCGTGGGGTTCTGCGTGCGCGAGTATTCGTAGCCCTTGTGCCTGCCCGGGCTTTCCTGCACGTAGGTGGAGGTGGCGTAGATCGGCGTCATCACCGCGCCGGTGGACGGATCGGGCGTCTGCCCGGCGTGGATGGCGCGGGTGGCGAGGGCCGCACCGGCCTTGTGCGTGCTCTTCGACAATGCGGTCTCCCGGCGCGCGAAACGGCGCCTAGTGTAATGTTTCAGCGCGGATCGATTCCAAACCGCCTGCGGACGCGCAGGCGCTGCCAGGCCGACCACGGCCGCAGCAGCGCCATCAGCGCGCGGCTGTCGCCGTAGCGCCCGACCGGCACCGCGGAGCGTTGCGGCAGGCGCACGGGTGCTTCGAGCTGCAGGTGCCGGTACACCCGCTGCAGGGTCGCGGCGGGATGGTCGCGCCACTCCGCGTGCGCCAGCAGCAGGATCTGCGCCGCCGGAAACATCGCGTACAGGCGCCGCAACTGCGGCAGGTAGCGCCCCCGCGCGAGATAGCTGTGGTGGCGCCATGCCGAACGCTCGCTCCAGTCGGCCCCCGCGCGCCACAGCCGCAATGGTTCCGCCAGCACGGCGGCCCAGAATGGCCAGCGCTCGTCGCCGCGCGCGTGCTCCATCGCATGCTGCGACCGCGCGCGCGCGGCCGGGTCGCGCAGCACGATCACCCAGCGCATCGCGGGGTTGTAGCGCCGCACGCGCGCGAGGGCGAGCGGATGGAACAGCGTGACCGGGGTGGCGTCGCCGTGCAGGATGCCGTCACGGAACGGCTGCGCGAACAGGGGCTCGAACCGCCGGTCGATCTGTTCCGGCGTAGCCGCGTCGTCGTAGTCGGGCGCATCGAACACATGCGCCTCCTTGGCGACGGGCAGGCGCAGTCGCGGATGCAGCCGCAGCGCCTCGCACAGCGCCGTGGTGCCGGCCTTCTGCACGCCGCCGATCAGGAAGGCGATGCGCGGCGACGCGCTCATGGCGCCAGCGGATCCATGCGCCGCTGCAGGTCGGCGTCGCCGTAGAACGTGCGCCAGGCGGCGTCGGCGGGCATCTCCAGCAACGCCCGCGCGCAGGCCTGCATCCGCTCGCGCGGCGCCGCGGCCGGTGCGCGCATCCAGTCCGCCGGGAGGTCCCGGAACGCATCCGCAGCCAGACCGCAGGCCGCCAGCAGCGTGCTGCCGCGCGAGGCGATCATCGACTCGTACGTCACCACCGCCACCCGCGGGCGCGCGCGGCCGAGCCGCCGGTAGCACCACTCCAGCACGTGCAACTGCCTGCGCCGCACGTCGGCTTCGCCGTCGAGCGTCGCACGCAGGACCGCGTCCAGGCGCTCGGCCATGGGCAGGCGCCCCTGCGCCACCGGCAGGTCCACGCCCGACCAGGACGCCAGCACCGCCAGTGGGTGGCGCACGATCGCCACCACGCGCAGCCGCGCGGACAGGCGCGGCAACAGCGCCAGGAACGCGGCGTTCTGCTTGACGGCCAGCAGGAAATCGCGGCGCAGCGGCTTGCCGATGGCGACCTCGGCCACCTCGGCCTCGTAGGTCCGCGGCTCCGCGCCGCCGCCGTGGAAGAAGTTGTCGACGATCACGCCCTGCCGCTGCCGGCTGGGCGCCGCGCCCGTGCGCAGACAGCGCTCGCGCAGCGCAGCGAACTGTCGCCCGATCAGCGCCAGTTGCGCGTCGACGTCGCCCGGCCACGAGGCGGGATCGAGCGGTTCCGCCAGCGCCACCGCCTGCGGCAGCCGGTTGATGAGCGTGCACGCCAGCGTGGTGCCGCTGCGCGGGATCCCGGTCAGTGCGAGGTCGTGGGCATGCGGCATGGCGTCGACGTGTCGAGGATCGGCGGCACGCGGTCGAGCAGCGCGTGCACGCGGCGCCGCTCGTCCGGCAGATCGAAACGCGCGGCAGTGTGCGCGCCGGCCGCCGCCAGCGCCTCGCGCAGGCCCGTGTCCGCCGCCAGTCGTGCGGCCGCCGCCGCAAGGGCCGTGGCGTCGCGCGCCGCGACCAGGGCGTTGACGCCCGGCTGCAGATACTCGCGGTTGCCGCCCGCATCGCAGCTCACCAGCGGCACCCTCATGGCCATGGCCTCCAGCGCCGGCAGGTAGAAGCCCTCGCGCGCTGCCGGCAGCAGCACCGCCACCCCGGCCCGCGCCAGCCGGTGCAGATAATCCGCACGAGGCACCGGCGCGGTGATGCATTCGCACGCCACCCCGTCCCGCGCCAGCAAGGCCGCCAGCGCACGGCCCAGCGCCTCGTCCTTGGTGGCGTCCACCAACGCCTGCGGCTGCGCATGCGCCGGCGCCGCACGCGCCCGCGCGGCCTGCGCACGCAGGGCGGACACGTCGATCGCCGCCGGAATCACCCGCACCTCCGGCGAGGCACAGCCGGCGCCGGTTACCGCCCGCGCCACCTCCGCGCTGACCGCGACCCGGATCGCCGGCCGGCGCAGGAACGGAAAGCGCGGATCGCCCGGATCGGCATGCCGCGGATGCTGGATGAGATTGATCACCGGCTGCCCCGGCGCCGGCTCGGCCCAGGCCCAGTCCAGGCCTGCCAGGAACAGCGCGTCGAACCCGGCCGCCGGGCAGCGCTCGCCGGCCAGCGGCTCGATGCCCGCGGCCAGCCACGGATTGCCGTCATCGCGCCGCGAGCGCGGCGTCAGCCACAGCGCGCAGCTCCAGCCGGGATGGCTGGCGACATGCTCGAACCAGTCGAACACCTTGCCGTGCCCGCCGGAATACGCCTGGAAGTCACGCACGAACAGCATGCGCCGGCGCGTCATGCCGTCAGCCTGGGCAGGCCCGGTGCTGCCGGTGCCGCCGGCTGCGGCCGCACCTCGATCTCCATCGGCAGCGGGAACAGCCCGGTGAACCGGGCGCGGCTGTCGTCGACGATATCGAACGACAGCAGCCCTTCCTGGCGCGACAGCGTCTCGGTCTGCTCGAGGGTGGGCGCGTCGACCAGCCTCAGGCGCAGGCGGTACACGCCCTTCTGCAGCGTGGCCCGCAGGCGGATGCGCACCTCGACGCCGCCGCGGGCGTGCGCCGGCAGCGGCACGCGCCGGCCGGTCACCTGCAGCCCCTTGCCGTCCATCACATCGACGATCAGCGCCGGGTGGGCGGCGGGCTCGGCAAACCAGGCCAGCAGCTCCAGCGCGATGGGCGCATCGAACGGCAGCGAGACGTGCGGCTCCACCCCGTTGATGCGCGCATGCCGGATGCCGGTGCCGGCGTGGCCGTAGCCGCCGCTGATGCGGTGCAGGTCGGCGCTGCGACGTGCCGCGGCGGCCTCGACGCGCGCCTTCTGGTGCACGCGATACAGATACTCGGTCACCACGTCCTCGGGCGAGCCGTGCAGCATCACGCGGCCCTTCTCGAGCAGGATGGCCTGGTGGCAGAACGCGCGCACCGCGTTGAGATCGTGGCCCACGAACAGCAGCGTGGTGCCGCGCGCCAGGATCTGCTCGATACGCGCCATGGCGCGGGCCTGGAAGGCGGCGTCGCCCACCGCCAGCGCCTCGTCCACGATCAGCACTTCCGGCTCCATGTGCACCTGCACGGCGAAGGCCAGCCGCAGCGCCATGCCGGTGCTGTAGGTCTTCACCGGCTGGTCGACGTACTCGCCGATATCGGCGAACTCCAGGATCTGCTCCATCAGCTCCTCGGCGCGCGCGCGCGGCATGCCGATCACCGCCGCATTCAGCAGCACGTTCTCGCGCCCGGTCATCTCCACGTTGAAGCCCGAGCCCAGCTCCAGCAGCGCGGCGACACGGCCGGACAACTGCACGGTGCCGGCGCTGGGCTGCAGCACGCCGGCGACGATCTGCAGCAGCGTGCTCTTGCCCGCGCCGTTCAGGCCAATGACACCCAGCGCGCCGCCGCGCGGCACTTCGAAGCTCACTTCCGTCAGCGCATGGTGCAGCGACATGCGCCGCGCCACCCAGGCATCCACCTTGCGCCGCAGCCACGGCCAGCGCACCGCCAGCCAGCCGGTGAGGTGCTGCACCATCGGCACGGTGAGCCGGCTGGCGGGCGTGGTCCACAGCCGGTAGGTCTTGCCGAGATTGCAGACGCGGATCGCCGGATCAGCCACGGAAACTTCGCCGTTGCGGCAACTGGCTGCACAGCTTAACCGCTGGCGTCGCCGCAGTTCCATCTTTGGCGTACCCGATGGACCGCCCAACGCATGACGTCATCGGCAGCGCAGCCACTTTCTTCATCGTCGTTCCGGGGCCACCTTCGAGCGGAACCTCGCAATCCAGCAGCGTCACGGCCAGTCCCGCCAGGGTGCTGTGCCGTCCCTGTTCCGCCCGCGATCGGAGCATCCGGCGATGACGTCCGGGGAATGACTCTCTCCCAAAAAAACGGGCGGTCCGCAGGCCGCCCGTCGCACCGCGATCAATGTGTACGGGCTCTACTGGCCCTGCGAAGCCTTGGTCAGGTTGGTCACGGTGCCCGAGCTGTTGTTGCGGTTCAGGCTGGTCACGACCAGATTGGGGAAATACGAGGTGACCGTGAGACGCCACTTGCCGGTGCCCGTGCCCAGCGCGCCGGTCAGACCCTTGGCCGTGTTGCCGTTCTGCAGATCGTCGGACGTCAACTGGATCGACTGCCCGGCGTTGAGATTGAAGCTGACCGTGCCCACGCCCGCATGGCCGGCATCGTCCACCCCGGTGATCAGCACCTCGCCGCCGCTGGTACCGGTGTTGCTGATGCGCAGGAAGCTCTGCTGCGTCGTGTTGCCCGCCGGATTGAAGGTGAGCACCTGCACCACCGGGGCGTTGTACTGCATCGGCTCCATGGCGCAGGACGCCACGCTGTCGGTGATGCCGTTGCGGGTGAACGTGGTCTGCGGCACCACCGCGGTCGCGTCGATCGCGATCTGGTTGTTGGTGGGCACCGTAAAGCAGTAATTCGAGTAGAGGTACGATGTATTGAAGTTGCCCCCGTCAATGGGGAACATCTGCGAAGCGGTGTACGAGAAGGTCAGCGTCGCGTTGCTGTTGCTGAACACGCCGGCCACGGTGGATGGCGCCGACCCGCAGGAGGGGCTGTCGTGCAGCGTCGCGGTGGCCCCGGTCTGGTTGAAGGCGCCGAACGCCCCCTGCATGGTCGTGCCGAACTGATCCGTCGGGTGGTACTGGAAATAGCCGAAGCCCGGCGCGACGGCGTAATTGATGGCACCGGCATTGAACAGGTTGGTGTCCAGCGCGCCGATGACCCCCGTGCTGGAGAAGTAGGTCCGGCTGGGGTGCTGGGCGTTGGTGCCTACGTCGATGCGCTCGTTGGGATTGGCGTAAAACTGGATCAGGCAGTTCTGCACCACGGGATTGCCCGAGACCAGCACCGCCTGGGTCACCGAATTGAGGATAGGCATGGTGGAAACCGGGTCGTACGCCTGAAACTTCTCGCTGATGCTTTGCCCGAGGCTCTGCAGCGCGGCGAGACCGGTCAGCGCGTGGCCGCTGCTGGCGTTGAGTTCGGTGTTGCCGCCGGCGATGTCCGCGATATCACCGAAAGTGATGGCACCCGCACCGCTCGAGGGGGTGAAGGTGATGATCAGATAGTTCTGGCCGGCACCGCCGCCGCCGTTGGCGACCGTCCAGCCCGAAGGCAGTTGCGCGCCCGCGGTCACCGCCGGCGTGGTCGCGAATGTCGCGGTGCCCGAAAGCGTGATGCGGATGGCGAAGCCGGTGGTACGGCCGATGATGTTGTCGCTGGGGTCGATGACGATGCTCATCTGCGGCGTGATGCCGATCACCGTGCTGTTGCCGGCGATATCGAAGTTGGCCACCTTCTCGGGCAGCGGTGAGCTCGAAGTGATCGAAAGCGCCGCGGCGCTGCCGCAGGTACCCAGGCCGGCGGCGAGACAAACCAGCGCCAGTCCCTGCCGGCGCGCAACACGTGCACTCATGAAACCCCCTATACCTTCCGGCCCCATGCCAAGAATGGAGGGACTATAGACAATGCATCCGGCGGTTTGGCATCCGTTTAATTACATTAATCATACATTTTTGCAGGCCGTGCACCCTGTTCGAGAACCGTGGACCGGTTCGTGCTAGTTGCACCGACTCCGATCACCCCTTCCGGGCCTGCGCGGGCGAAGCCGCCGGCTCCGCGTTGCGCGGCACGATGCGCCCAGGGTGCTCCCGGCCATCCTGCCTTGCGGTGGTCCGGGGTAACGGCCACGTATCGGCACCGCGCGGACTCAATAAAAACGGGCGGCCCGGAGGCCGCCCGTGAATCCAGCAGAAAACGCCGGGAACTTACTGACCGACCGAAGCCTTGGTCAGGTTGGTCAGGGTGCCCGAGTTGTTGTTGCGGTTCAGGCTGGTCACGACCAGGTTGGGGAAGTACGAGAACACCGTCAGGCGCCACTTGCCGCTGGTCGGCGCACCGAGCGCACCGGTCAGGCCCTTGGCGGCGTTGCCGTTCTGCAGGTCGGTCGAGTTGAGCTGCATCGACTGGCCCGCACCCAGGGTGAAGGTCACCTGGCCCGAAGCCGCCACGCCCGCGTCGTCCACGCCCTGGATGGTCACCAGACCGCCGGAGGTCCCGGTGTTGCTGATGCGCAGGAAGCTCTGCTGCGTGCTGTTGCCGGCCGGGTTGAAGGTGTACACGTGCACCACCGGCGCGTTGTAGGCAAGCGGGGCCAGCGGCTGCGAGGTGCCCGCCACGGTCGTGCTGCCACGCGTGAAACTGGTGGAGGCGCTGAGGCCGGTCGCGGCGATGGGCATGGTGTTGCCGCTGGGCTCGGTGAGGCACAGCTCATACGGACCCACCGATGTGGCGGCTGCCAGGCCGGGGAAGGTGAAGGTCGCCGAGGTGGTACCCGACAGCGTTCCCGTTGCCACCGCAGTGCCCGAGCAGGCGCCGGATGGATAAAGTTTAACGGTCGAGCCCGTCTGCGCGAAGGCCGAGAGGTTGCCGGTCAGCTTGGTGGTGAAGCTGTCGCTCGTCGCGAAGGTGAAGTAACTGAAGTCCGGACCCGTGGTGGATGAGGCCAGAGTCGCGGCCACCGTACCGGAATCGAACGTGGTCTTGGTCGATACCGCCGGCGAGGTGTCCGTGCAGCTCGTATTATTCGAGCCGCCGATGGCGCCGCAGGGCGAGAGGAAGGCCTGGCTGGGCGTGGCGCCGACGTCGATCTTGGCGCTCGTGTTGCTGGCCGTGGCGCTGGTCGCCACCGGGTTGCCCGACTGCAGGATGTTGACCGTCTGCGAGCCCAGGATGGGGTTGGTGGTGACCGGATCGTAGAACTGGAAGGTGCCCTGCACCTGCGAGCCCGAGGTCGCCAGCGCCTGCACGGTGTTGAACTGCAGCTCGCCCGCAACAAACGTGCCCAGTTCGTTGGCGGAAGTACCCGAAGCGCCGAGGGCGATGTTGTCGCCCACCTGGATCGCCGAGGCGCTGCTGCCGGGCGTGAAGGTGACGATCAGGATGTTGCCGCTGACGCTCGCGGAAGCGGCCCAACCCGTTGTAGCAGTGCCGATCGCCACCCCGCCGAGTGTGCCGCTGATGGTCGGCGCCGGGCCCAGCATCGCACCGTTGCTGAGGGTGACGCGCAGGGCGAAGCCGGTGGTGCGGCCGATGATGTTGTCGCTGGCCTGGAAGGTGGCGACGGGTGCGCGCCAGATGCCGACGTTGGTGGTT
>JAJYTR010000072.1 GCA_021792975.1 Pseudomonadota bacterium | reverse complement strand
CCCAACTACAACGGGCACGTGTTCTGGGACAGCGATTCCTGGGACTTCCCCGCGCTGCTGCTGCTGCATCCGCGGCGCGCGGCCGCCCTGGTGGATTTCCGCGCGCGTACGCTCGCGGCGGCACGCACCCGCGCCCGACAACTCGGCTGGCGCGGCGCGCTCTATCCCTGGGAAGCCGACCCCGGCACCGGCACCGACCAGACGCCGCATTTCGCCGTGCGCAACGCGCTGGCCGAGATCCACGTCGGCAGCGATATCGCCATCGCGCAGTGGGATTATTTCCAGGCCACCGGCGACCGGCGCTGGCTGCGGCGGCGCGGCTGGCCGGTCATCCGCGCGGTGGCCGATTTCTGGCTCAGCCGCGTCCACTACGATGCACGCAACGGGCGCTACGAGATCCTGCACGTCGTTTCGCCCGACGAGGACTACGACGACGTCGACAACGACGTCTTCACCAATGCCACCGCGCAGAAGGCGCTGCGCATCGCCACCGCGGCCGCACGGGAGCTGGGGATCCGGCCCGACCGGCGCTGGCGCGAGGTCGCCGACCGCCTGTACTTCCCGTTCTCCGGGCCGGGCGGGCACTACCTCGACTTCGATCCGACGGCCGCGCACAAGGAAACCTGGGTCGGCAGCACGCTGCCGATGCTGAATTACCCGCCGCTGGACTTCCCGATGCCGGCAACGGTGCGCCGCAACGACTTCACGGCGGCATTGCGCGGCGTGCAACGCGCGATCGTGCGCGCAAACAGCATGTTCATGACCATGATCTCGATCAGCGCTGACACCCTGGGCATGCCCGACACCGCGCTGCTCTGGCTGCAGCGCAGCACCTGGCCCTATCTGCGTGCGCCGTTCGACGTCCGCACCGAGACCCCGACCAACAACACCGGCTACCTGCTGTCGGCCTCCAGCGGATTCATCCAGAACTTCGTGTACGGATTCACCGGCCTGCGCATCACCGGCCACGGCGTGCGCGGCGTCTACCCGGCGGTGCTGCCGGCGGGCTGGCGCGCGCTGACGCTGCACCATATCGCCATCGGCGGCCGCCGCTACGACCTGCGCCTGGCGCGCGACGCGCAAGGCCGGGTGCTGCGCACGCTGACGCCGGCGGCAGGACGCGCCGCCGCGCCGGCGACCGCCGGCACGGCCCTCTCCCCCGCGAGCAACACACCATGAAACGAACCCGCCTTCTGTCGCGCACCCTGCTGAGCGCCGGCCTGCTGTTCTCCTGCGGCGCGCTGGCCGCACCCCCGCCGCGGGTGCCCATCGACACCTACATCGCCCGCGCCTGGACCACGCTGACGCGCTCCACGTCCGACTGCAATTCGGTCGTCGACCCCAAGCTGCACACCACGCCCGCGCTGTACCTGCCCTACGGCATGCCGGTACCCGCCGACGTGCGCGCCATGCAGGCACACTGCAAGGTCGACGTGCGCAATCTGCCGCGGCCCATCACCGCACTGGGCAGCTTCGACGGCCGTGGCCTGCCGGTGCAGGGGCTGCTGTACCTGCCGCATCCCTACGTGGTGCCCGGGGGACGTTTCAACGAGATGTACGGCTGGGACAGTTACTTCATCGAACTGGGCCTGCTGGCCGACGGCCGCGTGCACCTGGCGCGCGGCATCGTCGAGAATTTCCTGTTCGAGGTGCAGCACTACGGCGGCGTGCTCAACGCCAATCGCACGTACTACCTCACCCGTTCGCAGCCGCCGTTCCTGGCCGAGATGGTGCGCGCGCTGCTGGCTGCGCCCGGCGCGTTTCCCAGCGCCGCCGCGGCCCATGACTGGCTGGCGCAGGCCTATCCGCTGATCGTGCGCAACTACGAGATCTGGACCCGCCCCGGACATCGCGCCGGCGGCACAGGCCTGGCGCGTTTCTGGGACTACGGCGGGCACGGCCCGGTGCCGGAGATGGACACCCCGGGCTACTGGCGCGGCGTCATCCGCTGGCTGCTGGCCCATCCGGCGCAGGATCGCGGCTATCTGGTCAAGGCACCGCTGCACCCCGACGCGGCGCAGATCGCCGCACTGGCACACAACAGTTGCAACATCGCGCACTCCGCCGCCTGCGCGCGCGCCTGGTACGGCGGCTACCGCCTCAGCGCCAAGTTCTACGAGGGCGACCGCGCCATGCGCGAGTCCGGCTTCGACACCACCTTCGTGTTCGGCCCCTACGGCGGCTCCACCGCCGATTACGCGCCGGTGGGCCTCAACGCGCTGCTGTACCGCTACGCGCTGGATCTGGCCGGCTTCGCGCACCGGCTGGGCCTGGCGCAGGACGTGCGACGCTGGCGGGCCGCCGCGGACGCGCGCCGGGCGGCCATGGACAAGTACCTGTGGCATCCGCGCCTGGGACTGTATCTGGACTATGACTTCGCCAGCAGCCGCCCCGCTGCCTATCCGTTCGTCACCACATTCTGGCCGCTGTGGGCCGGCGCCGCCTCGCCGGCACAGGCACGCGCCGTGCGCAGCCACCTGGCGCTGTTCGACCGTCGCGGCGGGCTGATGACCAGCACGCTGGACAGCGGCGCGCAGTGGGATGCGCCGTTCGGCTGGGCGCCGACCAACTGGCTGGCCGCCAAGGGCTTGGCCGATTATGGTTTCATGGACGACGCACACCGCATCGCGCGCCAGTTCACCGCGACGGTACACGGGGTCTACCGCCGCCGGGGGGCCATCTACGAGAAATACGACATGCGCACCGCCAGCAGCGATGTGGTGATCAAGGCCGGCTACACCCAGAACGTGGTGGGCTTCGGCTGGACCAACGGCGTGTACCTGCGGCTGCGGCGGCTGCTGCGGCAGACGCCGGCGTCGCACTGAGCGCGGCCGTCGGTCCATCCAGCGCCGCCGTGCAGGAGCCCACCGCCCGCCCCCGCATCGAGGACGTCGCCCGCCGCGCGGGCGTATCGCCCAAGACGGTCTCGCGCGTGCTCAACGGCGAGCGCTACGTGCGCGAGCCGATCCGCGAGCGGGTGTGGGAGGCGGTGCGCGCGCTGCGCTACTCGCCGCACCCCTCGGCGCGCAGTCTGGCCGCCAACCGCTCCTTCGAGATCGCATTGGTGTACGACAACCCCTCGCCCAGTTACGTCATGGAGGTGCTGGCCGGCGTGCTGGCCTCCTGCGCGCGGCACCGCTACCGCGCCATCGTCCAGCCCATCGACTCCTCCGCCGCGACGGCTGCGGACGAGATCGAGGCGCTGATCACCAGCCACCGCGTGGACGGCCTGCTGCTGACCCCGCCGGTGACCGACACAGCGTCGATCATGGCGCGCCTCGAGGAGAAGGGGGTGCCGGTGGCCTGCATCTCGCCGCGCGAGCGCGAACGCTGCATCGGCGCGGCGCTGGACGAACGCCGTGCGGCGCGCGAGATCGTCGACCACCTGATCGCGCTCGGCCACCGGCGCATCGCGCACATCGTGGGACACCCGCGCCACGGCGCCAGCGGCTGGCGTCTCGAGGGCTACCGGCAGAGCCTGGCGGCCGCGGGCATCGCCGCCGATCCCGCGCTGATCGTGCCCGGCGAGTTCTCGTTCGAATCCGGCATGGCCGCCGCCGCGCGGCTGCTGGCCCTGCCGCAGCCGCCCACGGCCATCTTCGCCGCCAACGACGACATGGCCGCCGGGGCGCTGCGCACCGCGGCGGAGCGCGGCGTCGCGGTACCGCGGCAACTGTCGGTGTGCGGCTTCGACGATACCCCGATCTCGCGCCAGACCTGGCCGCCGCTGACCACCGTCTACCAGCCCTGCCGGCTGCTGGGCGAGACCGCTGCCGAACAGCTGATCCGCCGCATCGGCGGCGACGCCACCGCGGCCATGCGCGCCCTGCCCTTCGAACTCAAGCTGCGCGCCTCCACGGCGCCGCCGCCGACCGTTGCCGACCGCGCCCTGACCGTCGCGCCATAGCAAGCACGTCTTTTGCCCGGCACATGCCGTGCCGCAGCACGCGCGCGCCGCCGATCGGGGCTAGGCTACGCGCCTGGGGCGGCGTCACGCCGCCTCCGCCAGCCGGCACGATCCGTTGTGCGTACGCAGGCCGGCGTGACGTTTCCTTGGACCAGTCGATCAAGGGGGCTGCGATGATCAAGACCGCCACTGCTCCGTACGCCGCGCTGCTGTTGCGCGTCAGCCTCGGCGTGCTGTTCCTGGCGCATGTCGCGCTGAAGATTTTCGTGTTCACCATCCCTGGTTTCGTGGGCTATTTCGCCTCGCTGGGCCTGCCCGCGGTGCTGGCCTATGCGGTCATCGCGCTGGAGCTGTGCGGCGGCCTCGCCCTGATCCTCGGCGTGTACGCGCCGTGGGTGGCGCTGCCGCTGGCGGCCGAGATGCTGGGCACGATCGTGATGGTGCATGGCGCCAACGGCTGGCTGTTCACCGACAAGGGCGGCGGCTGGGAGTACCCGGCGTTCTGGGCGGTGAGCCTGATCGTGCTGTTCCTGCTGGGCGATGGTGCCTGGGCGCTGAAGCCCGTAGCGCACAGCCGCCGCTGAGGCGCATCCATTGCGGCAGCGCCTGGCCGCGCGACCCCGTGCAAGCCGCGTGGCCAGGCCGGCGAAGAGGTCGGTGGCCGGATCCCCGGCACACCGCCGCGTTCACGCCGCGCGCATTGCCACCGTGGGGGGAACGCGCGCGGCGCGCAGCGCCGGACCCAGCACGGCGAGCTGGCCGAGCAGCCACATTGCCAGCGCGCCGAATGCCACGTACTGCAGCGGCAGACGCGGCTGTGCGAAGCGCTGCATCAGCAGCACATTGAGGCCGATGGTGAGTGCAGCGCCCAGCGCCACGCCCATGCTGACGATGATCAAGTTCTCGGTCTGGAAGTAGCGCAGGATGCTGCCGCGGGTGGCGCCCAGCGCGCGCCGCGTGCCGATGTGGCGCGTGCGCTGCTGCACCCAGAAACTGGCCAGACCACTGACGCCCAGCGCAGTGATGATCAGCAGGATTGCGGTGATTGTCATGAGGATGCGGTTGATGGCGCGTGCACCCGCGAATGTGCTGGTGATGAACGCCTGCAGCAAACTCGCCAGACCCACGGCGTTCCCAGGATTGGCCTTCCGCATCGCTGTCTCCGCCAGCGGGAATACGTGTGCCATCTGCCCGGGTCGACTGCGGATCAGAAACAGGCCGCCCATGACTTGGTCAAAGCGTTGCTCGATGAGGATGGAGTCATTGTCGCTGCTGCGACCCGTCAGCGTGGCGCGCAACGTATCCACGATGCCAACGATACGCATGCTGTGGTTTCTGTCGTACAGCACGCGTCCCAAAGCACTCCGGTCCGGAAACAATCGCTGCGCAAGCTGCTGCGTGATCAGTACCGGTACCAACGTGGTCGGGGATGTTGCCGTCATATCCGGAAGGCTCCCCGCAGCGGGCATGTGTCCGGCAATCAAATGCGCGTCCAGGGTCTGTGCGTAGTCCTGCGAGCCACTGAAGACGTTGGCGTGGGCGACCATGCGGGTGCGGCCCGCATTGCTGTAGATCGGGTTCCGATAGACACCCACCATCGGCGCCGCGCCAAAGCTTGCTGCAACCACACCGGGTACCGACCTCAGCACTGCGAGGTTGTGCTCCACGGTATTCGCGTGCGGGCCGCCGCGGCCAACGACCATGCTTTGGATCATTGCAATATCGTTGGTCGGCACTCCGGTCGACTCGCGCTGGAGCACCGCGCTTTGGTGCACGGTGAACAGCAGATTGCCCAGCACCGCCATGGTCAGGGCGATCTCCAGCACCAGCAGCGTGACCGCGGCCTTGTGCCGGCGCAGGGCGGAAAAGATCGGGCGCAGCGACGAGAAAGGCTTCATAGCGATTTCACCACCA
>JAJYTR010000071.1 GCA_021792975.1 Pseudomonadota bacterium | reverse complement strand
CAGCCGCAGCAGGTTGGACACCGCCGCACGCGAGCGGCCCACGGCATCCGCGGTCTGCTGGTGGGTCAGTCCGAATTCCTCGATCAGGCGCTGCAGCGCCTGCGCCTCCTCCAGCGGCGAGAGATCCTCGCGCTGGATGTTTTCGATCAGCGCCAGCGCCAGCACGGTCTGCTCGGGCACTTCGCGCACCAGCGCCGGCAGCTCGGTGAGGCCGGCGCGCTGCGCCGCGCGCCAGCGCCGCTCTCCGGCGATCAGCTCGTAGCGGCCGCGCGCGACGGCGCGCACCACCAGCGGCTGCAGCAGGCCTTGTGTTTTGATGGAGGCGGCCAATTCGTCGAGCGCGGCGTCGTCGAAGTGGCGCCGCGGCTGGTACCTGCCGGGCTGGATGGCGGACACGGCCAGCGTTTCCAGCGCGCCATCAGCGGCGGCAGGCTCCTCGGGCTGTCCCAGCAGCGCATCCAGTCCGCGTCCCAGTCCCCGTTTCTTGGCAGCCGCCATGGTGGAGTTCCTCAGCCGCACGCAGGGCGGCGCGCAAAGGTGGGGCGATGGGCGGCGCGCATGCGCGGTCGCCTCAGTGCAGCGGCGCTGCGCCGGCCTGGGCCTGGCGTTCGCGGCGGATCATTTCCCCGGCCAGGCCCATGTAGGCCAGCGCGCCGCGCGATTCGCGGTCGTACAGGTTGATCGGCTTGCCGTGGCTGGGCGCCTCGGCCAGGCGCACGTTGCGCGGGATGATCGAGCGCAGCAGCAGCTCGCCGAAGTGCTGGGTGAGCTGCGCCGACACCTCGTTGGCCAGGTTGTTGCGCACGTCGTACATGGTGCGCAGCAGGCCGTCGATCTGCAGCTGCGGGTTCAGGCGCTTCTGCACCGCGGCGATGGTGTCGCGCAGGCTGGCCAGCCCCTCCAGCGCGAAGTATTCGCATTGCACCGGGATCAGCACGCCATGCGCCGCAGTCAGCGCGTTCAGGGTGAGCAGGTGCAGCGTCGGCGGGCAGTCGATGAGTATGGTGTGATAGCGCTGGCCGAGCTTGAGCAACTGCTCCTTGAGGCGCTGCTCGCGCGCCAGTGCGTCCATCAGCTTCAGTTCGGCGGCGGTGAGATCGCCGTTGCCCGGCAGCAGGTCGTAGCCGGCCTCGGTGGCGAGGACGGCGTGCTCGATGGGGACTTCCTCCAGCAGCACCTCGCAGCCGCTGGCGGCGATGATGCGCTTGTCGATGCCGGAAGCCATCGTGGCGTTGCCCTGCGGGTCGAGATCGACCAGCAGCACCTTGCGGCGGGCCTCGGCCAGCGCCGCGGCCAGGTTCACCGCGGTGGTGGTCTTGCCCACGCCGCCTTTCTGGTTGGCGATGGCGATGATGCGCGTCATGCGGCGCTCCGGTTCCCGGGCAGGCGTCTGCGGATGATCACCAGATGGCGCTGCGCGTCCAGCCCCGGCACCGGCAGCGGCAGCGTCTGCGCAGCATAGCCGGGTGGCAGCGCCCGCAGCTCCTCGTCTGGGTAGCGCCCCTTCTGCGCCAGCCAGATGCCCCCCTCGGCCAGCAGGTGGCCGCCCCAGTCCAGCATCTGCGCCAGGCTGGAGAGCGCGCGCGCGGTGATGGTCTCGAACGGGCCCTGCAGGGTTTCGATGCGCGCCTGCGCGACCGTGGCCGCGAGACCCAGTTCGGCCACCGCCGCGCGCAGGAAGCGGGCCTTCTTGCCGTTGCTGTCCACCAGCGTCACCGCCAGATCGGGACGTGCGATCGCCAGCGGAATGCCCGGCAGGCCGGCGCCGCTGCCCAGATCGGCGAGGCGTCCCCGCTGCACATGCGGCAGCAGCGCCAGCGCATCCAGCAGGTGCCGCGTGACCATCGCGGCCGGCTCGCGCACGGCGGTGAGGTTGGTGTGGCGGTTCCAGCCGGTCAGCAGATCGAGGTAGGCCAGCAGCCGCAGGCGCCGCGCGGCCGGCACGGCGTCCTCCAGCCCCAGCGCGCGCAGGCCGTCGTCGAGCAGCGTGGCGGGAGTAGGAGGGGAAGACATGCGCGGCCTGCTGCGGCGTTCGCCGCGGGGCTGCGCAGTATACGGGGACGCGGCGCTCAGGCCGCGCCAAGCTCCAGGCGCGTCACCAGCAGCCCGAAGTCGCGCAGGCGCTGGTTGAGCGTGGCCTTGAGCTGCGCCGGCGCCGCGCCGCGCTGGCTGCTGGCGACCTCGGCGATGGTCTGCGCCAGCAGCGCTTCGGCGCGCTCGATCACGTCCTCGGCGCGCGCCGGTTCCAGCACCTGCCAGTACAGCCGGCCGCGCAATTCCGGTGCGTCCAGCATCAGCACGTGACCGCCCAGGCTGATGCGGTGACGCACGCGCTCCAGCAGGGGCAGCACCAGATGCAGGCCAGGCTCCAGCCTGCGGGCGTGACCGTCCACGCGTTGCACGGTTACCACCATGCCTTCGGGGATGCGGCGCACCACCAAGGCAGCGAGGGCGGCGAGGCCCAGCAGGACGAGCAGCAGCTGCATGTTCAGATCAGCGTATTGAAGTTGAAATTTGATGTCGGACATGCAAATCGCCCGACAACCGGCTGTTTTGATGACGGATCATGACTTAACTTTAGGCTAACGGCAACAACCCTGCCTGAATCCAGCCGGCAGGGCCGTGCCCCGGTTCACGGATCGGCAGGTCAGTGCGCCGCGCCGGCTCCGGCATCGCCCGGCCGGACATCGAAGGCGATCGTCACGCGCGGCTGCCGGCCGGGGAAGGGCACGGTGCCGTGCCACATGTACGAGGGAAACAGCACCAGCAGGCCCGGCTGCGGACGCACGTAGTGTTCGGCGCGCAGCGGCGGGTCCAGCGGCAGCGGCACGGCGCCGAAGCGGATCCAGCCGGCGCGGCACTCCTCGCCCGTGTCGTCCTCGCCGTCGCCCAGCGTGTCGGGCACTTCGATGTAGCAGGCCGAGGATAGCCATCCGTCCGGATGCACGTGATCGACGTGATAACCCTGCGGGCGCAGGCGCACCGACCATGCTGCGTGCACATGTCCGCGTCCGCGGTTGCGACGGCGCAGCGCGTCTTCGCCGGACCCCAGCCAGGCGATGTGGCGCGCCAGCGGGCCGGCCATGGCGTGATCGAAGAACGCGCGGATCACCGGATCGGAATGCGCGGCGAGATCGCCCATCGTCTGCGAGCCGCCGCGCAGCGATTGATCCGGCGGGTGGCCGCGCAGGTCGTGCAGCCGCGCCAGGGTGGTGCGCAGATCGGTGAGGTAATCCGCCAGACGGTTCCAACCGGGCGGGATATCCAGCATCCAGGCGCGCACGCAGCGGCCGTAGTCGTACAGGGCACGGTAGCGGGCATCGCCGCAGGCACGCCACAGCACGGCCTGCAGTGCCAGCAACTGCTGGTCTTCGGGCTGGCGGTCCCGCGCGAGATCGAGCTCGCGTTGTGCCTCCTCCCACCGGCGGTCGACCAGCAGCGCCTGGATCAGGCCCTCGCGTGCCAGGTCCGGAGCGATCGCCGCTGCGCGTCGTGCGTGCGACAGCGCGTGCTCCGGCTGCGCTTTCAGCGCGGCTGTGCTGGCGGCGAGCTCATACTCGGCCTGCGCGGGCGCCAGCGCCGCCGCCCGCGCGTACAGCGTGTAGGCCCGCGCGTGATCGCCGGCGCTGCCGGTGAGCTGTGCCTTGATCGCCCACAGCGCGGGCTGCTGCGGCGTGCGCGCCAGCGCCGCGTCCAGCGCCGCGCAGGCCCGCTCCAGATCGCCGCTGCGCAGCCACAGCAGGCGCGCGTAATCCTCATGCAGCGGCGTCGCGTCGGGATCGCGCGCCAGCCCCTCGCGGAATGCGTCCTCGGCCTCGTCCAGGCGCTGGGCGGCGGCCAGCGCGCGCGCCAGCACGCCGCGGGTCTCGGCGCCGTCCTGGCCGGCCGCCAGTGCCAGCCGCGCGTGTTCGATGGCGCGCCCGTGCGCGCCGCGCGCATGCAGCGCCAGCGCCAGGTAGTGCTGGGCATCGCCGCGTTGCGGCGCGCGGCGCACCGCCCGCTCCAGCGCCGCCAGCGCCTCGTCGCCTCGCTGCGCCGCCTGCAAGGCCAGCGCGTGTTCGACCAGCAGTCCGGGTTCGTCGTCCTGCAGCGGCAACGCCGCCGTGGTGACGTCCAGCGCCTCTGCCGTGCGGCCGGCGAGACGCAGCAGTTGCGCCAGACTGGTCGCGGCGCGCGTGAAGCGCGGATCGTCGGCCAGGGCGCGGCGCAACTCGGCCTCGGCGGCGGTGCGCCCAGCGCGTGCCAGCAGCTCCGCCCGCGCCACACGCGCCGGCACCCAGCGCGGCTCCATCTCCAGCAGGCGGGAAAAAGCGGCCAGCGCGGCGTCGGCATCGCCCAGTTCCTGGCAGGCGCCGCCCAGCAGCCACAGCGCCTGCACCGTTGCCGGTGCCAGCGTCAGGTGGCTCTCCAGCCGCGCACGCGCCTCGGCGAAACGACGCGCGCGGATCAGGGCACTGGCATCGAGGATGGCTTGCGACGGGCTGGACATGGCGTGTGCGAACAGAATCTGCGCAGTGTGTGGCGACCGCGGCGACCGCGCAACGCGCCGCGCAGGGCCGGGAACCCGCACGCCGCGCAGGTGTCTGAGCGACGGTCCGGCGTCCCGCGCGGTGCCGGTCCCCCTCCTCCACAAGGCAATCCCCCATGAAGATGCGCCGCAAGATGCCCCGCCTCGCCACGCTGCTGATCACGGCCTGTCTTGCCGCCGGCACCGCCGCCTACGCCGCCGGCGCGCCCGCCCATGCCGGCCACGGCGCCGCGATCCGCACCTCGCCGCCGAAGGACGAGAAATCGGTGACCCGCGGCAGCGTCACCGTCAACGGCAAGCGCATCGACTACACCACCACCGCCGGCACCATCGTCCTCAAGAACAAGAAGGGCCAGCCCACCGGCAGCATGTTCTACGTGGCCTACGTGAAGGACGGCGTGCGCGATCCGTCCGCCCGCCCGATCGCGTTCCTGTACAACGGCGGCCCGGGATCCTCCAGCATCTGGCTGCACATGGGCGCCTTCGGCCCGGTACGCGTGATCAGCGGCGATGCCCACCACACGCCGCCGGCGCCATACAACGTCGTCAACAACAACGACTCGCTGCTGGACGCCAGCGACCTGGTGTTCATCGACGCCATGGGCACCGGCTTCAGCCGCATCCTCGGCAAGGCCCAGGGCGGCGTGGGCACGCCCAAGGATTTCTACGGCGTCGACGCCGACGGCAAGGCCTTCGCGCAGTTCATCTACGACTACGTCTCGCGCAACGACCGCTGGAACTCGCCGAAGTACCTGATCGGCGAGAGCTACGGCACCACGCGCTCGGCGGTGCTGGTCAACGACCTGCAGCAGCAGGGCATGGACTTCAACGGCGTGGTGTTGATGTCCTCGATCCTCAACTTCGAGACCGCCAGCTTCAACCCGGGCAACGATCTGCCCTACATCAGCTTCCTGCCCAGCTATGCCGCGGTGGCCTGCTACCACAAGGTGGTGCGGTGCCCGGCCGACCTGCCGGTCTACTTCGCGCAGGTGAAGGACTTCGCCCGCGGCGAGTACGCCAGTGCGCTGATGCTGGGCTCGTCGCTGCCCGCCGCCGAGAAGGCGCAGGTGATCCAGAAACTGGCGCAGTACACCGGACTCAAGCCCGCCTATCTCGAGAAGGCCGATCTGCGCGTCAGCCTGTTCCAGTTCATGGCGCAACTGCAGCGCGACCGCGGCCTGGTCACCGGGCGCCTGGACGGCCGCTACTCGGGCTGGGCCGCCGACCTGCTGGCCGAATACGCGCACAACGATCCGCAGAGCGACGCCATCACCGGCGCCTACACCGCCGCGTTCAACCGCTATGTGCGGCAGACGCTGCACTTCGGCGAGGACCGCAACTACATCGTGCTCAGCGGCGCCGTGGGCCACGACTGGAACTGGAAACACTACGGCGGCCGCATCGACTGGCCGGGCTACACCGACGTCGCCCCGGATCTGGCCGAGGCGATGCGCTACAACCCGCATCTCAAGGTGCAGATCGAGAACGGCTACTACGACCTGGCCACGCCGTTCTACGGCA